>NZ_JBYCZQ010000004.1:0-348390 GCF_057586315.1 Caulobacter sp. SRI_014 | reverse complement strand
AAACGTCGTCATCACCGGCGCGGTCCACAACGCCCAGAACGGCGACATCGAAAGCCGCTCGGCCGCCAACATCGAGGTCATCGGCAGCGACCAGGCCGACAGCTGGGTGGTCAGCACCCAGTCGATCGGAACCATCACCTTCGACCTCGGCGACGGCGAGGACACCGTCAACGGCGGAACCAGCACCGGCGTCCTGACCATCGACGGCGGCACGGGCGCCGACAGCCTGACCGGCGGCGCCGGCAATGACAGCATCATGGGCGGCGAAGGCAATGACACCCTTGCGGGCGGTGACGGCGACGACAGCCTCTCGGGCGGCGCCGGCGACGACATCTTCGTCGGCGGCCTCGGAGTCGATACGGCGAACTACGATGTCGAGCTCAGCGTTTCGGACTTCAGCGGCGCGGGCGGCGTGTTCACCCTCAGCGTCGACGGCGTGGATACGCTCGGTGTCGAGCGGGTGGTTGACGCCTCGGGCGACGTCTTCTGGCTGGTCTCGGCCGGCGGCTCCATCAATGCGGCCATCGCGGCGGCCTCGGCGGGCGAGACCATCCTCGTCGCCGAGGGCAGCTACCAGGAGAACGTGGTCGTCAACAAAAGCGGCCTGACCCTCATTGGCCTCGGCGAGGTGACCATTCAGGGCACTTTGAAGACTGACAACGGTCTCGCCGACGGCGACTCTGTGGCCACCTTCCTGCAGACGGCGACGGGTCCCAACTATTCATCTGGCGCGGGCCTCACCATCGAGGCCAATGACATCGTCGTCCGTAACTTCAACATCGATGACTTCAACCGCGCCGTTCAGATCGGCAACTCGAGCAATGTCACGCTCGAGGATCTGGACCTCACCGGCTTCGTGGTCGGCTACCGCAAGAGCACCGAGGCCAACTCCGATGACCTCAGCATCATCGGCGGTTCGGTCTCCGACGGTGAGTTGGGCCTGTCCTTCTTCAAGACGCTCGACAACGCCAATGGCACGGTCAACGACCTGTTGATCGATGGAACCGACTTCTTCGACCTGAACGAGAAGGGCGTCTACTTCGAGTCCCTCGAGAACAGCCAGATCATCAACATCACGATGACCAACGTCGGCAACTTCGGCCGCGGTCAAACCTTCGGCGCGCCCCTGGGCAGCTTCGGCGCCGGTATCGACATCAACCTCAAGGATGGCGAGTACAGCAACGTCCTGATCAGCGACTTCGTGTTCACCAACGTCGGGCTTTCGGCCGGCGGCGGTTCATCGCACGCGGCCGGCGCTGCGATCTCGATCAAAGCGCGCGACGACGCCCCGTCCTATGACGCGCCGGATGCCGCCACCTGGGTCGGCAGCCCGCTGGTCATCCAGAACGGCGTCATCGACGGCACGGCGACCGGGATTCATATCGGGGAGGCGGGCAAGACCGTCGGCGGTCCCGCGGTCTCGGTCGTCAACGTCACCATCGACAACGCCGTCCATAACAGCGTGCATGGCGACCTCGCCAACCTGACCACCTCGCAGGTCAGCTTCACGGCCACCGACGGCGATGACAGCCTGACCCTCGACCCGCACTCCAGCGGCGCCATTGTGGTCGATCTCGGCGACGGCGCGGACATTATCGACGGCGGGACCAGCGTCGGAGTTCTCACTGTCGACGGCGGTGACGGCAATGACAGCCTGACCGGCGGCTCCGGAAATGACAGCCTGACCGGTGGCGAAGGCGCCGACACCCTGGTCGGCGGGCTTGGGGTCGACACGGCCCACTATGAGGCCGACATCGACCTCGGCGACATCTCCTACGCCGGCGGTGTCTTCTCCCTTGATGCCGACGGCGGCGACACGCTGGACGGCGTTGAACGGGTCGTCGACGGCACGGGCCAGGTCTTCTGGCTGGTCGAGGCCGGCGGCTCCATCCAGGCCGCAATCAACGGCGCCGCCGCCGGGGACACCATCGTGGTGGCCGAAGGGGTCTACACCGAAAGCCTGACGATCACCGGCAAGCCACTGAACTTCCAGGCGCTAGGCGATGTGACCATCACCGCGTCCGCGGTCGGCTCCACGGTTCTGGTTACCGGCGCCTTCGCGGGCGGGGACCTCAGCTTTGACGGCTTCACCATCGCCGGATCGAACGGCGGGAGCATCATCGCGGGCGGCATGTACGTGAACGCGACGGGTATCGGGGAGCTCAGCTTCACCAACGGGGCCTTCGAGGGCAACGCCTACACGGGCCTGTACGTCTACAACAGCGGGATCGACCAGCTGACGGTCACCGACAGCGTCTTCGACAACAATGGCGAGACCGGCCTCAACAGCGGCGCCCAGATCAAGCTGATCGGCCTGCAGGGCGATGCACTTCTGCAGAACCTGACCCTGAACGGGAATACCGGAGGTCCGGATGTGCCGAATTCGGCGGATCGCCCGGACTACGGGTTGGAGATCCACGGCACCGAGAACGCCCTGCTGGCTACGGAAGACACGGTTCCGATCGGCTCAGTGACCATCGACAACGTCGTGATCACCGGCGATTTCCACAAGTCGGGCCTGGCCATCAACAACTACCAGAACCTTGACGGGCTCACGATCACCGACGTCGATCTGTCCGGCGCCACGGCGGACTGGGCGGGCTCCGGCACCTCGGTGCTGAACGTCGACGGCATCCGCGAGAGTTACGACGCCTCGGCCTGGGACGTCAGCCTGCCTGTCCAGCCGCGGGCCACCAGCCTGCGCGGCGAGCACAACACCGAATCGCCGGCTGGCCAGACGATCACCGGCACCACGTCGGCGGACCAGATGTGGGGCAATGGCGGCGACGATCTGCTCATCGGCGGGGCCGGCGACGACCTCATCGATGGCCAGGCCGGAACCGACACCGTCAGGCTTTCGGGCCTGTCGACGGCGGCGACGGCTGTTCAGGCCGGCGCGGTTCTGACGGTGACCTCGGCTGACGGCATCGACGCCCTGACGGCGGTCGAGGCGATCGAATTCACCGACCGCACCGTCACCGTCAATAACGGCAACGCGGTGCTCATCGACGCCGACGACGTTGCTTCGGTGAGCGAAGGCGAAGCGGTCAATGGCAACGTTCTGGCCGATGTGTTCGACCTGGACGCCGACACCGTCACGGTGACGGCGCTGCTGGACCAGAACGGTGACGCGGTCACTCCGAACGGTCAGGGACGGTTCGTGGTCGCGGCCGCTCACGGCTTCCTGACGCTGAATCCGGACGGCAGCTACACCTACACGGCCACCGATCCCAGCCTGTCCGCGGGCCAGATCGTGACGGAGGTGTTCACCTACACCGCCTCGGACGGGGCCGACACCACCACCCATACGCTTACCGTCTCGGTGACCGGCGAATCCAACCCGATCGTCGGCACCGGCGCCGCCAATACCTTGAACGGTGGCTCCTACGATGACGTCATCTTCGGCCTTGGCGGCAACGACATCCTGAACGGCAATGACGGCGCCGACTATCTGGATGGCGGCTCCGGCAACGATCAGCTCAACGGTGGCTCCGGCGCCGACGAGATGGCCGGGGGCACCGGGAATGACACCTACTGGGTCGACAACGCCGGCGATGTGGTGACCGAGGAAGACGGGGGCGGCACCGATGCCGTCAACGCCTCCGTCAACTTCATCCTCAGCAGCTTCGTCGAGAACCTCACCCTGTCCGGCGGGGATGATCTCTCCGGTACGGGCAACGTCCTGAACAACAGCCTTAACGGCAACAGTGGGAACAACACCCTCTACGGCCTGGCAGGCAACGACATCATGCGCGGGGGTGCTGGCGCCGACACGATTGTCGGCGGCGTCGGCAACGATCAGATGTGGGGCGACGACGGGGCGGACCGCTTTGTGGCTGTCAACGAGTCGGTCCTTACCAGCGGTACGCGGGAGGCGGACTCGATCCGCGACTTCAGCGCGGCCCTGGGCGACGTCCTCGACCTGTCGGCGATTGACGCCAACATCAATGTGGGCGGCGATCAGGCCTTCACCGTTGTCGGCGCCTTCAGCAGCCAGGCCGGCCAGCTGGTTGTGGTCGTCGGCGGTGGCTCCACCCAGCTTCGGATGGACGTCAACGGCGACGGTGTCGAGGACTACCGCATCACCCTGCAGGGCAACTCCGAAACGCCGGTGATCCTGACCGGCGGCGAGCCGGACGGGACGGGCGGCTGGATCCTCTGATCACCCACTGACCTGAGCGCCTTTGCGGGCCCGGCCGTCCTCTGACAGCCGGGCCCGTTTTTCTGTCTCGCCATCCTCCGCGCGTCCGGGCAGGATCGCGCCACACGGGAGGGCGCATGCCGGACGAGCAGAACATCGAGGTCGTCGACAATCGCGGCGCGGGCCGCTTCGAGGTCCACCTCGGGGGCGAGACCGCCTTCGCAGAATACCGGCTGGAGGGCGACAGCATCGTCTTTCCGCATACCGTCGTGCCGGAGGCCTTCGCCGGCAGGGGCGTTGGCGGGACCCTGGTCAAACACGGCTTGGCTTACGCACGGGAGAGGGCGCTAAAGGTCAAACCGACCTGCAGCTTCTTCGCCGGCTACATCACCAAACACCCCGAGTATCACGACCTGGTCCATCCGGATTTCCGGTCGAAGCTCGGCATTCAATCCTAGGGACGGAACATGAAGACCCGCATCACCGAACTCTTCGGCATCGAGCACCCGATCATCCAGGGCGGCATGCACTTCGTCGGCTTCGCCGAGATGGCTGCCGCGGTCTCCAACGCCGGGGGGCTGGGCATCATCACCGGCCTGACCCAGCGCACGCCGGAGGATCTCGCCAACGAGATCGCCAAGTGCAAGGAGATGACCGACAAGCCGTTCGGGGTGAACCTGACCTTCCTGCCGTCGGTCAATCAGCCCGACTACCCGGGCTATGTGAAGGCTATTCTCGATGGTGGGATCAAGGCCGTCGAGACGGCCGGCAACAACCCGGCCAAATGGCTGCCGCCGCTGCAGGAAGCGGGCGTCAAGGTGATCCACAAATGCACCTCGGTCCGCCACAGCCTGAAGGCCGAGGCCATCGGCTGTGACGCGGTCAGCGTCGACGGCTTCGAGTGCGGTGGTCACCCGGGCGAGGACGACGTCCCCAACATGATCCTGCTGCCCCGCGCGGCGGAAGAGCTGAAGATCCCCTTCGTCGCCTCGGGCGGGATGGCCGACGCCCGTTCGCTGGTCGCGGCTCTCGCGATGGGCGCGGAGGGCATGAACATGGGCACCCGGTTCATCGCCACCAAGGAAGCGCCGGTCCATGAGAACGTGAAGCTGGCCATCGTCGCCGCCAGCGAGCTGGACACCCGCCTGGTCATGCGCCCGCTGCGCAACACCGAACGCGTCCTGACCAACGCGGCGGTCGAGCGGCTGCTGCAGAAGGAAAAGGATCTCGGTCTAAACATCAAGTTCGAGGATATTTTCGCCGAAGTGGCGGGAGTTTATCCGAAAATCATGATCGATGGAGAGATGGAGGCCGGGGCCTGGTCCTGCGGCATGGTTGCGGGCCTGATCCACGACATTCCGACCTGCAAGGAACTGATCGACCGCATCATGAGCGAGGCCGAGCAGATCATCCGCGGGCGCCTGGAAGGGTTCCTGGCGGCTTAGGACGCCTGACAGGCGATCATACCGGCTGCGGGGACCACGGTTTCCCAGCCGGTAGCGTCTTTCAGCTCGATCGAGCCGTCCCGGGCAACCACCCCGCCAATAAGCCCGTTGGGCGTCTCGCCGCGGAAGCGGACGGTGAGGGTCAGGCCTTCGCCGGTGAAGGTCTGTTCCTCATAGAGCCCCATGACCTGTTCGCCGTCCCAGCCGGTCAATGGAAGGTCCAGGGTCTTGCCCTTCATCACCACCCGGGCCGAGGCCGGGTTCTGGGTCGCCATGAGGACGCGCCGGGCCGGGCTGGTGTTGGCCCACAGAAAGAGGGCGCATTGGCCCGGCGCCAGCTTCTGCTGCGCCAGTTCGCCGAACGGCACGCCGCCGTCGTTGGGCGCGGGGGCGTTCTGGGTCTTCGGCGCGGCGAGGGCGGCGGTGGCGGCCAGGGTGATGGCGGCTAGCGTCACAAGGCGGATCATGGACGTCCCTCGGCGGTTCGGCGCCAGCGGTCGCCGTCCTGGGTAAAGCCGGCGGCGGCCAGAACCTGCCCTAAAGCCGGGTCGGTGGGAATGAGGATCAGTTCCGAGCGCCAGCCGCCATCGCCGCCCAGGCTGATCAGCGCCTCGATACGCAGGCCCTGGGCCTCACCGGCCATGGGCAGCGCCCAGCGCCCCGCGCTGCACACGGGCGAACCGGTCAGGGTGACGGGTTGGGGCAGCGGACCGGTCCCGCCGAGTTGGGCGGTGGCCTTGCCCGCGGCCTTGCGGCACTGGCCGCGCTGGAACACCGCATCGACCCGGTCCAGCTTGAGGCCGCCGCTGACCGGGCCTGAAAATCCCAGCCGCTCAAGCGCCAACAGGCCGGTGACCTGGTCGGCGCCGGTGCGGGAGCCCGCTGTCAGCAGGCGGCCCTTGCCGGTAAAGGCCGCGCCCCGGGCCTGGGCCTCAAGGCGCACCGAACCGGTCAGAAGCGGCAGGATCTGCGTCCGGGTCTTCACCTCGCCCAGCGGCAGCCCGGACAGATTGGCGCCGGTCAGGCGGCCGCTCCACACCGTTCCCTCGACCTGCTCGGCGCTGAGTCGGCCCTTGGCCGCGCCGAACGCCAGCGTGAGCGGGGCCCGGACGACCAGGGCGATCAGAAGAGCGGCGACAAACAGGATCAGCAGGGACCGGGTCTTCATGGCGCAGGTCTCTGCAGGGTGATCTGCGCTTCCAGCAGGCCGCCGTCGGTGCGTGAGGCGGTCATTTCGCTGACGGCGACCCCCTGGCTCCGGGCAAGGCTGGTCAGCCAGCCCATCATCAGGCCGGGATCGGCGCCGGTCAGCCAGACGGTCAGGCGTCCGTCGGCCTCCTCGCGGCGGCGGTCGATGGTCAGGCCCGCGGAGGCGGCGGAGGTTTCCACCACCGCCTGCAGAGGTTGGCCAGATGTCACCGGCAGGCCGCCGGCCCGGGCGGCGGCGTCCAGTTGGGCGAACCGGTCGCCGGCCTTGCTCAGCCGGGCCTCGGAGCCCTTCACGGCGCCGTTCAGCGGGACCAGCACCGCGAACCAGCCGACAACCAGCAGCAGGGCCAGGCCCATTACCGCCAGCATGATCTGTTCGCGCCGGGAGCGGGCCTCCCAGGCTGGGCGCAGGCGGTCAATCATCGGGCGCTCCGGACGATGAGGTCGGTGCTGATGCGGCCGCCTTCAGTGACAGTAGAGTCCTCGATCAGGTCGAGCCCCGCCTGAGCGGCGGCGGCTTTCAGCGTGTCGAGGTCGGAATAGTTGGCGTAAGCCACGCTGAGTCTCAGGGCTCCGTCTTCGCCATAGACCAAGGTTTCCATCCGCACCGGGCCGCTGGCCTGCACGACCTGGAAAACGGCGGCCGAGAGCTCGAGGAAACGGTCGGCGGATCGCCGGGCCTCCAGGCGCGCGAGGGCCTGTCCGGCGGGGTCCTTGTGACCCCGCAGGGACGGAACCATGGCGACCGCCCGCCGGTCGGCGCGGTCCTCCAGGCCAAGGGCGGCGCCGGTGTTGCGGGCAATCTGGGCGCCGGCGATCAACAGCGGCGAAATCACCACGAGCGCGGCGAGAACCGCGGCCCGTCTCCAGCCGCGCACTTCGGCCCGTTCGCCGCCCGGCGCGAAGGCGCCCTGCAGCAGGTTGATGGCGGGAGCCTCGGCGCCCTGAGCCAGCAGGGCGGCGGATTCCAGGGGATTGGCCGGCGACGGGGTTTGCGCGCCAAGCACGGCAGCCAGCAGCTCCGGCTCGCCGGACAAGGCCAGGCTGGGACCGCGCACGGCCAGAAGCGGACCAAAGCGCACACCGACCAGGCGGTCCTCCGCCGGCGGCAGGATCAGGTGATCGGGCGTGACCACGTCCGGCCTGAAGCCGAGGGCGGCGGCCCTGTCCAGCCATCCCTGCAGGCGAGGGGCATCGACGACGGCGGTCAGACGCGGGCCGTCCCCGCGCCGACCGACGGCGATGTGCTGGCGCTCGGGGGCCGCTGCCAGGGCCTCTTCGAGCATGAACGCGGCGGCCGAGCGGGCCTGGGCGTCGCTGGCCGCCGGCAGATCCAGCCAGCGGGCGACGACATCCGCTCCCGGCGTCACCAGCACCGTGCGGGCCGGGGCCCAGCCGTCGGCCTCGCCCGGGCGCATGACATCGTAGCGCAGCACCTCGCCTCCCTGGGCTTCCAGCACCTCCGGGGGTCGTTCAGGATCGGCGAACAGGATGATCAGGCGGTTCATTCGTCGTGGGTCCATCGGCGGGCGACCAGGCGGACGCCGCCGGGCGAAGGGGCTTCGAAGAGCGAGCTCAGGGTGACATCGCCTCCGGCGAAGGCCACCTCGGCATCGAGTTTGAAATAGCGCGACCGCAGATCGACCTGGCTTCGGACGCCGGCGTCGGCTGGCAGCTGGGCGAAGGCCGGATTGGCCCAGAAGGCGGCCAGGTCGGTGAATCCGCCGGCCGGGCGTCCGGCCAGGACGGCGCGGGCGGCGCTGACGGAAACCCCACCCTCGGTCAGGGCGGTCAGGACGACGGCGCGATCCTCGCCCAGGGTGTTGATGTTGACCGGCGAAAGGTCGGTGGTGGGCAGGGCGCAGACATAGGGGCGCAGGGCGGCGTACACGGCCGGCGTGAAGCCCTGCACGGCGCGCAGCTCGCTGACCTCGGCAAGGGGGACCGAAGCGGTCCGGTAGGGCGCTGGCCCCTTGAGATAGCCGTCGTCCTCCGTGCCCGGCGCGCCGACGTTGTTGCTGTCCATCCATTCGGCCAGGGCGTTGGAGAGCGCTTCGGCCTGCGGCTGGTTCAGGGCCGTCAGCAGAGCGGTGAACTGGCGCACGCCCTGTTCACGGCGCACGAAGGGCTCGCCGCCGCCGGCCAGCACCAGGCTGTTGAGGTTGAAACAGGCCGTGCCGTCGGTGACCTTGGCCAGGATCTGGCCGTTCTCGATCGGGAAGACGATGGGCCGGCCGTTCCAGCCGCCTTCCAACGAAGTGCGGGTGGCGTCGCGCTCCAGAAGCCGGCTGATGCGCGCGCGGGCCAGCTGTTCGGCGCCGATGGCGAAGTACTGTCCCTGGGTCGCCGTGGCGGCGTTGAAGGTGCGCCGCAGGCCAAAGCGGATGTCGTCCAGCACCCCGACGGCGATGGCCGACATCACCGCCACCATCAGGAGGACGGTCAGAAGGGCGACGCCCTTTTCATGCGGCTTGCCGGGATACCTCATCGGCCGTCGCCCGCGGTCAGGAACAGCTGGGTGATCGGCCCGATCCCTTCGACTGTCAGGTCCAGCCGCACGGCGCGGGGCAGCTCGACCCCCGATTGCCCCTTCCACGCCGACTGCCACGCGGCATTGTGCAGGAAGGCGACCTGGCTGGCGTCGACCCCGTCGAGCAGGACCTGGGCAGGCCCCAGGGCCGTCCCGTCAAGCGCCGCCCGGACGCGCCGTTCGATACGTCGGCCCGACAGCCGGTATTCGACATACTGCAGCGAGGGGCGGGCGGCCCGGTCGGGGTTTTCCCAGCCGCGGCGGACCACCACGAATAGCCGCTCGCTGTTGCCGCCCCAGGGATCGCCGCCGATGAAGGCGACGCCGGCCGGCGCGCCCGTTGTGTCACGGGTCCGGCGCGGCGCGGCCTGGGCCAGGTCGGCCCGCAGGGTGGCGCGCAGGCGCTGGAAGTCGGCGAAGCGCTCGACCCGGCTCTTCACCGCCGACTGGCTGGTCAGGGTCGATCCCATCACCGCCGCCCCGGCCGCCGCCAGCAGTCCGAAGACGAACAGCGCCACCAGCATTTCCACCAGGGTGAACCCGCCGCGCCTCATTTGACGCTCCGGAATACGGTCAGGACGCTGGCGGGCCTCGGCGAGGCGGGGTCGAGCACGACGATGTCGATGCGCAGGATGTCGGGATCGGCGGTCGCCAGGACCCTGCGGTTCCAACGCCAGGTCCGCATGCCGGCCTGTTCGGCGCCGTTGACCACGCCGATGGCCGGGGGACGTTCGCTGGTCAGCTCCTCGACGGCGCGGTTCTCGGCGACCACGGCGGCCAGGGCCTTGGTCTCGATACGGCCGGCCGCCCGGGTGTTCTCGCCCGACAGGTTGATCAGCGCCATGGCGGCCAGGCTGAACACCGTCAGCGCCACCAACAGCTCGATCAGGGTGAAGCCGGCCCTATTGCGCATCGACCCTCACATTGCCGGCCTGATCGATCAGCACCTCGACGGTCTTGCCGCCCCGGCGGAGCGTGAAATGCCCGGGCGTGGCGACGCCGGTCGGATCGAAGGTCACGCGGCGGATGTCTTTCTCGGCCGCCACAGTGGTTCCTGGCAGCCAGGTTTCTGGCCTGAACGGGCCCTCGTCGAGCGCCCGCCAGCCGCCGGCGCCGCGCACCCGGAAGGCGTAGCCGTCATCGGTCGTCGCCACCTCCACCGGCCGATTTACCAGCACCGCTTCCTCCTGCGCCCGCTTGAGCCGGGCGGCAAAACGCTCACCCTCGGCGGCCACGGTCATGGCGCCGTCCGGAATGGCCACGACCACCACGGCCGCCATCAGTCCGAGCACGGCCAGCACCACCATCAACTCGACGAGGGTGAAGCCGTGGCGGGACCGGCTATTTCCAGTTGCCGATGTCCGCGTCATCGCCTTCGCCGCCCTCCTGGCCGTCGGCGCCATAGCTGTAGATGTCGAATGGGCCGTGCTTGCCCGGGTAGCGGTACTGATAGGGGTTGCCCCAGGGATCGTCCGGCAGGCGCTTGATATAGCCGCCCTCGCGGTAGCGGCTGGCGGCGACGCCGGTCGGGGCGGTGACCAGGGCCTGCAGCCCGGCCTCGCCGCGGGGGAAGACGAAGGTGTCGAGCCTGTAGCTCTCCACCGCCTGCTCGAGGGTGGCGATGTCGGCGCGGGTCTTTTCCTTCATGGCGCGGCCCTGGGCGGGCAGGACATTGATGATCACGACGGTGGCCAGCAGGCCGAGGATGACGACAACGACCATCATCTCGACGAGGGTGAAGCCGGCGCGGCGGGGGCGTTTGTTTTCAACGTCTTGCGACATCATTCTAACCAATAGCCAGGGTGTTGATCTGCAGGATGGGCAGCAGGATGGACAGGACGATGGTGGCGACCACCACCCCCATGACGATGATGATTGCCGGCTCCAGCAGGCTGAGCGCGGCGCTGGTGAAGGTGTTGAACTCGCGTTCCAGATAGTCCGCGGCGCGCGACAGCATCATCTCCAGCCGGCCGGAGGCTTCGCCGCTGGCGGCCATGTACAGCAACACCGGCGGGAAGACCCCGGCCTTGCGCAGCGCCGCGGACAGACCGCCGCCTTCCCGGATCGCGACGGTCATGTCCTCGGTGGCGCGGCGCAGGACGCTGTTGCCGACGGTGCGGGCGGTCAGGGTCAGGCCCTCGAGGATCGGCAGGCCGCTGGCCAGCATGGTCGACAGGGTGCGGGCCAGGCGGGCGGCGTTCGCCTCCCGTTGCAGCCGGCCGATCAGCGGCAGGCGCAGCAGGGCGCCGTCGACGGCCAGACGGAAGCCGGGGTTGCGCATCCCCTGGGCGAAGGCGAGGCCGCCGACGACCAGCAGGATCAGGCCGATCCAGCCGTAGGCCTGCATGGCGTCCGACACCCCGATGATGACGCGGGTCAGCAGCGGCAGGGACTGGCCCATGCTGTCGAACTGATCAACCACCTTGGGAACCACGAAGGTCATCAGGGCGATCACCACCAGGATGGCGGTCGCGGCCAGGGCCAGAGGATAGACCAGCGCCGTGGTCAGCTTGGCGCGGACCGCCTGCTCCTGTTCCAGAAGGTCGGCGAGGCGGTCGAGGATGGCGGGTAGGGAACCAGAGGCTTCGCCGGCCGCGACCATGGCCCGGTAGAGGGGCGGAAAGCTGGCCGGCCGGCGGCCCATGGCCTCGGACAGGCGGAAGCCTTCGCGGATACCGGCGTGAACCTCGCCGAGAATGGCCCGGACCTTGGGCTGCTCGCTGTTCTGGGCGATGGCCCGGAGGGCTTCTTCCAGCGGGCTGACCGAAACCAGGGTCGAAAGCTGGCGAGTGATCAGTGACAGGTCCCTGGGCGACAGCCTCTCGCGGAACAGGCTCAGGCCCGGGCCGCTGTCGTTGGCGGCCGTCAGTCGGACGGGGGCCAGGCGGCGCTTCTCCAGGATGGCCCGCGCCGCGCCTTCGTCGGCGGCGCTGATCACGCCGTTGCGGGCCGTCCCTTGCGCGTCCAGCGCCAGATACTCAAACGCCGCCATGGCCCGCGGCTCCCGTTTGGGTTTCGGCCGTCTGGCGGGTGACGCGCAGCATTTCTTCCAGCGTGGTGACGCCGCTCAGGACCAGCTCACGGGCGTCGCTGGCGAGGTCGCCGGACTCCGAAAGGCCGGCGCTGATCGCCTGCTCGTCGGCGTTGGAGGCGATCAGGCCGCGGACGTGCTCGTCGATGCGGATGGCTTCATAGACACCGATGCGGCCCTGATAGCCGGTGTTGTTGCAGTGCTCGCATCCCCTGGCGCGGAACAGGGTCTGGCCCTCGGAGACACCGAGGCGGCGGGCCGTGGCGGCATCGGCCGGGTGGGGTTCGCGGCAGACGTCGCAGAGCCGCCGGACCAGCCGCTGGGCCAGAACGGTGCGCAGGGTCGAAGCCAGCAGGAAGGGCTCGACGCCCATGTCGCGCAGGCGGGTGACGGCGCCGGCGGCGTCGTTGGTGTGAACGGTGGACAGCACAAGGTGGCCGGTGAGGGCGGCCTGGACGGCGATCTGGGCCGTCTCGCTGTCGCGAATTTCGCCGACCATGACCACGTCCGGGTCCTGGCGCAGGATGGCGCGCAGGCCGGCGGCGAAGGTCATGCCGACCTTGGCGTTGACCTGGGTCTGGCCGACGCCGTGCATGGCGTACTCGACCGGATCCTCGATGGTCAGGATATTGCGGCTGGCGTCGTTGAGCAGGGCCAGGCCGGCATAAAGGGTGGTGGTCTTGCCGGAACCGGTCGGGCCGGTGACCAGGATGATGCCGTGCGGCTCGCGTACCGCGGATTCAAAAAGCCGCAGCAGGGCAGGCGGCATGCCCAGCTGCTGCAGCTGCAGGCCGGCCTGGTCCTTGTCGAGGATGCGCAGGACCACGCGCTCGCCGACACGGGCGGGCAGGGTGGAGACGCGGACGTCGAGCGCCTTGCCGCCCAGCGCCAGGGAGATCCGGCCGTCCTGCGGCAGCCGCTTTTCGGCGATGTCCAGCCGCGCCATGACCTTGATGCGCGAGACGAGCAGCGGGCCGATACGCTGGGGCAGGCTGAGCACTTCGCGCAACACGCCGTCGACACGGAAGCGGACGGTGACCGCCTTCTCGAAGGGCTCGATATGGATGTCGGAGGCGCCGAGACGGGCGGCCTCAGCGATCAGGCCGTTGATCAGCCGGATGACCGGGGCCTCGTCCTGCGGGTCGAGCAGGTCGGCGGTGGCGGGGATGTCGTCGAGCAGGGCGTCGAGGCCGCCGGCCATCTCTACGCTGTCGGCGCTGGAGGCGGCGAGGCCTTCGCCGGCGTAGACTTCCGAGAACTGCCGGTCGAAGGCGGAGGGCGAGAGGCTTTCGATGGTCAGGGGGCGGCCCAGCACCCGGCGCGCCTCGACCAGGGCGGCGGGATCGGAGCCTTCGCGCAGGCCGACTCGCGCCGTCTCGCCGAGCGAGAGGAGCAGCACGCCCGCCCGCTTGGCGAATCCGTAGGACAGGGTCGGGTCGGCCAGGGTGATCATTTCGGCGGCGCAGCGACCGGAGGCGGCGGCACGTTCGGCGGGGTGGCGCCCAGCTGGTCCACGATGACCGTGTCGAGATCGTTGCTGCCGTCCTTGTTGCTGAAGGCGGGCTGCTGGCGCAGCAGTTCGTAGCGCGGTCCGGTGACGGCGCGGGCGTCCTCGTCGTTGCGAATGATGCGAGGGCGCAGGAAGATCATCAGGTTGGTGCGCTTGCCCTCGCGGGCGCGGCTCTTGAACAGCTCGCCCAGCAGCGGCACGTCGCTGAGCAACGGGGTGCGCTCGAGGCTGATGGACTCGTCCTGCTGCAGCAGGCCGGCCAGGACGACGATCTCGCCGTCGCCGATGACGGCGGTGGTTTCAACGACCCGCTTGTTGAGGATCAGCTCGGGATTGTTGGTCGTCACGGTGCCGGCGATGGCCGACACCTCTTGGCGCAGATGCAGGGTGATGCCGCCGCCGGCGTTGATCTGCGGCGTGACGGTCAGCTTGATACCGATGTCCTGGCGCTGGACGGTGCGGAAGGGGTTGGAGTTGGCGTCGCCCAGCACCTCGCCGGTGGTGATCGGGATTTCCTGGCCGACCAGGATCGAGGCCTCGCGGTTATCGAGCGTCAGCACATGCGGCGTCGACAGCAGCTTGGAGGAACTGTCCTCGCGCACCGCGTTGATGATGAAGCCGAACAGGGTGTCGCCGGTGAGCGTGCCCGTGACCGCGCCGAGCGCGCCATTGGAATTGAGCAGCGAACTGAGCGCCGCGTCGCGCAGCTGGGCCAGCAGTTGGCTGTCTTCCGGCAGGTTGTTCTCGCCGACGATGGCCCCGGTCAGGGCCAGGATGTTGGGGCCGGTGTTGGAATAGTTTGTGGCCGCGAAGGGCACGTTGCCGCCCTGGCTGCCGAGGATGGTCTGGACGCCCAGCCTCTGGGCGGCGCCGTCGGACACCTCGACGACGATGGCCTCCACAAGCACCTGCTCACGCCGCACGTCGAGCTGGCGAATAACCTCGGCCAGCATGCGCTGGGTTTCGGGGTCGGCGCTGATGATCAGGGCGTTGGCGCCGGGATAGCGGGCGAGGTTGGCGCGCTGCGAGCCGGGGGCCGGGGCGGCGGCGGGGGCGGCCGAGCCGGTCTCCTGGCTGGTCTTGCCGCCGGACGGCGCAGTCTGCTGCTGGCCGACCAGTTGCTGCAGGACGGGCAGCATCTCCTCGGCGTTGGCGTGCTTGAGGAAGACCACCTGGATGTCGGCGCTGGACTGGGCGCGTTTGTCGAGGTCGGTGATGATCGGGATCAGCCGGGCGATGGCGTCGGCGTCGCCCCGGAGCATGATGGAGTTGCTGCTCTCGACCGCCACGATGGCGACCGCGCCGCGCCCGCCCTTGCCATCGGCTCCCGGCGCGGAGGTCAGGTCGTTGAGCACGCGGGCGATTTCAGTCGCCCGGCTGTACTTGAGGGTGACGGTCTGGACCTGGGCCCGGTCCTGGTCGATCTGGCCGATCAGGCCCCGGATGCGGCGCATGTTGTCGGCGTAGTCGGCGACGACCACTGTGTTGCCGCGCGGATTGGCGGTCACCACGCCCTGGGGTCCGACCAGCGGCTTGATCATCTCGGCGGCGCCGGCCGCGTCGATGGTGCGCAGGCGGAACACCTCGGTGACGAACCCGCTGCGGCCCGCCGACGGGGCGCGTGCGGCGTTCTCGGCCGGCTCGATGCGATAGGAGGTCGGACCGGTGGGGATGGCGATGTAGCCGTTGGAGCGCAGGGTCGCCAGGAAGACCTCGAACAGCTCGGTCTTGCTCAGCGGCCCATCGCTGGCGACGCTGACCGTGCCCTTGACGCGCGGGTCGATGATGAAGGTGCGACCGGTGCTGCGGGCGACGTCCTGGATGAAGGCGCGGATGTCCGCATCCTGAACATTCAGCACCTGGGTTTGCGCCAGGGCAGGCGCGGCGGGCGCCAGGGCGGACGCGCCGAAGAGGGCCGCGAGGGCGAGGGTCCGGATGGTGTTCCTCAAGCGGGCGGCGTCCTTATTGGGAGACATCGGGGAAAGTCAGCTTGGTGGTCGCGGCGCCGCGCGCCAGGACCACATGGTTGTCATGCACGGCCTGCAGGGTCACGCCCGGCGCGACGGTTTCGCCGACCAGGTAGGAAGCCTGTTTGCCATCGGCCGTGCCGATGATGGCGGAGCCTCGACCGTCGGCCCCGGCGCGCACGCCGTACAGCCGCATCGCCTGGCCCGAGGCCTGACCGCCGGCAGCAGCGTCAAGGCCGAGGAACGGATTGAAGCGGGTGAGGATCGACAGGTCGGAAGTCTGTGCGGCGGCCCTCGACGGCGGCGGCCCGCCCGGGGCGGCGATCGCCCACACAAGTCCCGCGGCCTGGATCGCCAGCAGCAGCACGAGGACCGCCTCGACCGCGGCGCGGCCGGAAGCGTCCTGGATGCCACCCGGCAAAAGGCGCTGCCAAAGGACCACTCTGAAACTTTCCCCGCTGCGACACCGATGGGTCGGGTTAGACGCGCCGTGCCGCAGGTCAGTGATACTTCCGTGACGCTTCAATGACAAACGCTCCCCACCCGGACGGGTAGGGAGCGCCTGCCAACGCTTACAAGGGTTGACCTAGAACTTGGCCGAGATGCTGAACGAGACGCTGCGGCCCAGATCGTAGGTGTTGGTGTCGACGCGGCCGCCACCAAGCTCCTGGAATTCCTCGGAGTCTTCGCCGAGCAGGTTGCGGGCCTCGAAGCCGAACTCCATCTCCTTGCCCATCACCTCGAAGCCCTTGCGGTAGGTGAAGTCGAGGTTGACGGTCTCGCCCTGGATCAGGTCCGGGAAGCCGGTGCGGCCCCGGGCGGCGATCCGTTCACTGACATAGGTCAACAGCAGGGTGGCCTGGGACTTGGCGTTCTCGTCCTCCCAGCCGAACTGCAGGTTGGCCAGATGGTCGGACTGTCCCTGCAGGGTGTCGCCGTCGGTGACATAGTCGATGGCGGGGCGGGGGCTGCCCAGACCCGACAGCGGGTAGACCACGTCGCCCGAGCCCACCTTCACCTCGGAGCTGGTCCAGGTGTAGTTGGCGGCGATCAGCCAGCGCTTGTCGCTGAACCACTGCATCTCGAGCGGGATGTCGAAGTAGGCCTTCGCATCGATCTCGGCGCCGTAAAGAACGGCGGCCGGGGCGTTCAGGAAGGTGGTCTGCAGGCTCGAGCCGCCTTCGTTGACGATGGTTTCAACCGGCTTGTCGATGTCCTTGTAGAAGACGCCGAAGGTCAGCGACTGGCCCTTGTCGAAGTACCACTCGTAGCGGGCGTCGACGTTGATCAGCTCGGAATCCACCAGGTAGGGGTTGCCGATGTAGAGGCGGTCGGTGTCCGGATCGAGGTAGGTCTGCGGAGCCAGCTCGCGGAACTGCGGCCGGGCGATGGTCTTGGAAAGGCCAAAGCGCAGCTGCATGTCCTCGAAGAAGTTCCAGGTCACCGTGGTGGCCGGCAACCAGTACTCGTTTTCCAGCTTCGGCGCGCTGGGCAGGGGCCCGGAGAAGATGTCGATGGGGTTGACCCCCTGCTCGGCCTCTTCGTAACGGGCGCCGATCGAGACACGGACCAGCGGGATGATCTCGGCATCGACCTGGAACCAGGCCGCGCGCGTTTCCAGCGCCGCCTTGTAGGCCGAGGCGCCGTCGGCGCCGGTGGTTTCACGGAGCATGAACAGCTGCGGGCCGATGTTGAAATCCGACAGCAGGAAATCGACCCGGCTGTCCTGGACATCGAGCGGGATGGCGTTGTTGAGCGCCAGGAAGCGGAACTCGCGCTGGCTGGCATGACGGTTGTTGTCCATCCAGGCGACGCCGCCGCTGAGGATGATCTCGCGGGAGTCCGACAGCGGCAGGACGTAGGAGCCGTCGATGCCGAAGCTGCCGACGGTGTCCTCGACCTCGCCGAAGCGGGTGTAGTTCTGCACCGAGGAGCCGTCGTGACGGTAGGGCTCGTTGGCGTCCTGGATGCCGTCGTTGTCGGCGTCGACCCAGAAGTAGCGGATGCCCTTCTCATAGGGGCTGTTGCGCGAGGTCTTGGCGAAGGCGCCGCGCCAGGAAACCTTGAAATCCCCGAACTCGGACGAGCCGGCCAGTTGGGTGTTGATCAGGCTGCGCTCGAACCACTCGGTGTAGTCGTCGCGCACCAGGCCCTGGCCCGGAGCGTTGCTGTCGTAGCCCTCGCGGATGCGGGCTTCCTTCAGCGTCGAGTGGATATAGAGGTTGGTCCACTTCACCTGGTGGGCGCTGTCGGTGGACTCCCAGCTCAGGCCGAACAGGCCGTTGAGCACGGCGTTGTTCTCGGTCGAGCGGAAATTGTAGTCGGTGTTGACGCTGATCACCCCCGCCTGGACGATGCCTTCCTGCTGGATCCCGTCGCGGCTCTTCCAGCCGTTCTTGAAACCCAGCACGCCGATCACGCCAACGAAGCCGGCGTCGCCCAGGTCGAACGAGCGACCGGCCGAGATGTCGAGCCCGAAGTTGGGATCGATGTTGTTCTTGCGCTGGATCAGGTTCAGCGGCGCGTTGACGAAGCTGCGGCCGATCTGCTGCAGCTCGGCGTCCGTGTAGTTGGCCTCGCTGACCCGCAGGCGATCCTTGGAGATGCGCTGCAGGATGCGCGGGGTATCGCGCGTACCGTCGTCGTAGCCCAGCCAGTCGGTGTCCGAACCGTAGTAGGTCAGACCTTCCTGGAAGGTGGTCTCGGTGTTGCCGCCAGTGCTCATCCCGATGCTGAAGAAGGGGTCATCGGGGGTGGTGACCGTCTGCAGGTCGATGACGCCGCCGCCGAACTCGCCGGGATAGTTGGGCGAGTAGGTCTTCTGGACGATGGTGCCGCTCAGGATGCTGGCCGGAAACAGGTCCAGCGGCACGACCCGCTGGAGCGGCTCGGGCGAGGGCAGGGGGGAGCCGTTGAGCAGGGCCGAGCTGTAGCGCTCGCCCAGACCCCGGACATAGACGAACTTGCCGCTGACCAGAGACACGCCGGTAAGACGGGTCAACGCCTCGGCGGCGTTGTCGTCACCCTGGCGCTTGAGGTCTTCGGGCTGCAGGTAAGTGGCGACCTCGCTGGTTTCCCGCATCGGCTCGGGGATGTTCTTGCCGAGGACGACGATCTCCTCGACCTCCTCTTCGGCCGGAGCCGGGGCCGGCGTGTCCTGGGCTGCGGCGAGACCCGGCGCGGTGAGCGCCGTGGTGGCCAGCAGAAGACCCGTGAGGGTCAGATGTAGCTTCGACATGAGAGTGTGCCTTGATTGGGAAACCGCGGAGCGACGTTGGGCGGCGGGCATGACCCGCCGCCCCGCATCGGTCATCAGCAGCTCGCGCCGCCGGTCAGGCCGCAGGTCCAGGTGGCGTACCAGGTGTCAGCCGCGTTCCGCACCGCCGCGATGTTGAGCGGGTTGGCGAAGAAGGCTGAGAGGCCCGTCGGGTTGGTCACCACCACGGCGTTTTCGTTGGCGCCGTTGATGAAGGTCCCGGTCAGGGTCGAGGTCCCGTTCGAGGTGTTGTTGTTCGCCCCCGGGCCGAAGATCGCCGAGGCCCCAGCCGCATTGACGTTGGCGTCGTCACGGAAGGCCAGGCTGCAGGTCAGGAACACGGACCGGAAGGTGGCGGTGGTGCTGGCGTCGTCGATATCCAAGCAGGCGCCGGTCGTGCCCGGACGGGTGACCGTGCCGTTGTACAGTTGGTAGTCGGTGCCGGTGTTGAGGACGATGGCGTCGCTGCCGCTGTCGCGGGCCACGAAGGTGAAGTTGGAGATCTTCGGGTTGGAGCGCGGGTTGCCGGTGGCGAGCGAAGCCATGGAGGCCTCGATGATGCGGTCGCCGCCATTCGGGCGCTGGACCACCAGGGCGTACTGAATGGAGCCGCTGTAGCCCTGGTCGGTGTCGATGCTGTCGTCGTCGTTGCCGGTCAGGACCAGGTAGCGGACGTTGACGTTGCCGCCGAAGAACTCGACGCCGTCGTCCGAGCTGTTGTGGACCTGGATGTGGTCGACGGTCGTGCCGTTGCCGACGCCGGCGAAGGTGATGCCGTTCAGCTCGTTGCCCGGCAGGATCTGGAAGCCGGAGTGCTGGACGCGGACGTACTGCAGGGTGCCGCTGTTGTCGGCGTTGTTGTTGCCGCCGTAGAGGGCGTTGGTGCCTTCGACCTGGGCTTCACAGTTGGCGCTGCCGTAGGGGACCGCGGCCGGGCAGTTGGAAATGTTGGCGCGGCCGAGGATGACCAGGCCACCCCATTGACCGATGCTGTCGGTGGTCGCCGTGCCTTCGATGCTGGCGCGGCTGGTGAAGACGATCGGCTGGGCGGCCGTGCCCTGGGCGAAGATCTGCGAGCCGCGGTTGACCACGACGTAGTCGAGACCGGCCGAACCGAAGATGCGGACACCCGGTTCAACGGTCAGGATACCCTGCGCCGCGCCGGCAATGGGAGCGGCGACCGCGCCGCCGCGGTCCTGGCCCACGTCGACCCGGCCGCTGACCGAGTAGATGGTGCCGGTGCGCAGCGGGACGACAAGGTTGCCGGTGATCAGGGCGGGGAGCTGGCAGATGCGCAGCGTGCCGCCGACCGCGGCGTTGATGGTGCCGACGTTGGCGAAGCCGGTCGGGCAATCGACGGCCGCGCCGCCGCCACCCCCGCCGCCACCGCCACCGCCGCCACCGCCGCCGCCGCCGCCGCCGAAGTCGCCTTCACCCGGCGAGGCGACGCCGTCGGCGCCGCCGCAGCTGGCCAGCAGCAGGCTGGCGCTGGCCGCCGCCATCACCGACATGAATTTCTTGAGCCCGGACATCCTGATCTCCACGTGACAAGCGTTCGTCTGCACGCGGGGACGCGGAGCCGCCTGGCCCCGCTATGGGAGTGGGCCCCGCCTGCCCGGGGATGGCGAATAGCCGCCGTTCGTGACGTTCAGGGCAACGCTTTGTGACAGTATTGAATCGGCCCCGCGGCGTTTGGGCCGAGGTGACCCGGGGAGGCGAGGGACTGTTGCGAACCCGCAATCCGTTGCGGCGCCGGACGTGATGCCCCGAACGGGGCTTTCGAACCCGGGGCCAGCGAGCAGCCTAAAGTTATCCACAGGCTGACAAATAACCTTCACAAACTGTCGCAAAGGCGTAGCATCCCCTGGGAACCTGGCCGTTCGAGCCGGGCATGGAGGAGGATCTCATGATCGTTATGTCTCTGGTCGTCGCGATGCTCTCAGCGGGCGCCGAGGCCATGCCTGTGAAGGCGGTCATGGAGTCCGATACCGGCCCCCGCGCCAGCCGCGAGCTCTACGTCTGCGCGCGGGACGACGCCTCGCGCCGGGCGTTCAAGCGAGAACATGGCCAGGTCATCTTCGTCTCGGCCAAGGAAGCGGCCAGCAGCCGAGGGTGGGACGCTCCGCGCTGCATCACCGCCGCCGAATACAAGCGCCTGACGGCATTGGTCGGCGACGTGCGCTGGGTCAAGGATTGAGCGGCAGAGCGCGCTAAAGCCCTAGAGGCCCCAGGATCCAGACCATCCAGCCGCCGAGGGCCAGGAAGACGCCGAACGGCAACTTCATCTCGGCCGAAACGCCGCGCCGGGCGATGACCATGGCCATGACGACGCTGAGACCGGCGACGCCGGCCCAGACCACCACGCTGGGCAGGCCCTGCCAGCCGACCCAGGCGCCGATGGCGCCCAGCAAGATCGGATCGCCGCCGCCGAGGCCCTCGCGGCCGCGCAGGCGCCGATAGGCAAAAGCGACCAGCCAAAGGGCGCCGAAGCCCGCTGCCGCCCCGATCAGGCTGTCGGTCCAGGGGGTGTTGGTCATGTCCGCCAGCGAGAAGGCGACGGCCTGGATGAGTCCGGCTGCGCCCAAGGGCAGGGTCAGGCGGTCGGGCAGCCAGAAATGCTCACCGTCAATCACCGCCAGAACGAGCAGCCACCAGCCGAACAGGGCGCTGACCAGGGCCATCGGGCCGTCGAAGGCGAAGGCGGACCAGATCCCAAGGGCCAGGCAGCCCAGCTCCATCATCAGATAACGGCGTGGAATGGCGGCGCCGCAGGTGCGGCAGCGGCCGCGCAGGGCCAGGAAGCTGAGGATCGGCACAAGGTCGATGGGGCCAAGGGTGCGGCCGCAGGACCCGCAGGCCGAGCGGCCTTTCATCACCGTCTTGTCTTCCGGCAGGCGCAGGCTGACCAGGCCAAGAAAGCTGCCGGCCACGGGACCGAGCAGGATGGCGGCGAGGTCCCAGATCCAGGTCATGGCGCGCGCACCGCATGGAGAAACCGGGCGTAACCGAGTTCGGCGGCGTTCTTGGTGAGCTCGATATTGGCCCAGGCGACGACGTCGGCGAAAGGCCGCCCGGAGAAGGGCCAACGGGTCCGGTCGGCAGCGGCGAACTCGGCTTCGGAGAGGCCCTCGACGGCGGCGCGCCATTCGGAGTGCAGCACCTCGATGCGGCTGCGGGCGCCGTTGGCGTCACCGGGCCAGGGGACGGCATCTCGGGTCAGGGTGGCGTCGCCGAAGCAGTGGTTGAGAACCATCGACCACCAGAAAATCATGTGCCAGGTCAGCCAGGCGATGCTGGGCGGGCCCAGGTCATAGCCTTCGTGCTCGGGCCAGCCGGCGCGCCAGACACCTTTCGCGTCCTGGGCCACATGCAGGCCCGCCGAAGCCGGCCGCCAGAGGCACGCGTCCGTCGTCAGCCCCTGCAGGTGATAGTCAGCCAGGGCCCAGGCGGTGTCGAGCTGGCGCAGCAGGAGGCGGCGGGTATCGGTCATGGCGTCAGGCCGGCGTCTGGCGAAGGATGTTGGCCCAGGGGTTGAGGTCGGGCTCGGCGATCTTCTTCAGGGTGTTCTTGTCGCGGTGCAGGAAGGGCTCGTCCTGTCCACGGACCTGCAGGGTGGTGTTGGAGATGTAGCTCCACGTCCCGTCGTCGTGGAAGGTCACCTCGATACGGTATGCGTCGGTGCGGAAGGCCTGTTCGAGGAAGGTCGTCGAGCAGATGCCGTACTCGGTCTGGCCGCGGGTGGCGGTCAGGACGAGGGTCCGGGCGTCCGGTTCGGCATGGCCGGCGGCGATGGCCACCTGGCCGCGCGGGATGGACAGGGTCTGCAGGATCAACCCCGTCGCAGGCTCCCACAGCCAGTAGCCGACCTGATCGTGGAATGTCAGTGCCTCTTCCCGCGTGTTGACGTGGACGTGGTAGCGCAGGCCGTAGAACAGCTGGGGGCCGTTGGCCTGGGGATCGATCGGCTGCATCTCGATGCGCTCGTAGAAGCGGCGCGTTTCGGGGCCGTCGGCCTTGGGGTTCACATCGACGCCGCGCTCACCTTCCCAGACGCCCGCCAGCCGGCGCAGCGGACCCAGATTGGCCAGGGTCTCGGGATCGACGTCCTCGGGCTCGGTGAAGATGTCGTCCGGGATGTCCATGCCGCGTTGCTCCTTGTGCCTTGGCGCGTCATCGGCCTAGCATGAGTCACGGTCGGTAAGGCGGCCGCTCGTCCGCGGAAAGGGCTCAGCCCGCCTTCAGCGCCATATGATCGGTGATCCTCACCTTTCCTTGCCCTGTCGGCGGACACCAGGGTGCGAAGGAAAGGCTATGCCATGACCACGCCCGACCGCGCCCCGCGCGCGCTTCCAGAAAATCCCTCCAGCGAACATCTGCGCAAGCAGGCAAAACGGCTTGCCAGGGCGCAGGGCCTGAAGCTGGCCCTGGCGCAACACCAGGTGGCCGGCGAGTACGGCTTCCCGACCTGGGCGGCCCTGATCACCCGGGTGCGAAAGCTGGAGCCGCAGAGCCCTTTGACCGCTCTGGCGCAGGCCGCCCGTGATGGCGACCTGCCCCGGGTGCAGGCGCTGCTCGCCGCCGGCCAGGACCCCAACGACGGTGGGCCGCAGACCAGCCCGGTCTGGGAGGCCTGTGGCTCCGCCGCCGGGCCCGATGTTCGCCTCGCCATCGTCCGGGCTCTGATCGACGCCGGCGCCAGCGCCCGCAAGGCGACGCCGGGCCAGCGGCCGCTGCACAAGGTGGCCGAGCGCGGACCGCTCGCCCTGGCCGAACTGCTGCTGCTGCACGGCGCCATCGAATGGGAACCCAACGAAAAGGGCCGCAACGCCCTCGACATCGCCCGTCGCTCCCGCGCCCGCGACGCCGCCGCCATGGTCGAGCTGTTCGACCGCCCAGTGATCCGCGACCCGTCGTTCCGCGCCGCCGTCGACGCCGTCCAGGTTGGCGACCTCGCGATCCTGAACCGGCTGCTCGACGCCGAGCCGCGCCTGCTGACCGAGCGCATCCGCGAGCCCGACTGCTATCGCGACAGCGGGCGCGACCAGTACTTCCTCGATCCCAAGCTCTTGTGGTTCGTGGCCAACAACCCGACCCTGATCGAGACCATGCCGGCCAACATGCCGGACATTGCCCGAGCCCTGACCGTGCGCGGCGTCGCTCAGGAGGACCTCGACTACACCCTGGGCCTGGTCATGACCTCCAGCCCCGCCCGAAAGGACGGGCTGCAGATCCCACTGGTCGAGGTCCTCGTCGGTGCGGGCGCCCGGCCAAAGCCCGACGACCTGGGCGGCGTCCTGGCCCATCAGGAGACGCAGATCGTCGAACACCTCGTCGCCAAGGGCATGCCGCTGACCGCTCCCGTCGCTGCGGCGCTTGGCCGGACCGACGTGCTGCCGGGGCTGCTGGCCGCCGCCTCTCAGGCTGACGTCGAGGCGGCCCTCGATCTGGCGGTGATCAACAGCCAGACTGAAAGTGTGCGGATGGCGCTCCAGGCAGGCGCCACGGTCAACCGCCGCTCATCGCAGCACCGACATGGCAACCCGATCCACCAGGCCGCGCTCAACGACAACCCCGACATCCTCGACCTGCTGGCCGACGCCGGCGCCGACTTGCAGGTGGTCGACGACCTGTGGGACGGCGTGCCCTGGGGTTGGGCCATCCACGGCGGTCAGGCCTCGGCCGTCGCCTGGTTCGAGAAGCGGCTGGGTCAGCCTGCCTCCTGACCGGCCTCTGCGTAGCCGGCGTAGCTGTGCTTCAGCGTGGCGTGGTTGAGCAGCATCTCGGCCACCTGCCTTGTCCCCGATGCGTCGAAGATGCGGGTCCGCACCCAGTAGGATTCCGTGCGCTTGCTCTCGGCCAGGGCGGCGATCTCGCGGCGCAGGACGTACTCCTCGCCGACGAACAGCGGGCCGTCAATCAGGCGGATTTCCTGGTCGGCGAACAGGCCGACGGCGGGTCCCTTGACCGGGAACTTCGCCTGGTGGCTCGAGTATTCTGCCAGCACGCTGATCATCTCCAGCGGGATGATCGGCCGGCCCCAGGGCGAACCCTGGCTGTACCAGTCCGAGTTTTCGGTGATGCCGGCCAGCTTCTGATTGAGGCTGAAGGGATAGAGGTTCCCCATGTGCTGGTCCGGATCCATCCGCACCCGCTCCTCGGCCGCCCCGGTCATGCCGACGTGGAGATCCTCGAGGATCAAGAGCTTGCCGGGCGGACGCAGGGCCGCCATCCGCTGTTCCAGCAGGGTCGGGCCGGCGTCCGGGCCGATGCTTGCGCTGGCCTCCAGCACCGGCGTGCCGTCGGCCTTCTCGGCCCAGACCCGCGTGGTCTTCGCCCCCTCGGCGGGGATCTGCGCAAAGGCGCGGACCTCTTCGCCCTCGACCACCATGTTCAGATAGTGGGAGGAGATGCAGCCCTGCTCGAACCAGGCCTTGCCCCAGATCTTCTCCAGCAGCGGCGGGAACAGGCTGAAGTGCGTCGGCCCCTCGATTGGCCCGGCCCGGAAGCCCAGCTTCTCGGCCATCTCGTCGTCGTGGATCGAGGCGTGGCCGCCGTACTCCTGATCGCCCAGCATCTGGCGCGGCTTGCGCAGGGGACCTACCAGGGCGAGGGGCGTATCGAAGGTCACGGGCGGCTCCTTGGAGTTTGGGTCAGGCCTTGAGGCTGGCGGGGTCGGGCAGGAAGGCCTTCACCTCGGCCAGAAAGCGGTCGAGCTGGTCATGGTGCAGCCAGTGGCCGGCCTTTTCGAAGGACACGACCCTGGCGTCCTGGAAGTGCGTCGCCCGCCCGTCCTTCGACGGATCCGAGGCCCAGCTGTCCTGGCCGACGCACAGCAGGGTCGGGCAGGTGATCTGGGCCCAGACGCCGTTGAGCTCCTCCTCGGACAGGTCGCTGGGTTGAGGGGAGCGCAAATAGTTGTCGAACTTCCAGCTGTATGTGCCGTCCTCGTTGCGGCTGACGCCATGGGTGGTCAGGTGCCGCGCCTGGTCTTCGCTGAGGTGGCTGTTCTCGGCCTGCATGCGCAGCAGGGCCTCGTCGATGCTGGCGTAGCGCTTGTGGGTGCGGGCGCTCAAACCCCGGCGCTTCTCGATCCAGTCACGCCAGCGTTTGCTGACCGGCGTCTGGCGACGTTCGGCGTACATCTTCGGGCTGGGGCCCAGGCCCTCGATGGCGACCAGGGCGGTCACCTTCTCCGGATAGAGGCCGGCATAACGCAGGGCCACCGCGCCGCCGAGCGAGTGGGCGATGATCGAAACCTGCTCGCGGCCTGTCTGCTGGATCAGCTGGGCCAGGTCGTAGACCATGTAGGGCATCATGTAGGCGCCGTCCGGGGACCAGGCGCTGTCGCCGTGGCCTCGCAGGTCGGGGCAGATCACATGCCAGTCGCGGCGCAGCGCCCGGGCCACCCAGTCCCAGCTGCGGGCGTGGTCCTGGCCGCCGTGCTGCAGGATCAGGGTCGGCGCCTCGGGGTTGCCCCAGTCGAGGTAGTTCAGCCGCAGCCGCTGGGAAACGAAGCTGTGCGAAGTCGGGCCGGAGTCGTCGAAACGGGATGTATCGCTCATGGCTCCGTCGTTTCAGAGCCGGGGCCACGTTGCAAGCGCGATGGCGGACAGGGTGGGATTCGAACCCACGGTGGGCTCGCACCCACGGCGGTTTTCAAGACCGCTGCCTTAAACCGCTCGGCCACCTGTCCGTTGAGCGGACCGGCGCTATAGCAGGGGTGGTTGCGGCAAAACAGCCATTTGCGCGCCGTTAACCGAAACGAAGACGCTCCCCGGCCATCCTGCCCGCGATCACTGGGAGGGGCGGCATGCCGCGCCATATCTGGAAACGGGCAGGGGGGCTGGCCCTGGCGCTGCTGGCGACAGCCAGCCTGGCCGCCTGCGCGACCCCGCGCCTCTCTCCTCGGGCCGAAGCCAAGCCCACGACCAAGCCTGGTGGCCGCGTTCCCGGCACTATGCGGCCCTATCAAGTGCGCGGCCGCTGGTACACGCCGCGCGAAGACACCGACTACAACGAGGTCGGCATCGCCAGCTGGTACGGCCAGCAGTTCCATAACCGCCAGACCGCCAACGGCGAGATGTTCGACATGTGGGTGGTTTCGGCGGCTCACAAGACGTTGCCGCTACCCTGTATCGTCGAGGTGACCAACCTGGACAACGGCAAGAAGATAAAGGTCCGGGTCAATGACCGCGGCCCCTTCGTCGATGGCCGGATCATCGACATGTCGCGGGCCGGCGCCGAGGCGCTGGGTTTCGCCGGCAAGGGCACGGCAAAGGTGCGGGTGCGCTACGTCGGCCCGGCCCCGGCGCGCGGCAAGGATCGCACTCTGCAGTATGCGGGCCTGGCCAAGGACGAGGAGCCGAACCGGCTGTCTTTCCCGTTCGGCGACGACGGCTGGGTGGTGCAGGCCGGGGCCTTTGCCGACCGCGATAACGCCGAAAAGGCGGTCAATTCCCTGCGTGACGTCGGCAAGGCGAAGATCGTGCCGCTGAAGCGCGATGGCCGCACCCTCTACCGGGTTGTCCTGGACTCGGGCCGCGACATGGCCGGGGCCGGGCGGCTGCGTGACCAGGTGGCGCAGCTGGGCTTTCCCGACGCGAAGTTGATCGCCGAGCGCTAGACATCAAGGGCGGTTCAGCCGATGGGTTGAGCCCATGTCCAAGGGATTCTTCATCACCTTCGAGGGCGGCGAGGGCGCCGGCAAATCGACCCAGATCCGGCGATTGGCCGAGCGGCTGAAGGCGCTGGGCCACCAGGTGGTGCTGACGCGCGAGCCCGGCGGCTCGCCCGGCGCCGAGGCGATCCGCGACATCGTGCTCAACGGCCCGCCCGAGCGCTGGTCGGCGGTGACCGAGACCCTGTTGATGTACGCCTCGCGCCGCGACCACATCGAGCGGGTGATCAAACCGGCTCTCGACGCTGGCAAGGTGGTGCTCTGCGACCGCTTCGCCGACTCGACCCGGGCCTATCAGGGGGCCGGCGGCCAGGTCGATACCCGGCTGATCGACACCCTGGAAGCCACGGTGCTGGAGGGCGTCCATCCCGACCTGACCCTGATTCTCGACCTGCCCGTCGCCGAGGGTCTGTCGCGCGCCCTTAGCCGGGGCGGCGGCGAGGATCGCTTCGAGACCAAGGGCGGCGCCTTCCACGAGCGGCTGCGCCAGGCCTTCCTCGAGATCGCGGCGAACGAGCCCGACCGCTGCGTCGTTCTGCGCGCCGATCGCACGCCCGAGGCTGTCGAAGCCGACATCCGCGCCGCCGTGGAGCCGCGCCTGGAGCGGGTGGATGGCTGACGGCCAGCGCCATCCGCGCGATACCGACAGGCTGCTGGGCCACGAGGCCCAGGAGGCGGCCTTCGTCTCGGCCCTGGAGAGCGGCCGGCTGCACCACGCCTGGCTGCTGACCGGGCCGGAGGGCGTCGGCAAGGCCAGCTTCGCCTACATGGCCGCTCGTCGGCTGCTCGGCGCGACGCCGGACGGGGCAGGGGGCCTGTCTTCCAGTCTGGACAGCATTCCGGCCCGGCTGATGGCGGCCAAGAGCCACCCCGACTTCATGGCCCTGGAGCGGATCGGCGAGGACGGCAAGCCGCGCAAGGTGATCCCGGTCGACGAGGCTCGCCAGCTGCCCGAATTCTTCTCCAAGTCGCCGGCCCAGGCCCCCTATCGGGTGGCCATCATCGATGCGGCTGACGACCTCAACGTCAACGCCGCCAACGCCATCCTCAAGACCCTGGAGGAGCCGCCGCCGCGCGGGGTGCTGTTCTTGGTCAGTCATGCGCCGGGCCGGCTGCTGCCGACCATCCGCTCGCGTTGCCGCACCCTGGCCTTCCGGGTTCCCGACACCGACACCGCCGAGATCATCGTGCGCCGGCAGTCGGAGCTGGACGGCTATGACACCGCCCGCCTGGTCAAGATGGCCGGCGGATCGCCGGGCCTGGCCCTGAAGATGGCCGACCTCGGCGTCCTGGCCATGGACGACACCGCCCATGAGCTGCTCAACCACCTGAAACACCCTGATCCGGCCCCGCTGCTGGCCATGGCCGACAGTTTCCGCGGCGCGGAAGGCGCCGAGCGCTTCCAGATGCTGTTCGAGCGGCTCAGCGACCGTGTCCGCACCATGGCCGTCGAGCAGGCGATGAGCGGGCAGGGTGAGGACCTCGACCGCTGGGCCGACGTCTGGGAGGTGCTTGAGCGCCTGCCGCGTGAGGCCGAAGCCCTAAACCTGGACCGCGCCGACAGCTTCTGGACGGCCGTCCGCGCCCTGCGAGCCGCCGCCGCCTGATGCTCATCGACAGCCACGTCAACCTGCACGCCCCCCAGTTCGCCGACGACCAGGCAGAGGTGATCGACCGCGCCCGCGCCGCCGGCGTCGAGATGATGGTCACCATCTGCGACAAGGTGAGCAGCTTCGAGGCGGTGCACGCCATCGCCATGGCCCATGACGACATCTGGGCGACGGTTGGAACGCACCCGCACGAAGCCAAGGAAAGTCCGTCACTTAAGGCCAATGATCTGATCGCCTTGGCGCAGCGGCCGAAGGTCATCGGCATCGGCGAATGCGGCCTCGACTTCCACTACGATCTCAGCCCGCGCGACATCCAGGCCGCCGTCTTCCGCCAGCACGCCATCGCCGCCCGCGAGACCGGCCTGCCGCTGGTTGTCCACACCCGCGAGGCCGACGAGGTCATGGGCGACATCCTGGAAGAGGAATTCGCCGCCGGTCCGTTCAAGCTGTTGATGCACTGCTACACCAGCGGCCCGGATCTGGCCCGCCGGGCGGCGGCGCTGGGCGCCTGGTTTTCGGTCAGCGGCATCGCCACCTTCAAGGCGGCGCAGGAGGTGCGCGACACCATCGCAGACATCATGCCGGCCGACCGCATCATCCTCGAGACCGACTGCCCCTATCTGGCCCCGGTTCCGATGCGCGGCCGCCGCAACGAACCGGCCTATCTACCTCATATCCTTGAGAAACTGGCCGACATCCGGGGCTGGACCCGCGACGAGGCCGAACAACGCACCGAAGACGCCTTCTTCGCGCTGTTCGATCGGATACCGCGCCCGTGACGCTGCGGGTCACCGTCCTCGGCTGCGGCAGCTCGGGCGGCGTCCCGAGGGCTGATGGAAATTGGGGCGCCTGTGATCCGGCCGAGCCGAAGAACCGACGTCGCCGCTGTTCCCTGCTGGTCGAACGCGCCCCCGAACAGGGATGGGGGCAGGGGCCTCCGACCACCCTCGTCGTCGACACCTCGCCGGATTTCCGTGAGCAGTCGATTTCCGCAAAGATACAGCGACTTGACGGTGTTCTCTTCACACACGATCACGCTGATCAGACCCACGGCCTGGACGATATCCGCGCCTTCGCCCTGAACCAGCGGGCCCGAATTCCGACCTGGATGGACGGCGCCACCTGGCGCCGCCTGGAGCACCGGTTCGGCTACATCTTCCACAGCACCGGCGGCTATCCGGCTATCGCCGACCTGCAACCGATGCCCGGCCTCGGCGTCCGCTTCCAGGTCGACGGACCGGCCGGCCCGATTCCGGTGGTGGCTTTCGACCAGGAGCATGGCGAGATCCGCTCGCTAGGTTTCCGTTTTGGATCAATCGCTTATTCGCCTGACGTCAACGGTCTGCCGGACGAAGCCTTCGCCGCTTTGTCCGGAATCGACACGTGGATTGTCGATGCTCTGCGCTACACGCCGCATCCGACCCATGCCAACCTCGAGCGGACCCTGGGCTGGATCGACCGGATCAAGCCGCGCCGCGCCATTCTGACCAATATGCACATCGACCTGGACTACAACCGGCTGGTCCGCGAACTGCCACAGGGCGTCGAACCGGCCTACGACGGCCTCAGCCTGGAGCTGCCGCTGTGACCCAGTATCTCATCGCCCAGATCACCATCCATGACCGCGAAGCCTACGGCCGCTACCAGGCGGCCTTCATGCCGGTGCTGAAGCAGTATGGCGGCCGGCTGCTGGCCGCCGACGAAGGCGCCGAAGTTCTTGAGGGAGAATGGCCGTTCGACAAGCTGATCCTGATGGCGTTCGACGATGCCGCTGCTGTTAGGTCCTGGTTCGAAAGCGCTGAATACCAAGCGATTTCCGTGGATCGGAAACTGGGATCGAAGGCGGTGGCCGTGAGCATCACCGGGTTCTGAGTATCAAATATTTCCGATAATATATCTTAGGCGCAAAATGGATGTGACCGGAAACGGCTTGGCCATGGCCCGGTCGCCGCCTGTCGCTGCCTATTTGAGTTCGACGCCGTTGCGGACGATGACCGGCACGGGGCAGCCGTAGATCCGCCGATTGACCGCCAGTTCCATGCGGGCCGGCGGCGCTTCGGTCAGGCGCACCGGGCCTTTGGGAACGTCACGGTTGACCGCCCGCTCGGCCTGGTAGGCGCAGCGCGCCTGGAATTCGGCGATCTGCTGAGCCCGGGTCTGCTTTTGCGCCGCCGTCGGCTCGGCGGCGAAGGTCGGCCCGGCCAGACCGGCGATCATCAGGACGGTCAGAATCGATCTCATGGCGCGTCTCCCTTGCCCCTGCTCTACCACAGGACGATCTAACTGTACCCGGGCGGAAACTGGAAGCCGCCGAAGGCCTGTTCGAGCAAGCCGGCGAAGTGGATGGTCGTACGGTCCTCGAACGCGGCCCCGATGATCTGCACCCCCAACGGCATGCCGTCGGTGGAGAGGCCGATCGGCGCGGCGGTTGACGGCAGGTTGGCCAGGGTGGCGATGCCCGGCCAGGCCAACTGGTCGAAATACGGGGTTTCCTGGTTGTCGATCAGGTGGGTCCGCTGGTCCTGCGGCCGTGCGTCGTGCGGATAAGCGGTGCGGCCATAGCTCGGCGCCAGAATGACGTCGAACTCCTCGAACAGGCGGGCGAAGGCGCGGCGGGTGACCAGCTGGCCGTCCTGCATGTCCATCCAGCCGTGGGCGGTCAGCGCCGATGGGCTGGGCGAGCCGCGGCTCAGGACCGTGTTCAGCATGCCGCCGTAGAGGTGGTGCAGGCCGCCGAGGTCCGGCAGCAGGGCGCTTTCGCGGGCCACACGGGCCCCTGCCCGCTCGAGCTTGCCGGCCAGGGCGTCGATGGAGCCGCGGACCTCGTTGTCGGTGGCGGCCAGGGGATGACTGTCGACGACCAGCACCCGGTAGTCCGCGAGGGTCGCGCCGCGCGGTTTGGGTAGATCAAGGCGGTAGGCCTTGGCCAGGTCCTCGTTGGGGCCGGCTATGACGCCAAGCACCAGATCGAGATCCTTCGCCGTGCGGGCGATGGGGCCGACCACGGCCAGGGGCACGGGGGTGTTGTCGATGCCGGGCGGCTGATGGCCTCGGCTGGGGACCAGTTCCCAGGTCGGCTTGTGGCCGTAGAGGCCGCAGAAGGCGGCGGGCACCCGGATCGAACCGCCAATGTCGGAGCCGAGTTCGATGGGGCTCATGCCCGCCGCCACCGCCGCCGCCGCGCCGCCGGAGGAGCCGCCCGGAGTGCGCTCGAGGTTCCAGGGGTTCTGGCTGCGGCCGTAGATGGGGTTGTCCGACTGCCAGTCGGCCAGGAAGGGCGGCACGTTGGTCTTGCCGAGGATGACGGCGCCGGCGTTCTTCAGCCGGGTGATGGCCACCGCGTCGGTCGGGGCGGTCCAGTTGCCGAACAGTTCGGTCCCCCAGCTGGTCCGCAAACCGGCGACGTTGTTGCTCTCCTTGACCGTCATCGGAACGCCGAGCAGCGGCCCGGTCTGCCCCTTGGCGATGGCGGCGTCGGCGGCCAGGGCGGCGTCGCGGGCCCGGTCGAAGTCGCGCACGACCACGGCGTTGAGGGCCGGATCCCGCTCGTCGATGCGGGCGATGGCCGCCTCGGTCAGCTCGAGGGCTCCGATCCGGCGGGCGGCCAGATCAGCGGCAAGGTCGGTGGCGGATTTGTCGAGGGGATGGGTCATGGGAAGAGGATAGCGAACACGGTTCGATCCGCGCCAGCCCCCTTGCGTCGTCTCCGGCCGAACCCCGGACAAGCAAACGCCCACGACGGTCAACCGCCGTGGGCGTCTTTAGCCTTGAAAGGCCGTAGCGCTTAGAGCGCGTCCTTCAGGGCCTTGGCGGCCTGGAAGGAAACCTTCTTGCTGGCGGCGATCTGAATCGTCGCGCCGGTCGAAGGGTTGCGGCCGGTGCGGGCCGGCTTGTTCTGAACCTTGAACTTGCCGAAGCCGGGGATCGAGACTTCTTCGCCCTTGACCGCGGCGTCGCGGATCGCAGCGAAGACGCCGTCGACGACGGCCTTGGCTTGAGCCTTGGTCAGCTTGTCGTCCTTCGACGCCACGGCGTCGATGATGTCAGCGGTATTCAATGGAATCTCTCCGTAAATCAGAATCAGCCATGGACCGTGCCAAGGCTATGCAGCGCTGTCACTAGGCAACAGCAGGCTGGCGGTTCCCTAGCGATACGCTATCTTGCTGTCGAGGGCGCGAATTGATGAGGAATGACCCATGCGTATCGTGACTCTGGCCGCTATCGCCGCTCTGTCGCTGGCCGCGCCGGCCTTGGCCGCGGAGCCGGAAGTAACCGTCTCCTACGGGCCCAAGCTGGAAAAGAAGATCGATGAGTACGGGTCCCGCGAGGTCGACCGTCTGGCCGAGGACCTGCGCAAATCCGTGCTCAAGGCGACTGCCGGCAACCCCAGCCTGGACGGCGCCCGCATTGAGCTGGTGCTGGAGGATGCGGTGCCTAACCGCCCGACTTTCCAGCAGATGTCGGACAAGCCAGGCCTCTCCTACGAGAGCTTCGGCGTCGGCGGCGCTTCGATCTCCGGGCGCGTCATCCTGGCCGACGGCGCCAGCCGCCCGGTCAGCTACCGCTGGTACGAGACCGACATCCGCTGGGCCTGGCCGTCCGGCACCTGGAGCGATGCGGAGCAGACCTTCGACCGCTTCGCCCGCAGCCTGGCCCGCGACAGGGACCTGTAGTCAGGCCCCTGCTCAATTTGGCGTGACATCGTGTCCGGCAATTCACTTGCGCGGACCGCCGAAGCGGGCTGAAGTCTGCTTAACGACGATCACATAAGCGTCGACTTCCACTTAGTGAGGCAGCATGGCTGAAGGCCGACGTTCAATCTGGACCCTGGCGGCGTTCGCCGGACCCTGTCTGCCCCTCGCGGCGTTCGGCCTGCCGCTGGTCATCACGATCCCGCACTACTACTCCGAGACGCTCGGGGTCGATGTCGCGGCGGTCGGTCTGGCCTTCCTGCTGGTGCGGGCGATCGACATCGTCTTTGACCCGATCTTCGGCACCGTGCTGGACCGCACCCGCTGGAGCTTCGGCCGCTTCCGCGGCTGGATGGCCATCAGCGGGCCTATTCTCATGCTGGCGATCTGGATGCTGTTCATGGCCAAGCCGGGGGTCGGCATCGGCTATCTGTGGACCTGGCTGCTGGTCGTCTACATCGGCTACTCGATCGCCGTCCTGGCCCACACCTCCTGGGCGGCCAAGCTGTCGAGCCAGTACCACGAGCGATCGCGGATCTACGCCTTCTGGCAAACCGGCAACGTCGTCGGAATGATCATGATCCTGGCCTTGCCGGTGCTTCTCAACGCCATCAGGCCGGGCAGCACCGAGCCGGACATCCTGCATGGCCAGGGATGGTTCATCGTCTTGCTGCTGCCCATCATGCTGGCCCTCGCCATCTGGCGCGTGCCCGACGAGGCGCCGCCGCCGGTCAAGACGGGCGAGCGCAACGCCAGTCTGAAGGACTATTTCCGCCTGCTGGCCCGGCCGACGGTGGTGCGCATCCTGATCGCCGATCTGCTGACCGGCCTTGCCCCCGGCATCGCCGGCACCCTGTTCTTCTTCTTCTTCATCCGGGTGAAGCAGTTCACCTTCGTCGAGTCGTCCGGCCTGCTGCTGATCTATTTCCTCGCGGCCGTGTTCGGGGCCTTCATCTGGACCCGGCTGGCCAAGACCTTCGGCAAGGCCAGGTCGCTGATCGCCGCCTGCGTCACCTATGCCATTGTCCAGTTCGTCGTGGTTCTGCTGCCGGCCGGCAACTTCTGGCTGGCCGCGCCCTTCCTGGTCGCGGCGGGTATCCCCTACTCCGCCGGCGCCCTGCTGCTGCGCTCGATGCTGGCCGACTACAGTGACGAGGAACGGCTGGCGTCGGGCTATGACCGCACCGGCCTGCTCTATGCCATCCTCACCGGGACGGTGAAGATCGGCTCGGCCCTGGCGGCCACCAGCCTGATCGTGCTGGGCATGCTGGGCTTCGATGGCGCGAGCGCCGCCAAGAGCACACAGCTGTCGATGGACGCCCTGCAGGCGCTCTATGCCTTCGCGCCGGGCGTCATCGGCCTGCTGGCGGCGGCGGTGATGATCGGCTACCCCCTGACGGAGGAGAAGCACGCGGAGATTCTTCGCCAGCTTGGCGAACGCGACGCGGCGACCCCGCCCCCTCAGCCCGAAGACCTGGCGGCCGTAACCCCTGATGTCCTCCCCCGCCCCGCCGAGTGAACCCAAACCGATAGACCGCCTGCTGGCGATCATGGCCGCCCTGCGGACCCCGGAGACGGGGTGCGCCTGGGATCTGGAGCAGAGCTTCGCGACCATCGCCCCCTATACGGTGGAGGAGGCCTATGAGGTCGCCGACGCCATCGAGCGCGGCGACCTGAAGGACCTGCGCGAGGAGCTGGGGGACCTGCTGTTCCAGGTCGTCTTCCACAGTCGCATGGCCGAGGAGGAAGGCGCTTTCGGATTCGACGATGTGGCAGAGGCCATCGTCGACAAGATGCTTCGCCGTCATCCGCATGTGTTCGGCGACGCCGGGGAGCGGTCGGCCGGCGAGCAGGTGCAGGCCTGGGAGGTGATGAAGGCCGGCGAGCGGGCGGCGAAGGCCAAGACCGGGGTGCTGGCCGATGTGCCAACGGGGCTGCCGGGGCTGACGCGGGCGGTGAAGCTGACCAAGCGGGCGGCGCGGGTCGGGTTCGATTGGCCCACGCCCGCCGAGGTGATCGCCAAGCTTCATGAGGAGCTGGACGAACTCCAGGCCGAGATCGAGGCCGGCGATCAGGAGAAGATGCGCCAGGAGATGGGCGACCTGCTGTTCGTGGTCGCCAACCTGGCCCGCAAGCTGGACGTCGAGCCGGAGGATGCGATCCGGGCGACCAATGCCAAGTTCACCCGCCGGTTCGCCTTCATCGAGGCGCGGTTGGCCGAGGACGGGCGGACGCCGGAGCAGTCGGACCTGGCCGAGATGGACGGGCTGTGGAACGAGGCCAAGGCGGCCGAGAAGGGCTGACGTTTGCGCTGCGTTACGCGTGAAACACTGTAGAAACTCAAAGGGTTAAGCAGGCATATCTTATGTGTCTGGCGGCGCGGTTGTGTGGCGGGCGCATCGCGTTCTTGTTGGCCTGACGTCGCTGTTCATGGCGGTGACATCGCGGTGAGAGCGAAAAGCGCGGCTTCGGTGTCGGAGAGGCGCCAGCCTCGGTAGCGGAACACCCTGCCCTGTCTGAAATCGGCGGCCACGGCGAGGCGGAGGCGTTCGAGGGTCGCAGGGGACCAGCCGGCCGGCGCCAGGCGGCGGGTGAGCACGGCGGCCGTGGTTCCGGGGTGCTGGGCGAGCCAGGCCTGACCGATGCGCTGGGCGCCGGGCGAAGTTGGGCCATCCCATGAGGCGGCCTGGGCCAGGGTTGGGCTGAGGGCGCCGAGGGCGGCCAGGGCGGCGAGGAGCTCGCGGCGGGCGATCTGGGTCATCAGGCGGCTCCCATCTGGCGCTTGAGGTGGTCGGACATCCGCAGGGCCAGGGCCAGGATGGTCAGGGTGGGGTTGGCGATACCGGAGGTCGGGAAGACCGAGCTGCCGGCGATGTGCAGGTTGCCGAGGCCGTGGACCTTGCCGTCGGGGTCGACGACGCCCTGGCGGGGATCGGCGTGCATCCTGGTCGTGCCCATGTGGTGGCGCGAGGCGTTGGACATGGCGACGAGGTCCTTGCGCTCGCCCGGCCAGCAGAAGCGGCCCTTGGCGGCGGCGCCCAGGGCATCGCCGAAGTGGTCGGCGGTGCGCTCCAGGCCGTCGAGGTCGGCGGCGGAGTAGGTCCAGTCGAGTTTTACCCGGGGCATATTCAGGGCGTCCCGCTCCTCGGCCAGGGTGATGCGGCTGTTGGGGTTGGGGAAATGCTCGGACATCAGGAAGCAGCCGGCGAGGACGGGCGCCTGGCCGTCGACCTTGGAGGCCATGGCGCCGACGGCGAGGGTCTCCTCCCCTCTTGCGCCGGCTTTGGGACCGGGGGGTGCGCTGGGATAGAGGGTGACGGTGAAGTTGCCGGCCTTGAGGCGCTTCTGGCCCGGCAGGTCCGAGGCGATCACCGAATGGGCGCCGCGCCGGTTGGGGTTGAGGTAGCGGCCCATGGGCTTGCCGACGGTCAGGTAGAGGGCCGAGCCCTCGACCTGGTCGTTTTCATCGACGGAATAGGTGACATGGCCCTGGAAAAAGCGGCCGACGAGGTCGTGGCGGTTGCCGATGCCGGCGGGGGCAACGTCATTGGAGGCCAGCATCAGGCGGGCGTTCTCGATGCCACCGGCGGCGAGGATGTAGCGTTTGGCGCGGGCGGTGTGGCGGGGGCCGCCCAGGCAGGCGATGTCGAGCTGCTGGACGCGGTCGCCGGAGGGCGAGAGGCCGATGCGGGTGACGTTGGCGTGGAGGTAGACGGTGATGTTGTGGGCGGAGGCAAACTCGGTGCGGAAGCGCTCGAAGGCGCCCTCGTCGACGCCGCCGGAGTATTTGGTGAAGACCACGGGGGCAGCGATGAAGTCGGGGCCGATGTCGAGGACAGGGCGGGCCGGGTCCTTGAGTTCTTCGCCGTCGAAGCGCGGGATTTCCAGCAGGTCGCAGGCGCGGTCGTAGAAGGGCTGGAGCTGGGCGCGGGAGATGGGCCAGCCGCTGTGCGGAATCCAGTCGCGCCTGGCGAAGTCGGCGGCGTCGAGCGGCCGGCATTTGCCGCCCCAGACCATGCCCGAGCCGCCGAGCACCCGGGCCCGGGAGTTGCGCGGATAGTCGTTCAGCGGCCGGTCGGCGTTGCCCGGGGCGCGAACCGTGGCGCCGGCGGCGTCGTAGAGGTCTTGGGCGGTGTCGCTGAGATCGCGGCCGCCACCCTCGAGGATGGCGACCTTGACCGGGGTTCCGGCGAACTGGCGGGCGATGGTGATGCCGGCCATGCCGCCGCCGATGATGATCAGATCGGCTTCGATGCGGCTGTCTGCAGGCAAGGTTCGGGCGTCGATGAAAGCCATGTCTTTCCTCGTGAGGTCCCGGCCCTGGCCGGGAGATGCGGATCTTGAAGGAGGCCGTTAGCCGGCGGCGCCTCGGGACTTGAGGTAGGCGACGACGTCGGTGCGGTTGAAACGCCTGGCCTCGCTGAGCGGGGAGCGGATCTTGTCGGACTGGATCGGGGCGTTGCCGGCCCGGACCGCCAGGTTGATGTCGGCGCCCTGGTCGAGAAGATAGGCGACAACCTCGACCGAGCCCCCGCGGGCGGCGTTGATCAGGGGGGTCTCGTCGTACAGCACGAAGGCGTCGACCTTGGCCCCTGCCCCGACCAGCCGCTTGACGATGTCGAGGCGGCCACGGGCGGCAGCGACAATCAACGGGTTGCCATCCCTGCTCAGGGCGAGGTTGGGATCGGCGCCGCCGGCGAGTAGCTGGTCCACGAGATCGAGGCGGCCCCGACGGGCGGCTTCAATCAGCGGCGTGCCGTCACCCGGCAGCTTCCGGTTCACGTCGGCGCCCTGGGCGATGAGGGAGCGGACGGTCTCGGCGTCGCCTTCGCGGACGGCGACGAACAGGGCGCGGCTGGCGGCCTTCTGGCTGGCGGAAGCGGATGGGGGTTCGGCCGGACGCGGGGGCTGGGCGGCCCAGGCGGCGACGGCGAGGCTCAAGGATGCCGTGGCGATGGCGGCGGCGCCGGTCCAGCGGCGGACGGGGCCGTGGGAGGCGCTCTTCAGCATGCCGATACGCTCCTTGAGGTGATTGACCCGGGCCGGCGGCCAGCGGCAGCCGAGCGGCAGGGCCTGGGGCGCCAGCTGGGTCTTGAGCATGACCTCGCCGTAGCGGCGGCGCTCATCGGGGAAGCGGGCGATGACGGCGGCGTCGCAGGCGATTTCCTGGTCGATGCGCAGGCGCGAGACGGCCAGATGGACCAGGGGATTGCACCACAGCAGACCCTGCAGAAGCGCGGCCAGGGCGTTCACCTGGGCGTCGCCGGAGGCGAGATGATTGCGCTCATGGGCCAGGATCACCCGGCGCTCGTCGGCGTCGAACTGCTGGCTGAAGTCGGCCGGGACGACGATGCGCGGGAAGATGGCGCCGACGACGGCCGGACCGACACCGGGGCGTTCGGCCAGCCAGAGCCCCTGCTCGTCGGTGCGGCGCAGGCGGCCCAGGGCAGCGACGAACCGCGCCTGGCGCCCCGCCAGCAGCAGCAGGGTGAAGACCGCCCCGGCCAGCCAGCCGGCGACCAGCATCCAGCGGTAGTTCGTCGGCACAATGCCGACCACCGTGCGCTCGACGGGAAGGTTCAGCGACTGCGTATAGGTCGGCTCGGGCCGGGCCACGCGCGGGCTTGCCGTCGGTGTGGCCTGCGGCTGGGCCTGCTCGATCGGGGCCGGCAGCATCACAGCCACGGCGGCCAGCGGCACGGCGGTCCAGAGGGCGTAGGCCAGGCGGGCGCCGAACTGCTTGCGAACGAACCGGCGAGCGACCAGCACCAGCAGGATGGCGGCGCTGACCGCCAGATTCAGCTTGATCAGGATGGCGAGTAGCTCAGCGCCCATGGTCGAGGTCCTCCACCAGGCGCTTCAGTTCGGCGATGTCCTCGTCGCTCAGCGCCTGGCGCTGCGACAGATGGCTGACCAGCGGGGCCAGGCGGCCGTCGAACAGGCGGTCGAGCAGGCCCTGGCTCTCGGACTGGACATAGTCCTGGCGGCTGACAGTCGGGCGATACAGGAAGCGCCGGCCGTCCTTGTCGGCGGCGACGGCGCCCTTCTTGAGCAGGCGGTTGAGCAGCGACTTCACCGTCGCTTCGGTCCAGCCCTGCGGCTCGGCGATCTCGCTGATGATGTCCTCGGCCGCGCAGGGGCTGCGCCGCCAGAGGGCTTCCATGACCTGACTTTCCGCGCCGCTGATCCGCACGCCATGCATCCTCGTTGTGAGGCGCTATCGATTACATGCGTGAACGATGAGGTCAACGACCGATTACGTACGTGATCGATTTGTAATGCGAAGCAGGCGGTGACTGCCCCGCTGCGCGAGACAGTCACCAGGCGTCCTACGGGTGCAGCGCGGTGCCGCCGAGCGCGTAGGTCACCCGAACCTTGCGGCCTTCGCTGGAACCGCCGTCCTTGTCCTTGCTGGCGGCCTTGAAGGTCCCGGCCAGGTCCTTGACGAAGTTGCCGAAGTTGTTGCCGTCTTCGGCGATGACCGTGCAGTCCTTGGGACGGCCTGCGCCGTTGATGGTGCATTCGACCGTGGCGCTGCCGTGACGGGCGCCGTCGTCATTGGCCAGGGCGCTGATCTTGTCGGCGTCGGGGCGGAGCACCCAGGTCAGCTTGGCGCCGCCGTCGATGACCTTGGGGGCCTTGACGGGGGGCGGCGGCGCGCCGGCGAAGGCGGCGGTGGCCGCCAGGCAGGCAACGGACGCGACAGTCAGAAGAAGAGAACGCATTGGAATTCCTTTGAAGCGGTGGCGGACCCTGCCCCCCGGGCCGGACCCGCGCAAGGCCTCATTCGAGACCGGTGTTTGGCCTGCTCAGCGTTTTGGCGAACCATTCGGCGGCGGTGACGCCGTACTCGACCTCGCCGTGTTCGGCGCCGGGAATGGGGTCCTGGCCGGGTTCCTCGTAGGAGCGCAGGTGGCGCATGCCGAGCTTTTCCATGATCCGGCGGGAGCCAAGGTTCACGGCCATGGTGTCGGCGTGGATGGCGGTCAGGCCGAGGGTCCGGAAACCGTGATCGACGAGGGCGGCGGCGCCCTCGACCCCAAAGCCCTGGCCCCAGGCGTGGCGGTGCAGGCGATAGCCGAGGCTGCCGATGCCCTGGTCGTCGACGCCCAGGGCGAACCAGCCGATGAAGCGATCGTCGGCCGAAGTCCGCGCTGCCCAGACGTCCGGTTCGGTCCCGCGCGGCATGCGAAACAGCTTGACGTCGTCGGGCCTCGGATGGCGCGGGGTCGGGGCGCCGCCGCTCAGGTAGCGCATGACCTCCGGGTCCTGCTCGAGGCTGTAGAGGTCGTCGGCGTCGGCCGGCGTGACCGGTCGCAGGACCAGTCGCGCCGTCTCGATCACGCCACGCCCACCCTGGCCCCCGGGAACAGGCGCTCGAAGCGGCCCAGGGCCTGGCCGTCGAGGCGGGCGCGGATCGTCAGGGAGCCGTCCTCGCCATCGTGGCGGTCGGTGACGCGGCCGTGGCGGTAGAGCCAGGCCAGGGCCTCGCCGGCGCCGGCATCGAGGTGGACGTCGATCTCGGGCGTCTCGTCGACCAGAAGCGCCAGGTGGTTGAGCAGGGCCTCGCAGCCCTCCCCTGTCACCGCCGAGACCGTCATGGCCCCCATGCGCCGCGCCGCGCCTTCGAGTTCGGGGCGCTCGCTTTCGGGGACCAGGTCGAACTTGTTCCAGATTTCGATGAGGACCCGGTCCTCGTCGTCCTTGCCCAATCCGATCTCGCTGAGCACCGTTTCCACATCCGCCGCCTGGGCGTTGGAATCGGGGCTGGAGATGTCGCGGACATGCAGGATGACGTTGGCTTCCTGCACTTCCTCGAGGGTGGCGCGGAAGGCTTCGACCAGTTCGTGCGGCAGATCGCTGATGAAGCCGACCGTGTCGGACAGGATGGCCGGGCGGCCGCCAGGCAATTTCACAGTCCGCAGGGTCGGGTCGAGGGTGGCGAACAGCATGTCCTGGGCCAGGACTTCCGCCTCGGTCACGCGGTTGAACAGCGTCGACTTGCCGGCGTTGGTGTAGCCGACCAGGGCGATGGTCGGGTACGGCGCCTTCTGGCGGGCCGTGCGGTGCAGAGTGCGGGTGCGGCGCACCTCCTTGAGCTCGGCCTTCATCTTGACGATGCGGTCGGCGATGCCGCGACGGTCGAGTTCGATCTGGGTTTCACCCGGGCCGCCCGTGCGGCCGAAACCGCCGGCCTGGCGTTCGAGGTGGGTCCAGGTGCGGACCAGGCGCGACTTCTCGTAGGCCAGCCGGGCCAGTTCGACCTGCAGCTTGCCTTCGCGGGTGCGGGCCCGGCGGCCGAAGATCTCGAGGATCATGCCGGTGCGGTCGATGACCTTGACGCCCCAGGCCTTCTCCAGATTGCGCTGCTGGACCGGGGTCAGCTGGTCGTCGATGACGGCGACGTCGATTTCCTCGACCTCGCACAGCAGGCGGATTTCCTCGACCTTGCCGCTGCCGAACAGGGTGGCTGGGGTGCGGCCGCGGAGCGGGCTGATGAGCGTCTCGGTGATCTCCAGGTCGAGCGCCATGGCGAGGCCGACGGCCTCTTCCAGACGGGTCTTGGGATCACGCGGCTGGGCGGTCCCTGATCGCACCGGATGGATGATCAGGGCCCGCTGGACCGGGACGGCGTGGTCTATGGATTTGTTGGTCAATCGTCCTGCTCGGGACCCGGCTCGTAGAGCTGAACGGGCTGGGCCGGCATGATGGTGGAAATGGCGTGCTTGTAGACCAGTTGGCTCTGACCATCCCGCCGCAGCAGGACGCAGAAATTATCGAACCAGCTGACCACACCCTGCAGCTTCACGCCATTGACCAGGAAGATGGTCAGAGGCGTCTTGGATTTGCGCACGCTGTTGAGGAAGGTGTCCTGCAGATTCTGCTTCTTGTCGGTCATCGGGGGATTATCCCTCTTTCTTGTTTCGGCCGGCACAGCGCAGACCACACACGAGTTCAGTCCTAGGCCGCCGGTCGTAAACGCCGCAACGGCCACTCAGGGTGCAAAGCTTCAGATGCCTGCATTCTGGGCATGCTGGATATAGAGGCCCCGAAGCCGCAGCGCCATCTCTCCTGGATGCCCATTTGCAACGGGCTTGCCGTCGATGGAGGTGACGGGCGTCACCAGGGTTCCGGCGCCGGTGATGAAGGCTTCTTGCGCTTCCATGGCTTCAGCGGGAGTGAAGGCCCGTTCCTCGACCTTGAGGCCCGCCTTGGCGATGACGTCGAGCAGGCTGTGACGAGTGATGCCGCGCAGGATGTTGGCCCCGGTGTCGCGGGTGACCAGCACGCCGTCCTTGCGCAATATCCAGGCATTGGACGAGGCGCCTTCGGTGACAAAGCCATCGGAGTCGACGAACCAGGCCTCGGCGCTGCCCTGCTCACGGGCGGCCTGCTTGGCGAGGACGTTGGGCAGCAGGCCGACGGTCTTGATGTCGCAACGGCCCCAGCGGTTTTCGGGCAGGGTGATGACGCCGATGCCGCCCTCGGCCTTGGCGTTACTCACCGCGCGGTCCAGCGACTTGGCGGTGATGACCAGGCTCGGGACGGTCGGCACGGTCGGGAAGGCGTGGTCGCGCCGGGCGACACCGCGGGTGACCTGGAGGTAGAGCAGGCCCTCGCGGACGCGGTTGCGGCGCAGGGTTTCCTTGAGCACCACCTCCAGGGCCTTGCGGCTCATGGGATGGGGGATGCGCAGTTCGTCCAGGCTTCTCCAGAGCCGGGCGAAGTGGCCCTCGGCGTCGGACAGCTTGCCGTCGAACACCGCCCACACCTCGTAGACGCCGTCCGCCAGCTGGTAGCCGCGATCCTCGATGTGGACGGAGGCCTGTCCGTGCGGAACGAACTGGCCGTTGACATAGGCTTGCCTGGACATCAGGCCTCTTCTTCCTCGACCACCCGGGCGCTGGTCAAGCCGAGCGATTTGAGTTTTCGGTGCAGGGCCGAGCGCTCCATGCCGATGAAGGCGGCGGTGCGGCTGATGTTGCCGCCGAAGCGCAGGATCTGGGCGTTGAGGTACTCACGCTCGAACAGTTCGCGTGCCTCGCGCAAGGGAAGCGCGATGATCCGTTCGGGGCCGATGGCGCCGGCCTGGGCGGCCGAGCTGACCTCGCTGGGCAGCATCTCGGCGGTGATCTCGTCGGCCGGGTCGCCGGAGGCGAGGATGAGCATGCGTTCGACATTGTTGCGCAGCTGGCGGACGTTGCCGGGCCAGTCGTGGACCTGCAGCGTGGCCAAGGCGTCGGCCGCCAGCTTGCGCCGCGGCAGGCCGGTGGTGCCCGCGATGCGGTCGATGAAGTAGTCGATCAGCTCGGGCACGTCATCGCGGCGCTCGGAGAGGCCGGGCACGCGGATCGGCACGACGTTGAGGCGATGGAACAGGTCCTCGCGGAAACGCCCGGCGGAGATTTCCTCGCGCAGGTCGCGGCTGGAGCTGCTGATGACGCGGACATCGACCTGGACGTCCTGATCGCCGCCGACGCGGCGGAAGCGTTGCTCGACCAGGACCCGCAGGATGCGGCTCTGGGTCTCGCGCGGCATCTCGGCCACCTCATCGAGATAGAGGGTGCCGCCGTGGGCGTGTTCGAACACCCCGATCTTGCGCGGGCGGCCGCCCTCCCCTTCCTCGCCGAACAGTTCGAGGTCCATGCGCTCGGGGGCCATGCCGGCGGCGCTGATGGCGACGAACTCGCCCTTGCCGCGCGGACTGGCGCCATGGATCAGGCGGGCGACCAGCTCCTTGCCGGATCCAGGCGGACCGGCGATCAGGACGCGGCTGTTGGCCGGGGCGACCTTCGCGATCATCTGGCGCAGCTGCTGGGCGGCGCTGGAGCGGCCGATCAGGCCGTCGGGGGTCAGGCTTTGCGCCCGGAGACGGCGGTTCTCGCGCTTGAGGTTGGCGGACTCCAGGGCGCGCTCGACGATCATCAACAGACGGTCGGACTTGAAGGGCTTTTCGAGGAACTCGTAGGCGCCGCGCTTGATGGCGCTGACCGCGGTCTCGATGTTGCCGTGGCCGCTGATCATGACGACGGGCAGGTCGGGGTCGAGGGCCTTGACCATGTCGAGCAGTTCCAGCCCGTCCATGCCTCCGCCCTGCATCCAGATGTCGAGCACCAGCAGCGCCGGCTTGCGGGCGCGGATGGCGGCCAGGGCCTGTTCGGAGTCGGCGGCCGTTCGCACGCCGTGGCCTTCGTCGGTCAGGATCCCCGCGACCAGTTCGCGGATGTCAGCCTCGTCGTCGACCACCAGAATGTCAGACGCCATCGGTCACCTTTTTCGTTTTCTTCGGCTTCGCGGGGGTCGAGGTCCCCACGGGCGGAAATTTCAGGACGACGCGGGCCCCGCTCAGGGTCTGGGCGTCGGAAAGCAGCAGTTCGCCGCCGTGTTCTTCGGCAATGCGTTTGACGATCGCGAGGCCGAGGCCAGTGCCCTTCTCGCGGGTCGTCACATAGGGTTCGGTCAGGCGGTCACGGTCGCGCGTCGGCAGGCCGATGCCGTTGTCCTCGATGACGAAGCAGAGGGCCTCTTCATCGGCGTGCAAGGTGGCGAGGATGCGGCCCTTGTCGCCGCCGGCGCGCCCGGCAATCGCTTCGGCGGCGTTCTTGAGCACGTTGGTGAGAGCCTGGCCGACCATGCGGTCGTCACAGGTGAAGGTCAGGCCTTCCGGCGGTTCGGCCATCTCGACGGCGATGTCCGGGCTGGCGACGCGCTGGGCGAAGACGGCGGCGCGCAGCATCTCGGCCGGGTCGTGGCTGCCGAACTTGGGGGTCGGCATGCGGGCGAAGGCGCTGAATTCGTCGACCATCCGGCCGATGTCGCCGACCTGCCGGATGATGGTGTCGGTACAGCGGTCGAAGGTTTCCAGGTCGCCGGTGATCTCGCTGCGGTACTTGCGGCGCAGGCGTTCGGCCGACAGCTGGATTGGCGTCAGGGGGTTCTTGATCTCATGGGCGATGCGGCGGGCGACGTCGCGCCAGGCGGCGTTGCGCTGGGCGGTGATCAGGCGGGTGATGTCATCGAAGGTCAGGACCACGCCGTCGTCGCCGGCCACGCCCGCGCGGACACGCAGGCGCAGGGTCTCGCCGTGGCGGACGATGTCGACCTCGGTCTCGGCCTCGATGCGGGTCTCCAGGGCGGCGGCCCAGACCTCGCCCAGCTCCGGGGCGATTTCGGACAGCTTGCGGCCGTGGATGGCCTCACCCTCGACGTCGAGCAGGCGGGCGGCCTGGCGGTTGACGGCCGAGATGCTGCCGCAGGCGTCGACGCCGATGACGCCGGCGCTGACGCCGAGCAGCACGGTCTCGATGAACATGCGGCGGGACTCGGCGTCCAGGCTGGCAGCGGTAAGGGCCGCTTGCTGGGCTTGAAGATCGCCAGCCATGCTGTTGAAAGCCTTGGACAAGACGGCAATGTCTTCGGGTTCGTCGCCAAGTTCCACGCGGGCGTCCAGCTGGCCGGTGGCGACCTGGCCGGCGGCGCGGACCACGCGGCCGATGGGCACGGCGATGGAGTTGGCGACGGTGATGGCCAGCCAGATAGCCGCGATCAGCACCAGAAGCGCTGTTTCGAGGAAGGACAGGGCGAAGGCCGACTGGACCATGCCGCGCCGCTCGGCCGCGTCGCGGTAGGCGACGAGCGAGGACTCGGTTTCGCGCAGGTGGGCCAGGATGCCCCGGTCGACCGGACGGACGACGTAGAGGTAGGCGTCGTCGAAACCCTTCAGCTTGTAGAGGGCGCGGAACAGGTCGGCCGACTCGAAGGGGCGCAGGGAGATGTCGCCCTCGTCGGCGACCTTGAAGCTGGCTTCGGGCGGAGCAAGGAAGGGCGGAGGGTCCTCGGCTTCGGCCCGCGCCAGGATGCGGCCGTCGCGGTCGATCACATAGGCGCCGGGGAAGCCGCGATAGGAGGCCTGGGTCGCCATGTAGTGGCCGAACGCCACCGGCCTTCTGCTCAGGGAGACCGCGTTGTCGTTCAGGTCGCCCGCCATCGGGCCGATGTTGTTGCGGATGTCGGTGGTCTGCTCGTCGACGTAGGAGCGGGCCACGGCCCCGGAATTCTCGACCACCGAGCGGACCCGCTGGCTGAACCAGTTCTCCACCCCCTGGGTGACCAGAACGCCCGAAAACAGGGCGACGACCAGCGCCGGCGCCAGCGCGGCCAGGGCGAACAGCAGCAGGAACCGCCGGTGCAGGCGGGCGCCGGCGTCGCTGCGGCCTTCGTCGATGACCTGGGTCACCCGGCGGCCGATCAGCACGGCGATGCCAAGGATCAGCACCAGGTTGACCCCGAGCACGATCAGCACCGTCTGGCTGGCCGGGCCGACGAGTTCATTGCTGGGCGGGGCGCTGGCCAGGAAGGCGCCGATGCCGGTCAGGATCGCGGCAACGGTGAAGGCGGCGCCGAGGAACAGCCGCGAGCCGATCACACGCCGCCCGACGGCGAGCCACCTTGGCCCCCCGCCCGGCGCGACGATGGCGGACGCAGTTTCACTCATGGCGCTCACCGTACGGCGAGATGTGCCAAAAATTCAACACCTATGTGGCGCGAATGCGTCATCTGCGTTCCCCCCGAAAAGGGGGACCGGCGTTATCGCTTTCCGCGGGTCAATTCGACGCCCAGATCGACGATCTTCTTGCGCAGCGTGTTGCGGTTGAGGCCCAGGATGTCAGCGGCCCTCACCTGGTTGCCGCGCGTGGCGGCCAGGGTCAGGCGGATCAACGGACGCTCCACCTCTTCCAGGATGCGATCGTAAAGGCCCGGCGGCGGGACACCGTCGGGCTGGTCGGCAAAGTGGCTGGCCAGATGGCGTTCGATCAGGGTGGAGAGGGTGGCGGGGCCATCCTCGCCGATGGCGACCGGGGCCTGTTCCTGCAGTTCGCGCTCGACGATGCGGGCGCTGATCAACTCCTCGGCATAGAGGGCGCAGATGCGGCGGATCAGGTTTTCCAGCTCGCGGACGTTGCCAGGCCAGGGGTGGGTCTTGAGGCGCTCGAGGGCCGCCTGGTCGATGGTCTTGGACGGCAGGCCCTCACGGGCGGCGCGCAGGAGGAAGCTGCGGGCGAGATCGGGGATGTCCTCGGTGCGGTCGCGCAGCGGCGGCAGGCGCAGAGGGGCGACGTTGAGACGGAAGAACAGGTCCTCGCGGAACAGCCCCTGGCGGATCAGGCCGCGCAGGTCGCGGTTGGTGGCCGCGATCAGCCGGACGTTGGGCCGGCGGTTGGTCTTGGGGTTGAGGGCCGGCTCGGCCCCATCGATGACCCGCAGCAGGCGGCTCTGGGCGTCGAGCGGCATGTCGCCGATCTCGTCGAGGAACAGGGTGCCGCCGTCGGCCTCGACCAGCTTGCCCAGATCGCCGTCGCCACGGCCGAAGAGTTCGGTCTCGACGCGCTCGCGCGGCACGGCGGCCAGGTTGATGACCACGAACTTTCCGTCCCGCCGGCGGCCGAGATCGTGCAGGGCGCGGGCGACCAGTTCCTTGCCCGAGCCGCTCTCGCCGGTGATCAACACGGTCAGGTCGGCGCCGACCAGGCGGGCGATGGTGCGATAGACGTCCTGCATCGGGGCCGAACGGCCGATCAGGGGCAGGCGCTCGTCCTTCATGGCCCGGGCCTGGGCCTTGCTGGCCTCGCTGTCGGCCGGGCGTGAGAGGGCGCGACGGGCGGCGGCGGTGACCTCGTCGAGGTCGAAGGGCTTGGAGACATACTCGAAGGCCCCGCCCTCGCTGGCGTTCACGGCGGTCAGCAGGGTGTTCTGGGCGCTCATCACGATGACCGGCAGCTTGGGCCGGTCTTTGCGGATGCGCGGCAGGACGTTGAAGATGTTCTCGTCGGGCATCACCACGTCGGTGACGACCAGGTCCCCCTCCCCGTCCTGGATCCACTTCATCAGGGTGGTGACGTTGCCGGTCGCCCGCACCTGATAGCCGAGCCGGGTGAAGGCCTGGCTGAGCACCAGACGCACGGAGCTGTCGTCGTCGGCGATCAGGATCTTCTTGTTGGCGGGGTTCATGGGGTCTCCGACGCGACGGGAAGCAGGACACGGAACACGGTGCGACCGGGCTCCGACTCGAAATCGATCAGGCCGCCATGGCCGTTGACCAGCTTGGCGACGAGCGGCAGGCCGAGACCCGCGCCGCTGGCCTTTGAGGTGACGAAGGGCTGGAACAGGTGGTCACGCACGCTGGCGGCGATGCCCGTGCCGTTGTCCTGCACCCGGATCTCGATCGGCGCGGCCTTCTGGATGCGGCCGTCGGCCCCGCGCACCTTCACGCCCGGGCGCCAGGCGGTGGAGATGGTCAGCTCGCCCCGGCCATCGCGGCGGCCGTGGGCGGCCTCGGCGGCGTTCTTCACCAGGTTGAGGAAGATCTGGATCAGGTGGTCCTCGTCGCCGGCCACCGGCGGCAGGGAGGGATCGAAGTTTTCCTTGATGGTCAGGCCATCGGCGACGCCGTTGGCGACCAGGGCGCGGACGCGGTCCAGCACCTCGTGGATGTTGACGGCCACCGGCGTCGGCAGGGCGTCGTCACTGAAGGCTTCCATGCGGTCGACGAGGCGGCGGATGCGCTCGGTCTCGTCGACGATCAGCTGGGCCAGGGGCGCGTCCTCGGCCGCCGCGCCGGTCTTGAGCAGCTGGGCGGCGCCGCGAATGCCGGCCAGAGGGTTCTTGATCTCGTGGGCCAGCATCTGGCCGAGGCCGACCACGGAGCGCAGGCCGGAGGGGTCGGCGGCGCGTTCGAAGCTCATGGCCCCGCCACGGATATGCAGGGTCAGCAGGACCGAGCCGTCGCCCAGCGGGGTGGCGGCGCCGTCGGCCAGGAAGGGCGGCTGGCCGAAGAGGCCGATCTGCACACCGTGCTCTCGGACCCGGGCGTCCTCCTGCACCGCCCGGTCGAGCAGGCGGGTCAGGGGCGAGTCGTCGGGAAGGACGGCGCGGAAGTGACCCTTGGCCAGCAGGGCCAGGCCTTGGCCGAACAGGCCTTCGGCGGCTTCGTTGACAGCCGCGAGGCCTCCGTCGGCGTCGATGACCATGGCCGGGTCAGGGCTCATCTCGAAGGCGGCGGCGCGCAGGGTTTCGACCTGGCGGCTGTTGAGGACCGGTCTGCCGGAGAAGGTCATGCGGCCAGCCTCCGCTCGGTCAGCCACAGGCGCGTCAGAGCGGCCTCGACCTCGGCCGGGGTTTCCAGGCGGCAGAGCTCGGCGCGCGCGGCGCGGCGGTCCTCGGGGCCGGCGGGAACCGGCGCGGCATCGATGTAGCTGGCCAGGTGTTTGCGGAACATCTTCAGGCCAACCCGTTCGCCGTAGAAGCTGAGGGCATCCCGGAAATGGTCGATGGCGATGGCCAGGCGGGTTTCCATGTCGGGATCGGCCAGGGTGCGGCCGTTGAGGCCGGCGTCAATCTGGGCGGCGATCCAGGGGCGGCCGTAGGCGCCGCGACCGATCATGACGCCGTCGGCGCCGCTGGCGCTGAGGGCGGCCTCAGCCGAGGCCAGGTCGACGATGTCTCCGTTGACGATCAGCGGCAGATTGATCTCGCGTTTCACCGCCGCGACAGCAGCCCAGTCGGCGACGCCCTTGTAGAACTGGCAGCGGGTGCGGCCGTGGACGGTGATGGCCCGGGCGCCGACCTTCTGGGCGCGGGCGGCGAACTCGGGGGCGTTCTTGCTGGCGTCGTCCCAGCCCAGGCGCATCTTCACGGTGACGGGCAGGTCGACGGCGTCAACGGCGGCGGCGACCAGACTCTCGGCCAGATCGAGGTCGCGCATCAGGGCCGAGCCCGACTGGACGCCGGTCACTTCCTTGGCCGGGCAGCCGAAGTTGAGGTCGATGATTTCGGCCCCGGCGGCGGCGGCCATCCTGGCCCCGGCCGCCATCATGCCAGGGTCGCGGCCAACCAGCTGGACGACCATCAGCGGCAGGCCTTCGCCGACCGCGGCGCGGCGCACGACGTCGGGCCGCCCTTTGGCGAACTCGGCGCAGGCGACCATCTCGGTGGCGACATAGGCCGCGCCCAGACGCGCGGCGGTGCGGCGAAACGGCAGGTCCGAGACGCCCGTCATCGGCGCAAGCCAGACCCGGCTCTCAACCACCTTGTTCCCGACTGCGAGCTGATTGCTCATTTCTTGTTCAACCCCATCGCCGCCTTTTTAGGCAGATTGTGCGGCGCAGTAAAGAGCGCGCCGCTGCGGCGATGCGTCAGCGATGTCAGGCCGGGGCCGGTGGCTCCAGGGTTTCGCGCAGGGCGGGAAGTCGGGAGCGGCTGACGGGCAGGAGCTGTTCGCCGAGCCGGAGGCGCCAGCGGTCGCCGTCCCGTTCGAGACGCTCGGCCCGGTCCAGGTTGACGATGGCCGAGCGGTGGATACGCAGGAAGCCCGGCGGCAGGTCGGCCTCAAGGCGGTCGAGCCGGGCGGCGTGAAGCAGGCTGCGGCCGCCGACCAGCCTCAGCTCGACGTAATCGTCGGCGCCGACGATGGCGACAATGTCGGCGATGGGCACCAGATCGACGCCGCGCGCCGAGGCGACGGTCAGTCGATCAGGGACCGCGACGGCGCGAGTCAGGGCGGCTTCACGGCCTTTGTCGTCACGGCCCAGGCGCACCACCTCCGCCATCAGCAGCGGCAGGACGAGGCCTGCCGCCAGCAGGAAGAAGGAGAGATCGACCAGCCATCGCGGAAACCCCAGCCCGAGGACCAGGAACAGGGTCAGCCATGCCAGTGTCATGGCGGCGGAGGGCTGCCGCAGCCGAACGGCGCCCAGGACCGTGACGGCCAAGGCAATGGCGACGCCACTGAGCAGCGCCAGGCCGGTCTTGAAGTCGAAACCTGGAGCCAGGGCTGTGGCGGCGACAACCGGCAGGGTCAGGAGAACGATCCGGGTCCGTGCCCCCGGCTGGAACCGGCTTGCGACATAGGCCACCAGTAGCAGGGCAAAGGCGGCTGAGAGCAGCCAGATGGCTCCCAGCCGCCAGGCGTGCAGCGGATAGGCATAGGCGAAGAGTGGGCGCAGGCTTTCGACGATGGCCTGCAGGCCGGCGACCCCGGCCATGGCTGACAGCAGGAGGCTGGAGCCTGTGCGGCGCATGGCGTGGATGACGGCGAAGCCGAACGCCGCGGCGAACAGCATCCCGGCGGCGACGAAGGTAATGGCCAGCATCGGGCCGTTCGACGGCAAGGGATATGGAGCGACCTGTAGCAGGGCCATCGGGTGATCCAGCCGCAGGGGTCCGTGGAAGGATGACAAGTGCAGCACGATCTCGTTGGCGCCGGGACGCCAGGCGGTCTCGCGGATCGGGAATGCCTTCTGGTAGCGGCCGGGGACCTCCTCGGCGGCCGTCTTGCCGGGTCGGCCGTTGACGCCCAATCGCGCGCCATTGAGCCACGCCTCGGAGGCGGCGGCGCCGACGACGTACAGGGCGCGCGGTTGAGAATCCGCCGGCGCCTGGATGGTGGAGCGGATCCACAGGTCGCGCCCCTGGGGATCGATGTTGTGCGGCGCCGGTCGGCAGTCGGTGAGCGTTGGGCCGGCCCGGCACAGCTCCCACGGGCTGACCTGCGCATGAGCCATAGGCGCCAGACCCGCGAGCAGGCCGGCGAGAAGAAGTGTCCGCCACATGCGACCGACTATAGGGCGCCGTTCGCCGAACCGGGCCGCCATTGACCGAGCAGCACGGGCCGTTGACCGAAGCGCGGCTGGCGGGGCGGTCCGAACGATGGGCTGAAATGGGGCCATGACCGACACGCAGATTGACCGCCGGGCCGTCCTCGCCGCCGGCCTCGCCCTTCCCTTCCATGCCCTGGCCTCGCGCGCCGGGGCGGCGGAGCCCTTCCGTTTCAAGAGTTCACGCGGGGTCGAGACCGATGCGGAGCGCGGGTCCTTCGAAGTCCCTGAGGATCGCCGCGACCCCCGCTCGCGGCGGATCACCCTGACCTATGTGCGGTTCCCGTCGACGGCGGCAAAGCCGGGCCCGCCGATCGTCTATCTGGCCGGCGGTCCGGGCGGGACGGCCACCGGGGCGGCGGCCGGCAGGCGCTTTCCGATCTTCATGGCGCTGCGCGAGGTCGCCGACGTCATCGCCTTCGACCAGCGCGGAACCGGGGCGTCGAACGCAATCCCCAGGCGGCCGCCGTCGACCGCACCGCTGCCGCCGTTCACCCGCGCGGGCCTGACCGCCGACGTTCGGGCGGAGTTCCAGAAGGCCTGGGCCGACTGGACCGCCGCCGGGGTGGCGATGGGCGGCTACAATTCCGCCCAGAGCGCCGACGACATCGACGACCTGCGGCGGCATCTGGGGGCGGAGACGGTCAATCTCTGGGGCATCAGCTATGGCTCGCATCTGGGATTGTCGATGTTGCGCCGCCATGGCCCGAGGGTCGGCCGCGTCGCCCTCGCCAGCCTTGAGGGCCAGGACCAGACGGTGAAACGGCCGGGCCGTATCGACGCCTATCTGCGCCGCATCGACTCCCTGATCGGCGCCGACCCGGCCATGCGGGCAGCGATCCCCGACCTGCCCGCACTGATGCGGCGGGTGCATGAGCGGCTGGAAGCCAGCCCGGCCCGGATGACCGTTCCGGTGCGCGGGACGCCGACGGAGGTCGTGGTCGGCGGCTTTGCCGTGCAGCTGCTGGCCGGCAGTCTGATCGCCAATCCCGAGACCCTGGTCATGCTGCCCGGCCTCTACCTGGCGCTTGATGCCGGAGAGATGTCGGTGTTGACCCCGTTTATGGCCGAGATCGCCGGGCTGCCCGGGGTGAACGGCATGCCGGAAGCCATGGATCTGGCGTCGGGGATTTCACCGCGCCGGCGGGCCCTGGTGGCGCGCGAGGCGAAGACGGCCGTGCTCGGCGATGCGCTGAACTTCCCGATGCCGCACCTGCTGGGGGCCGTGCCCGGGGTCGATCTCGGCGAAGCTTTCCGGGCCCCGATGCGGATCGACCACCCTGCCCTGCTGGTTTCCGGCACACTCGACGGGCGTACACCGCTGGAGGAGCAGGCCGAGGTCGCTGCCCAGTTCCGACGTCGGGCGCGGGTGATCGTCGAGAACGCCGGCCACAATGTCTTTGAAGCGCACCCGGAGGTTCAGGCCCTGCTGGTCCGCTTCTTCAAGGGCGAGGCTGTCGGCGACACCCGTCTGACCCTGCCGCCGCCGACCTTCAAGCTGGGTTAGCGGGACCCTCGGCATAGGCCGCCGACAGCCGGCGATAGGCGCTTGAGGCAAAAGCCAGCGCCGTCACCAGCACCCCGGCCAGGCCCGCGATGGTGAACACCAGGGCGATCCCGCGCGCCGGACCCGTGCCGAACCAGCCGCCAATGGCCGCGGCCCCTGCCCCGTCGGTCATGAAGGGGATGACGACGAACTGGGTGAGCGGGCCGATCAGGAAGGCGGTCAGCGGCGAAGCCGCCTGTTCGACCGACTGGGCGAAGCCGAACACCCGGCCCTGGCGCTCGTAGGGCACGACCTTCTGCAGGGTGGTCTGTTCGGCCGCCTCGGCGAAGGGGCCGAGGAAGAGCCAGATAAAACAGCCGATGGTCAGCAGGATGATGGAGGCCTGGATAGTGAAGAAGGCGCTGACCGTCCAGACGGCGAGGTTAACCAGCAGCAGGGTGCGCAGCGGCTTTGAGCCCAGTCCGACGCGGGAGATCAGGAGGCCGCTGAGGATGAAGCCACAGGAGACGACCGCCCAGAGCAGGCCCCAGGTCTGGACGCTGACCAGCGACAGGCCATAGGCGTCGAGCAGGGCCATGTAGATGCCGCCCAGGAAGTTGTTGAAGCTGGCGAAGAAGATCAGGGCGAATAGGCCCGGGACGGCGGCGATGACGGCGATGGTGCCCCGGATGTCGATCTTGCGCAGCGGCGGCGCTTCGCCGGGCTTGGTCTCGAGCTTCGGTTCGGTCAGCGGCACGGTCAGCAGGTGCAGGAAGACCAGGACCGTGAATCCGAGCGCGAAAGCCAAGCTGTAGACCATGCCGCCCCAGGCGACGAGGAAGCCGCTGATCGCCGAGGTGGTCAGAAAGCCGATGCCGCTGACCATTCCGACCAGGCCATTGGCCTTGTCACGGCGGTCCTCGGGGATCAGGGCGGTGACCAGGGTCGGCAGGGCGATGCCGCGCAGGTTGCCGGCGATGACCCCCATCATGACCAGGACGATGAACAGCCACAGCCGCCAGCCGGCGACGTCGTGCAGGCTGCCCTTCGGGGCCAGGTCGTAGGCGATGAAGGCGGCGGCGTAGAACAGGAAGGAGGCGGCGCTGGAGCCCAGCATGACCCGCTTCTTGGGGAAGTGATCGACCAGGCTGCCGAACCAGAAGCCGAGGCCAGCCGTCAGCACCAGATAGATGCCGCCGATCACGCCGGTGGCGAACACAGACCGGGTTTCCAGATAAACCCAGAAGGTGATGGCGAACCAGACGGTGTAGTTGGTGATGTTGGCCACCAGATTGTTGGCCAGCAGCTGGTGGAAGAGCTTCATCCCGTCAAACCCTGTTTCCTCTTTGCCAGCCGTCGCTCTATGACACGGCCATGCGTTTCGCCGCCATCATCGTCGCCGCCGGCAGCGGCACTAGAGCCGGACCCGGCGCCGCCAAGCAATGGCGCAATCTCGCCGGCAAGCCTGTGCTGCGATGGTCGGTCGAGAGCCTGCTGGGCGCCGGCGCCGCTGACGTGGTCGTGGTGGTCGCCGATGAGGCGCGGGTGACGGCCGACGAAGTCCTGGCCGGCCTCAACGGTTGGCGGCTGGCGACGGGCGGGAACACCCGGGCGCTGTCGGTGCAGGCGGGTCTCGCCGCTCTGGCCGCTGATGCGGATATGCCGGTGCTGGTCCACGATGCCGCCCGGCCGCTGGTCAACCAGACCCACGTTCGTGATCTTCTCGCGGCCCTTGAGAGCGCCGACGCCGCCCTCCCCGCCCTGCCGGTGGCAGATACCCTCCGGCGGGTCGCCGAGGGGCGGACGGAAACCGTGTCCCGGGATGGCCTCTGGCGGGCCCAGACACCGCAGGCAGCCCGTGCCGGGCGACTGGCGCAGGCCTATGTGAACTGGGCAGGTTCGGGTGAGCCGACCGATGACGCCGCCGTGGTCGAGGCCGATGGCGGCCGGATCGCCCTGACCGCCGGCGATCCTGCCTTGATGAAACTGACCTATCCCGAGGATTTCCAGATGGCCGAACTGCTGGCGGGCGCGCAGCGGGTGACCCGCATCGGCCAGGGCTTCGACGCCCATCGCTGGGGGCCGGGCGAGGCGGTGTGGCTATGCGGGGTGCGCATCGATCACGACCAGACGCTGATCGGTCATTCGGACGCCGACGCCGGGCTGCACGCCCTGACCGACGCCATCCTGGGCGCCATCGGCGAGGGCGACATCGGCGACCACTTCCCGCCGACTGATCCGCAATGGAAGGGCGCGCCGTCGGACCTGTTCCTCAAACACGCGGCCGACATGGTCACGGCGCGGGGCGGCCACATCCTCAACGTCGACCTGACGCTGATCTGCGAGCGGCCCAAGATCAAGCCGCACCGGGCAGCCATGCGGGCCCGGCTCGCCGAGTTGCTGGGCCTTCCCCTCGACCGGGTCAGCGTCAAGGCGACGACGACCGAGGGGATGGGCTTTACCGGCCGGCAGGAGGGGCTGGCGGCGCAGGCTGTGGCTCTGGTCGAGACGCCCGCCTAGCCTCGGCCTCGGTCTGCCAGGTCCAGCGCCGGCCCGGCTGGCCGCCCCAGCGGACGCTGGCCATCATCGCTCCGACCAGGTTGGTGTAGTCGTCGGTCCAGGCCCGCACCTTCGGCGGCGGCGGGAGCAGCCACTGCGGCTCGGCGGCGTATGCGGTGAGCACGGCCGGGTCCTTGGCGACGATCATCACATCCTCCGAAGACTCCCAGTAGTTGGGCTTGCCGTCGGCGGCGCTGTGGCCCTGGAACAGGGCATGGCCGCCGGCCGCGTGAACCACGGAGGCGGCCGGGAAGATCAGTTCCAGGTGGCGATTGGAAAGGTGCAGGATGACGATGCCGTCCGGCTTCACCCGGGCCAGATAGCCCTTCATGGCCTCGACCGTCAGAAGGTGGGCCGGGATGGCGTCCGAAGAGAAGGCGTCGATCAGCAGGATGTCGTACTTGCCGGCCGGCTGTTTCTCGAGGGTGAGGCGGGCGTCGCCGAGCACATAGTCGACGGGTCCCTTGGCGCAGTCGGTCGTGTAGCTGAAGACTTTCGGGTCACTCGAGGTTTCGATCACATGGGGATCGATCTCGAAGAAGGTCATGCGGTCGCCGGGCCGGACGTAGGCCGCCACCGCGCCGGTGCCAAGACCCACGGCCCCATAGGTCGCCGCCGGCTTGACCGACTGGACCCGGCGGAAGACCTGGCCGATCGGCGTTTCGGGCGCGTAGTAGACCAAAGGCCTGCATTTGTAGGCCGGATCCAGCGCCTGGGCGCCGTGCAGGGTCGTTCCGTGGGAGAAGACGCGGACGTTACCCGGCAGCTTGGGGTCGAAGTCCGCTCCCATCTTCCCGTAACCCTGGATGTCGGCGTAGGCGAAGTGGACGACGCCGAAGAAGCTGCGGCGGCTCTTGTAGTAGTCTGTGTGCGGATCGATCGTGTAGGCCGCGTAGGCCAGCAGGCAGATGGCGGCGAAGAACAGCAGCGCCCGCTCGCGCAGGGAGACGGCGCAGACGGCGATGCTGACCACGCCGACGGCGCCGGCGACGCGGACGATGAGCAGCGGAGCGACCTTGTCCGTGGTGAACTGCCCGGCGAGGGCCAGGAAGGCGAGATCGGCGCCGATCACGGCCAAGGCGATGACCAGCCATTCCAGCGCGGTGGGCTCCACCGCAAGCTCCGGCTTCAGCTTGAAGAGGATGATGGCGGCTCCGATGGCCAGAGCGCTGATCACCACCAGCACCATGACGAGGTCGATGAGTTGCATCCCCTGAAGCGGCCGCAGGGCCGTACCGGGGACCAGGGCGGCCAGCAGGGCCAGGGCCCAGGCAACACCGGCGATGACGAGGAAGCCCCATTCGAGCTTGCGAGGGGGCGTGTCCGAGCTGCGGCGGGCCCAGGCGGCGGTCGCCAGGCCACCGACGGCCAGCAGGCCAAGGACGGACAGCCAGCGAAGGACGCCGAGGGCGCTGAAGGCGTGATCGGGATCGGCGAAGAAATACCAGAACCTGTCGGTCACCGAGAGAAGGGCGATGACGAAGCCCAGCACCATGACCACGCTGAGGATCAGCTGGCGGCGGTTGGGCATCAGGGCCCCGAACGGCCGCGCCAGGGCGCAGAGGCAGAGGACGATGATGTACTCGGCCACGGTGTTGAACACGAGCGGGGCGACGAAGGCGTTGAACGCCCCGCCGACCACGCCGCCGATCGACATGCAGAGATAGAAGTCGGTCAGCCGGCTGGGATCGGGCCGCCGCGCGACCAGGGCCTGATGGCAGACCAGAGCGCAGAGGAAGAAGGTCGCCAGGTGTATGCCGAGGGTGAACAGCACGTTCGGGGAGCCGAACGGCATGGTCGCCACGGTCACGATCAGCGCCGTCGACATCAGGATCAGCGCCAGCCGGGGCGAAATCATCGGCCGGGTCTGAAACGCGATGATGAAGGTCAAGAGGTAGAGCGACAGCGGCAGCACCCACAGGAAGGGCGCGCTGGCCACGTCGGTGGTCAGGTGGGCGGTGACGCCGAGCATCAGGCTGGACGGCAGGGCGGCGAGCGCGATCCAGGTCAGGCGCTGCTTCCAGCTGACAGCCACGGGCTGCGCGGCGGGCTGCTCGGCGGTGGCCGCCGGGGCGGTGTCGTTCTTGCGGATGTTGAGGGCCAGCAGGACCATGACCCCGATGAAGGCGACGTAGAGGCCGCTCCATCCCCAGCGCTGGTCGTGCAGCAACAGGGCCGGCTCAAAGATGGCCGGATAGGCCAGCAGAGCCAGCAGGCTGCCCAGATTGCTGGCGGCGTAGAGCGCCCACGGTTCGGGCCCCCCTTCCCGGCCATGGACCTTGGCGTGCCAGGCCTGAACCAGCGGGGCGGTGGCCGACAGGGCCGCGAACGGGGCGCCGATCGAGACGGCCAGGACGCCGAGCAGCCAGAGGGCCGGCGGCGTCGCGCCGGGCTCGCCGAACAGGGTGGTGATGCGCAGGGGCAGCAGGGTGGCCGCCAGGATCATGACGCCCAGGTGGATCAGCACCTGGGTCCGGGCCCGGGGGATCTTCTGCAGGAAGTGGGCGTAGCCATAGCCGACCAGCAACGCCCCCTGGAAGAAGGCCATGGAGGTGTTCCACACCTGCGGCGAGCCGCCGAGCTGGGGCAGCACCAGCTTGGCCACCATGGGCTGAACCATGAAGACCATCGAGGCGCCGCAGAACACCGCCAGCACGTAGAGCCAGGGCAGCTTCTGATGGGCCGCCGGATCGGTGGGCTCGGCGGGAAGAGGAACGGCGTCAGTCATGGATTTTCCGAATCGTCTTGAACAGCCAGCCGGGCGATGTTGGGCTATCCCTGCCCTTTGACCAGCCCGGAGCGCCACCCCTCATGTTTCCCCTGGAAATCCAGACCCTGGCGCGGCTGCTGCTGGAAGAATGCCGCGACCAGCGTTTGCGGATCGTGACCGCCGAAAGCTGCACCGGCGGGCTGGTGTCGGGGGCGCTTTGCAGCATCCCGGGGGCCTCGGACGTCATCGAGCGGGGGTTCGTCACCTATTCCAACCGCGCCAAGCAGGAGATGCTCGGGGTTCCGGGTGATTTGCTGGCCGATGTCGGGGCGGTGTCCGAACCGGTGGTGCGGATGATGGCCGAGGGGGCGCTGGAGAACAGCACGGCCCACATCGCCGTGGCCATCACCGGCGTCGCGGGTCCCGGCGGCGGCACCCCGATGAAGCCGGTCGGCACCGTCCACTTCGCCACGGCCCGCAGCAACCGGGGCATCCGCCACGCGGTCGAACGCTTCGACGGCCCGGACCGCATCGATGTGCAGCTGGCCGCCGTGGTCATGGCCCTGACCATGCTGCGCGAGGCCATTTGAAGGAACTCGGCGCGAGCCTCGCTAGACCAGGGCGCGGACGGCGGCGCGGTATTGCCGGCTGACCGGAACCTGGAGGCCGGTCGACAGGTCCAGGGCGGTGCGGGCGCCCCGACGGTTGACTGCCTCGATGCGTGACCGCGCCACCCACCAGCAGCGATGAACTCGCAGGCCGTCCTGTCCATCGAGCTCCCGAAGCGCCTCGGTGAAGGTCATCAGCAGGAGGTGCGAGCCCAGCAAAGTGTGGACTCGCACATAGTGGTCCTCCGATCCGACGGCGATCAGGTCGCGGCCAAGTCTGGCGGGAACCCGGGTCAGGAAGGCCGGCTTTCCGGCCGTTTCGGGTTGGGGGCCCCTGGGAGAGTCGCGACCCGGCCATGCCAGGACGACGGCCGAGAGAACCAGCTGCACACCGGTCACCGCGAGCAGCAGGAACGGCAGTTCCCCGGGTGCTATGCCCCGCTCCGGCAGCGCCAGGCGCATGGCCAATGCGGTCGCCAGGGTGTTCGCAAGGCCGGAGGCCAGGGCCATCAACGTCAGTCGGAGGGCGAGCGGCAGACGCGCCAGGGCGGGCCGGGCTCCGATGATACGCCCGGCGGCGAGTGCAAGGCCGTAGCCGAGCGGAATGAGAACCAGCCAGAAGGCGAAACGAGCCGGGGGCTCGAGGGCGGGATTGGAGCCGAACGGCGCGAACCAACCGAACAGCAGGCCCAGCGCCAGCGCCGTCGCAAGATGCCTGACGGGCCCGTCATACCGTTGGCGCGCTATTGCGGTCATTTCGCGAAATGTCGGTTGCTGCGGTCGGCGTCCGACCTGACTAGCGCGACATCTCCCACAGGTTCAATGCCCATGAAAACCCTGATCGCCGCGCTCGCCGCCACCCTCTTGCTGACCGCTTGCGCGACGGCCCCGCCCGCGCCGCCGGCCAGCCTTCGCGGGACCTGGACCTTCCAGGTGCCGACGCCTGGCGGCGTCACCAACGGAGTCATCCGCATCGAAGGACCGGAAGACCGCCTGGGCGGGTCGCTGACGACCGACCAGGGTAGCGAGGTGCTGCCGATCCGCGCCGTCGAGCAGGGCGGCGCCCGGCTGAGGATCGTCGTCGGCTCGCCGCAGGGCGATGTGGTGTTCTCAGGCAGGCTGGGAACGGACGCCGCCAGTTTCGAAGGCGTCGTCGTCTACCACACCGGCCAGAGCTTCCCGATGACCGGGCGCCGGCAGCCGAACTGACTGGAACCCGCGCCGGGATCAGCGCTGCTTGATCGCCGCCCGGCCGAGGTAGATGGCCTGGTCGTCCAGCTGTTCCTCGATGCGCAGCAGCTGGTTGTACTTCGCCGTCCGGTCCGAACGGGCCAGGGAGCCGGTCTTGATCTGACCGCAGTTGGTGGCGACGGCGAGGTCGGCGATGGTGCTGTCCTCGGTCTCGCCCGAGCGGTGGCTCATCACGGCGGTGTAGCCGGCGCGGTGAGCCATATCGACGGCGTCGAGGGTTTCCGACAGGGTGCCGATCTGGTTGACCTTGACCAGGATGGAGTTGCCCAGGCCCCGCTTTATGCCGTCGCCGAGGCGGGCCGGGTTGGTCACGAACAGGTCGTCGCCGACCAGCTGGACCTTCTTGCCAAGCGCGTCGGTCAGCAGCTTCCAGCCGTCGAAATCATCCTCGGCGCAACCATCTTCAATGCTGGCGATGGGGAAGCGCGAAACCAGACCCTCGAGATAACCGACCATGCCGGCCGGATCGAAGGACTTGCCCTCCCCTTCCAGCTCGTACTTGCCGTTCTTGAAGAACTCGGTCGAGGCCACGTCGAGGCCGAGCAGGAAATCGTCGCCGGCGCGATAGCCGGCGCCTTCGGCGGCCTTCATGACGAAGGACAGGGCCTCGTCGGCCGAGGACAGGTTGGGCGCGAAGCCGCCTTCGTCGCCGACGTTGGTGTTGTGGCCGGCGTCCTTCAGGGCCTTCTTCAGGGCGTGGAAGATCTCGGCGCCCATGCGCAACCCTTCCCTGAAGGACTCCGCGCCGGTCGGCAGGATCATGAATTCCTGGATGTCGATCGGATTGTCGGCGTGGGCGCCGCCGTTGATGATGTTCATCATCGGCACGGGCAGGACGCGGGCGGAAACACCGCCGACGTACTTGTAGAGCGGCAGGTCGGCGCTGACGGCGGCGGCTTTTGCCGTGGCGAGGGAGACGCCGAGGATGGCGTTGGCGCCCAGGCGGGCCTTGTTGGGCGTGCCGTCGAGGCCGATCAGCAGGGTGTCGATGCGGCGTTGGTCGCCGGCTTCCATGCCGCTGAGGGCGTCGAAGATCTCGCCGTTGACGGCATCGACCGCCTTCTGGACGCCCTTGCCGAGATAGCGGCTCTTGTCGCCGTCGCGCAGCTCGACCGCCTCGTGGGCGCCGGTGGAGGCGCCGGAGGGCACCGCGGCGCGGCCGAACGAGCCGTCTTCCAGGACCACATCGACTTCGACCGTCGGGTTGCCCCGGCTGTCGAGGATTTCACGGGCGATGATGTCGATGATTTCGGCCATTGGGGTTCCCTGTGCGCGGCTGGCGGGTGCTTAGCCGCGCAGGGGCCTCGGGGCAAGGTTTGGGAGCGCTTGACTACCCTTGCGGCGTGCGCGCTTGGCTGTGCGCAACAAGGAGACTCCCATGCTGCTGGTCGAGAAGAAGGACGGCATCGCCGTCGTCACCCTGAACCGCCCCGAGGCGATGAACGCCCTCTCCAAGGCGCTGCGCTCGGAACTCTACAAGGCGATGGTCGACATCGACGGCGATCCGGAGGTTTCGGTGGTGGTGCTGACCGGGGCCGGGACGCGGGCCTTCACCGCGGGGCTGGACCTCAAGGAGCTGGGCTCCGACGCCAAGGCCATGGGGGCGGCCAACGCCGAAGGGGCGGACGAGAACCCGGTCAAGGCGATCGAGCTGTGCACCAAGCCGGTGATCGGGGCGATCAACGGGGTGGCGATCACCGGTGGCTTCGAGGTGGCGCTGGCCTGTGATGTGCTGATCGCCTCGGAGAACGCGCGGTTCGCCGACACCCATGCGCGGGTCGGGATCATGCCGGGCTGGGGGCTGTCACAGAAGCTGTCGCGGCTGATCGGGGTCTACCGGGCCAAGGAACTGAGCCTGACCGGGAACTTCCTGGATGCGAAGACGGCGGCCGACTGGGGGCTGGTCAATCGGGTCGTGCCGGCCGACGAGTTGATGCCGGCGGCGATGAAGCTGGCCGCCGACATGGCGACGATCCCGGTCGAGACGCTGAGCTTCTACAAGCGGCTGATCGACGACGGCTTCGGGCGCAGCTTCGAGGACGGCATGGCTCTGGAGCACAAGCGGTCGAGCAAGCACAATCGCAAGGTCACGCCCGAAGCCGTCGAGGCGCGGCGGGCCGGTATCCAGGCGCGGGGACGGGGCCAAGGCTAGCGCCTCAGGGGTAGAAACGCGAAACGCCGCCTGCGCGGGGCGCGGGCGGCGTCACGACCTCAGGCGAGGTGGAAAGACTAGTCTTCCTTCGGCGTCATGATCTGACGACCGTTGTACATGCCGGTCTTCAGGTCGACGTGGTGCGGACGGCGCAGCTCGCCGGTGTCCTTGTCTTCGACGAAGGAGTTGGCGCCCAGGGCGTGGTGCGAACGACGCATGTTGCGCTTGGAGGGCGAGGTTTTGCGTTTAGGAACGGCCATCGGACTATCTTTGCTCGCTGAGCATGAAACGGGTACGGCGGCCGGTGGGGCCGCCGCGTGAGCGGGGGTGTATGCCTCAACAGGCCCGGCGATGCAAGTGCGCAGCGGTTTGCCCCGCCCGCCTGGTCCTGGCCGGTTATCGGCTGGCCGTTCCGACCCATTCCCGCAGGATCGATTCGCCTTCCAGCAGCCTGACCAGCGGCCGCCGCGCCCCGCCCCGCCGGATGTAGCCGACCTGCAGGGTGGGCGCCGGGCCGACGGCGCCCAGGGCGATCTCTTCCTCGGGGAAGACCACCAGCGTCTCCTGACCGACATAGACCACGACACAGCCCGTCTGGTCATGGACCATCCGTGACCAGGCGCGGATCTGGCTGTGGTAGGGCTCGGCGCGCCAGGCCTCCGGGCGCTCCGGATCGGCGTCGATACAGAGGAAACCGTCAGCTCGCTCATCGCGGATCAGGAAGCCGGCGACGTCCGGGCGCCAGGCCTCGCCCAGGGCCTCGGTGGCGAGCCAGCCGCAGGTGAAGGTGCGGCAGGGTGTCGGGCGGTCGGGATAGACGCCGCAGCCGGCGCACAGGTGCACGCAGGGTTTGCCCGCCGGCTTCGACAGCTCGGGGATGTCGAGGACGGTGCAGCAGAGGGTGCAGGGGCCACATACCCTCCCCGCCGTCATCCCGGGCGGCCCGCAGGGGCGACCCGGGACCCAGGGGGTGACGGATCGCGGACCAGGCAGCGGCCGCAACTCAAGAGGCGGCCCCTGGGTCCCGGCTCTGCGCTTCGCTCCGGCCGGGATGACGGAGAAAAGCGTTGAACCATCAGACCAGCCGGCTCTGCGTCTTGGCCGCCGCGATGAAGCTGGCGAACAGCGGATGCGGCGCGAAGGGGCGGCTCTTCAGTTCCGGGTGATACTGGACGCCGATGAACCAGGGATGGTCCTCGCGCTCGACGATCTCGGGCAACACCCCGTCTGGCGACGCGCCGGTCATCTTCAGCCCCGCGTCCTCGAAGGCCTGGCGATAGTTGATGTTGACCTCGTAGCGGTGGCGGTGACGCTCGCTGATGTCGGTCGAGCCGTAGATTTCGGACACCTTCGAGCCGGGCGTCAGGGCCGCCTGATAGGCGCCCAGCCGCATGGTGCCGCCCAGGTCGTCGCCTTCCTTGCGCTGGACCCGTGCGTTGCCCTGCGTCCATTCGGTCATCAGGCCGACGGCCGGCTCTTCGGTGGGGCCGAACTCGGTGGAGCTGGCATTGGGAATGCCGGCGCAGTTCCGCAGGGCCTCGATGACGGCCATCTGCATGCCGAAGCAGATTCCAAAGTAGGGTACGTTCCGGACCCGGGCGAATTCGGCGGCGAGGATCTTGCCCTCCGCGCCCCGTTCGCCGAAGCCGCCGGGGACGAGGATGCCGTGCACCCCCTCCAGGCGGCTGGCGGCCGCGCCGTCCTCGTTCTCGAAGGTCTCGCTCTCGACCCAGTCCAGCTTGACCTTGACCCGGTTGGCGACGCCGCCATGGGCCAGGGCCTCGATGAGGCTTTTGTAGGCGTCCTTGAGCACCGTGTACTTGCCGACGACGGCGATGGTGACCTCGCCGTCCGGATTGACGGTGATGTCGTTGATCTGCTCCCAGCGGGTCAGATCGGGCGCCGGCGCATCGCTCAGGCCGAAGACGTCGAGCACTTCCCGGTCGAGACCCTCGCGGTGATAATCGAGCGGCACGGCGTAGATGCTGGCGCTGTCCATGGCGGTGACCACGGCGCTGGCGCGGACGTTGCAGAACAGGCCGATCTTGCGCTTTTCCTCGGCCGGAATCGGCTGTTCGCAGCGGCACAGCAGGATGTCGGGCTGGATGCCGATCGAGCGCAGCTCCTTGACCGAATGCTGGGTCGGCTTGGTCTTCATCTCGCCGGCCGTCTTGATGAACGGCAGCAGCGTCAGGTGCACGAAGCAGCTCATGCCGCGCGGCAATTCCTGGCCCAGCTGGCGGATGGCCTCGAAGAAGGGCAGGCCCTCGATGTCGCCGACCGTGCCGCCGATCTCGACCAGGATGAAGTCGGCCTCGTCGCCGTTCTCGTCGATGGCGGGCGAGAGGACGAACTCCTTGATCTCGTTGGTGACGTGCGGAATCACCTGGACCGTGGCGCCGAGGTAGTCGCCGCGCCGCTCCTTCTCGATGATGGTCTTGTAGATCTGGCCGGTGGTGATGTTGTCGGCGCGTTTGGCGCTGACCCCCGTGAAGCGCTCGTAGTGCCCCAGGTCGAGGTCGGTCTCGGCCCCGTCGTCGGTCACGAAGACCTCGCCGTGCTGATAGGGGCTCATCGTCCCCGGATCGACGTTGAGATAGGGATCGAGCTTGCGCAGTCGAACCTTGTAACCGCGTGCCTGCAGCAACGCGCCGAGGGCGGCGGACGCCAGACCTTTTCCAAGGGAAGAGACCACGCCGCCGGTGATGAAAATGTACCGGGCCATGGGAGGTCAGATATAGGCGAGATTCGCGGAGCGCGCGCCCCGCGATGCCTCAAATCTGTGAATGAACGCTATTTCTTTTCGGGCGTGGTGGCCGGAGCCGGGGCCGGAGCGGCGCCCGGCATCAGATCGGCCGGCGGCTGGGCCGGGACGGTGATGCTGGAGGGCAGCCCGTCGCTGGTGGCCGGAGCCTGCGTCTTCGGGGCCAGCAGGTCGGCCGGGGCCGACTTGATGCTGTTGGGATCGATGCGCAGGTTGGTGCCCGCGGCCGGCGCGCGGTTGGCGGCGGCCAGCAGGGTCAGGCTGATCGAGATGCCCAGGAAGATGGCGAACAGGATCCAGGTGATCCGCGTCAGCAGGTCGCCGGTGCCCCGGGCGCTCATGAAGTTCGACGGACCGCCGCCCATGCCGAGCGCGCCGCCCTCGGACTTTTGAAGCAGCACCGCGCCGATCAGCAGACCGGCGACGACGATGTTGATGCACAGCAGGGCGATGGTGATGAATTGCACGGCGTAACGGTCTCTGGTCGGGGCGGACTCGTCGAGCCCGCGAAATGAAGTCGGCCCCTCTAGCACCATGCAGACGGCCACGCCATAGCTGGGGGCGCAGCAGTGGGAGTTCAACGTCCGTGATTCTCGAGACGCAGCGCCTGACCCTCACCCCGCTGGCCCCCGCCGATGCGCCGCTGGTCCATCCGATCATGGCCGACCCGGAGGTCATGGCTCACTGGGACGTGGCCGAGATCGACGATCCCGATATCGTCGACCAGGTGCTGAGCAGCCAGATGGCGGCCATGGACGAGGACCGCGCCTTCTACTGGGCCATGCGGCTGACCGGCGACCAGACGTTTCTGGGGCTGTGCGACCTGTCGGACATCGACTGGCGCCATCATCGCGCGGAGGTCGGGTTCATCCTGGGCAAGGACAGCTGGGGCCGGGGCTATGCCTATGAGGCCATGCAGGCGGTGATGAACTTCGCGGTTACCCAGGGCATCCAGCGGCTGTGGGCGCGCACGCATGTGGGCAACGACGCGTCTGAGAAGCTGCTGCTGAAGCTGGGGTTCGAAGAGGAAGGCTATCTGCGGGGCCACGTAGATCGAGGCGGCGAGCGGCGGGATGTGCGGTTGTGGGGCATGCTTCTGTAGCGGTTTGATATGTCGCGCTATCTCCCCGCCGCCACTTTGCTATTGTACTCGCTTGTGTGACGAATCTGGCTGCCCGCGGGGGCGCGGCCGATCGAGGGTGGCAGGTTGACGGTTCAGGCCCGGATTTTGATCGTGGCGCGCGACGACGCGCTGGCCGGGCCGTTGGCCGAGGGGCTGGACCGGCTTGGCTGGCGGACCATCACGGCGCGTGGGCCCTATGCGGCCCTGGCGGCGCTGGGGGACCTGCAGATCGAGGCCGCCATCGTCGATACCGCCAGCGGCGGAGCTGACGCCCTTACGCTCGCCCGTCGCCTGAAGGCCGCCTGTGCCCCGCGCCGCCTGCCGGTCATCGCCATCGGCGATCCGGATCCGCAGCTGGACAGCTTCGCCTTCGACCTGACCCTCGCCCCGCCCCTGCACCCGGCCCAAGCCGTGCTGCGGCTCGAAAGCCTGGTCCGCATGGCCATCGCCGAGGAAGAGTTCGAACTCCGCCTCGAGACCTTCGCCGACAAGGGCCGCCGGCTGGAGCTGCCCGAGCAGTCGCCGGGCCCCTATCGCATCCTGGCCGTCGGCGAGCCGGCCCCGCAGTTCCTGGCCCTCAGCAACGCCCTGTCGCGCGGCGGCTGCGATGTGGTCGGCGCCTTCACCGCCTTCACCGCCTTCGACTACCTGCATGAGCGGGCCTTCGATTCGGTCGTGCTGTGGGCCGGCGACAACCAGGCCGAGGCGCTCAGCATCGCGGCGGGTATGCGCCGCAACACCCGGCTCTATCACATCCCTGCCCTGCTCTATCTGGCGGCCGATTCCTATGTGACCACCTCGGAGGCCTTCCATCGGGGGGTGTCCGATGTCGCTTCGCCGGAAACGCCGGAGACCGAGACCGCCAAGCGGGTCATCGAGCTGGCGCGCAGCTATCGACGCCAGACGGCCATCCGCAAGGCGCTGGAAAAGGCCCGCTCATCGGGCCTGATGGACGCGGCCACCGGCCTCTTCACCCGCGACCTGTTCGCCGCCCACCTTGTGCGGCTGACCCAGGCGGCGCGCACCCGCAACCGGCCGATGAGCGTCTGTGTCCTGCGCCTGTCCGAACGGGCCGAGGTCAGCAGCGCCCGGGCCGGCGGCTGGCTGGATCGGGCCATTCCGCAGATCGGTTCGATGATCGGCCGTCTGGTCCGCGCGGAGGATACAGCCGCCCGTCTGGGGCCCGAGGTCTTCGCCCTGGCCCTGCCCGGCACGCCGCAGGCCTCGGCCAGGGCCGCCGCCGAGCGCATCGCCGCCGTCATCGCCTGCACCGCCTTCGAGGCCGGTGAGGGAAAGACGCCCTTCACCGTTGATTTCGACATCGGCGTCGCCCAGATCGAGAGGGGCGAAAACGCCGCCACCGCCCTGGAGCGGGCCGCCGCCCGGGCGTTGCAGAGAGAAGCCGGATGACAGACGCGACCGCCGCTGGCCCCCTGAAGATCGACTTCATCGCCGATGTGGTCTGTCCCTGGTGCTACATCGGCTGGGAGCGTTTGAAACTGGCGCTGGCCCAGCGGCCGGATGTGCCGGTCGAGGTGCTGTGGCGGCCGTTCCAGCTCGACCCCGCCATCCCCGAGGAAGGCGTCGACCGGGCCAACTACATGGCCGCCAAGTTTCCCAACGCCGAGCGCCGCGCCGCCGCCCTGGAGACCCTGGACAAGGAAGCCGCCAGCGTCGGCCTCAAGCTGAAACTGGCGGAAATCCCGATCTCGCCCAACACCAACGCCGCTCACCGGCTGATCCGCTGGGCCCACACCGTGGGTCTGCAGGCCGCCGCGCTGGAGGCGATCATGAAGGCCTATTTCGTCGAGCTGCGCGACATCGGCGATCCGGTGGTGCTGGCCGACATCGCCGAGGCCATCGGCATGGAGCGCCATGTGGTGCTGACGGCCCTGGCCGAGGGCGCCGACAAGGACACCGTCACCCGCGAGCACTACCAGGCCCACCAGGCCGGCGTCAGCGGCGTGCCCTTCACCATCTTCGGCGGCAAGGTCGCCATCTCGGGCGCCGATGTGCCCGAGCGTCTGTGCAAGGCCATCGACCGGGCCCTCGAAGCGGCCTGAAAACCGTTCAAGTTCAACGGCCTAGACAATATGTCTAGACATATTCACCTGAAAACGGGCCGCCGCGCCGCGACATCCGAACGTTCCGGCGCCTGCGTAGGCGCCGCATCGCACTGAGCCGTCAACATTCCCAGCCTCGGCGCCTACGCCCTGTCAACGCCGGCGCCTACTCTCCCAGCCTGGGCCGCAACCGAAATATCACTGCCGATCAGAGACTTACGGCAAACGCCCCTCTTCCCAAGCCTGGGCCAGGTATAATCGTGGGCAGCTTCGCTAAGCCTCAGGCCGCCGTCACGATCCCGAGGAAGTCCGCCGCCTTCAGCGAGGCCCCGCCGACCAGCGCGCCGCCGACCTCACGGGCTTTCAGGATCTCGGCGGCGTTCGAGGGCTTCACCGAACCGCCGTAGAGGATCGGCGGAACCATGCCGGCCTCGCCGAACACCTCGACGAGCGTGGCGCGGATGGCGACATGCACCTCCTCGATCTGCTCCAGGGTCGGGGTCAGGCCGGTGCCGATGGCCCAGACCGGCTCGTAGGCCACCGCGAACGGCTTGCCGGCGAGGGCGGCGGGCAGGCTGCCGCGGACCTGGCCGGTGACGACGCGAAGCGTATCGCCGGCTTCACGCTGCTGCAGGGTCTCGCCGACGCAGACGATGGGTTCGAGGCCGGCGCGCAGGGCAGCCTCGGCCTTGGCGGAAACCAGGGCGTCGCTTTCGCCGTATCCGGCCCGGCGCTCCGAGTGGCCGAGGATGACCAGGGCGGCGCCGGCGTCGGCCAGCATTTCGGCGGAAATGTCGCCGGTGTAGGCGCCGGTTTCCTCGGCCCTGCAATCCTGGCCGCCGACCCCGACGCCCGTGCCGTTGAGCAGCTCGGCCATGCGCGCCACCAGCGTCGCCGGCGGGCACAGGGCCACGCGGCAGGCCGGCGGATGGGCGTCGACCGCGGCCGAAACCGCCCTCGCCTCGTCCAGCGACAGCGCCAGACCGTTCATCTTCCAGTTTCCGGCGACCAGCGGGCGGGCGGCAGTCATGGGCGGGCGATCCCTCTCAAATGCGATGGCCGCAACTAGCCGCACCAGCCGCCGATGTCACGCCAACAATCCGCCGCGCTTGCCTGCTCCGGGAAGGGCCGACTATACCCGCCGTTCACGGCCTCGCACGCCGCCCGTCTCAAAGGTTCAAAAGACCCGATGCTCGCTACGATGAAGAAGCTGATGAAGTCCTGGTTTGCAGCCGTGCTGCTGGGACTGGTGATGATCAGCACCGCCTTCCTGGGCACGCAGATGGACGTGCTGGGCGCGATCACCGGCAATGCCGGCACCTGGATCGTCAAGGCGGGCGACAGCACGGTCACGCCCCAGCAGTTCAAGACCCTCTTCGAACGGGCCCGGAAGAACGCCGAGCAGCAGTACCAGCGTGAAATCACCACGCCCGACGCCATTCGCGGCGGTCTGGACAAGCAGGTGCTCGAGGAGCTCATGAGCACCGAGGCGATGGGCGCGGTCTTCAAGAAGATGGGCCTGAAGGTTCCGGCCTCGCTGGTCGACGAACAGATGAAGCAGCAGCTGGCGCAATACCCGGGGCTGTTCGACGAGATCACCGGCGAGCTGAACACCGACGCGCTGGCCAGGCTTCTGACCGACAACGGTCTGGACCTCGAAACCTACCGCAAGGGTCTGGAGGGCCAGATCATCGAGAGCCAGTTCGTCGGTTCGCTGACGGCCGGCTTCAAGGCGCCGCGCATCTATTCGGCGCTGCAGGGCGCCTACGGCCTGGAAGAGCGCGACCTTGAGTACTTCATCGTCACCCCGGCCAGCGTCGGCGCCGTGCCGCCGCCGACCGACGCCGAGATGCAGGCCTTCCTGAAGGAAAACGCCGCCCGACTGATGCGTCCGGAAATGCGGGTCATCAAGCTGGTCCGCTTCAACGCCGAAGAGTTCGAGGGCAAGGTCACGGCCGATCCGGCCGAGGTCCAGAAGCGCTTCGAGTTCCGCAAGGATTCGCTGTCGTCGCCGGAACTGCGCAGCTTCGTGCAGATCCCGGTCAAGAACGCCGGCCAGGCCAGCCAGGTCGCCGCCCGCCTGAACAAGGGCGAGGACCCGGCGGTCATCGCCAAGTCGGTCGGCGCGGAAGTGATCAACAACAACGACAAGCCGAAGTCGGCCATCTTCGACAAGGCCGTGGCCGAAGCGGCCTTCCGCCTGCCGGCCGGCGGCGTCAGCGGCGGCCTGCAGGGCGAGCTGGGCCAATCGGTGATCAAGGTCACCAAGGTCACCCCCGCCAAGACCGCCTCGCTCGAAGAGCACCGCGCCGAGCTGGAAGCGGACGTCAGGAAATCGGCCGCGGCCAACAAGGCCTATGAGCAGGCCCAGGCCTTCGACAAGGTCCACAGCCAGGGCGCGACGCTGGAACAGGCGGCCGCCAAGGTCGGGGCCACGGTGGTCACCCTGCCGACGATGACCGCCCAGGGTCAGGGCCTTGACCCCAAGAACCCGGTCAATCCGAAGGTCGTGACCAAGGAAGTTCTGGAAACCGCCTTCGGCCTGCCGGCCGGTTCGGACAGCACCCTGATCGAGGTCAGCGCCGGCGATCAGTTCTTCGTCCGCGTCGAGAAGATCATTCCGCCTTCGCCGCCGTCGCTGGACGAGGTGCGGCCGGAACTGACCAAGCTGCTGGTCGGTCAGAAGCAGGCCCGCATGATGCAGGACCGCGCCAAGGCCCTGTCGGACCGCGCCCGCAAGGGCGAGAGCCTGTCGGCCATCGCCGCGTCCGGCGGCTACAAGCTGGTCTCGCTGCCGAAGATGACCCGCCAGAGCGCGCGCCAACATGCGGCGCTGGGCAACGAACTGCTGACGACCGTCTTCACCGGCGCCACCGGCCAGGTGTTCGCCGTTCCGGTGCAGGGCGAAGGCGGCGGGCTGGCCGTCGGCAGGATCGGGGCGATCCGCCCCGGCGAGGTTGGCCAGATCGCCCAGGCTACCGAGATGGGCCGTCAGAGCTTCGCCCGCGATATCTACACCGACATCGACGCCACGACCCGCGCCTGGGCCAAGGACACGATCAAGCCGAAGTCCGACCGCACCCGCGCCCTGAAGGCTCTGGGTGAGGATCCGGCCGCCTATGAGGACAAGGCCGACAAGGACAAGCCGAAGGACGCCAAGTCCAAGTGACCCAGCAGGCCGCCCTCGAACCCTCTTTCGATGCGTTTGCGGCGGCCTGGGACGGCGGGCGGCCGCAGGTCGTCTGGACCCGGCTGATCGACGATCTCGAGACGCCGGTCTCGGCCTATCTGAAGATCGCCCGCGCCCGTCCCTACGCCTTCCTGTTCGAAAGCGTCGAGGGCGGCGCCTGGCGCGGCCGCTATTCCATCGTGGCCATGAAGCCGGACCTGGTCTGGCGCTGTCGCGGCGACAAGGCCGAGATCGCGGCCGGTGAGGACATAGCCGCCGACCGCTTCACGCCCCAGGACGGCGGGGCGCTGGACAGTTTGAGAGACCTGGTCGCCGCTTCGCGCATCGAGCTGCCGGCCGGACTGCCGCCGCCGAGCGCCGGGGTGTTCGGGGCTATCGGCTACGACATGGTGCGGCTGGTCGAGCGGCTGCCGAACGTCAATCCCGATCCGCTGGACCTGCCCGACGGGCTGATGATCCGGCCGTCGGTGGTGGCGGTCTTCGACGCCATCGCCCAGGAGATCCTGCTGGTCGCCCCGGCCCGGCCCCGCGCCGGGGTGTCGGCCAAACAGGCCTGGGACGAGGTGCAGGCGACCCTGGCCGAGGTGCTGGCCGATCTGGAAGGGCCGATGCCGGCCCCTGGTCCGGCGATGACGGCCGGGACCGTGACTTTCGAGCCGGGCGTCAGCCGGGGCCAGTACGGCGAGATCGTCGAGCGCTGCCGCGACTACATCGAGGCCGGCGACATCTTTCAGGTGGTGCCCAGCCACCGGTTCAGCGCCCCCTACGCGGGCCAGCCCTTTGCCCTTTACCGGTCGCTGCGGCGGACCAACCCCTCGCCCTTCCTGTTCTACCTGAACTTCGGGCCCTTCCAGCTGGTCGGTTCCAGCCCGGAAATCCTGGTGCGGCTGCGCGACAACAAGATCACCATCCGACCCATCGCCGGCACCCGTCCGCGTGGCGCGACGCCGGAAGAGGACGCGGCGCTGGAGGCCGAACTGCTGGCCGATCCAAAGGAACGGGCAGAGCACCTGATGCTGCTGGACCTGGGCCGCAATGACGTCGGCCGCGTCGCCCGTCTGCGCGAGGACGGCCGCAACGACATCGCGCCGACCGGCAAGGGGGCGTCGGTGCGCGTCACCCAGAGCTTCTTCATCGAGCGCTACAGCCACGTCATGCACATCGTCTCGAACGTCGAGGGTGATGCGCCGGACGGTCTCGACCCGGTGGACGTGCTGATGGCCGCCCTCCCCGCCGGCACCCTGTCAGGGGCGCCGAAGGTGCGGGCGATGGAGATCATCGACGAGATGGAGATCGTCAAGCGCGGCCTGACCTACGCCGGCGCCGTCGGCTATTTCGGGGCCGACGGGTCGGTCGATACCTGCATCGTGCTGCGCACCGGCCTGATCAAGGACGGCATGCTGTACGTCCAGGCCGGCGGCGGCGTGGTCGCCGACAGCGACGCCGACGCCGAGTACGACGAGACCCTGCACAAGAGCCGGGCGCTGCGGATGGCGGCGGAAGAGGCCTGGCGGTTCCGGTAGGCCCTAGGCTTCGCCGCCAAACCGCTCGCCCCATTCGGCCACCTGCTCGTCCTCGATCTTCTTGAACAGCACCTCGGGCGCGCGGATCGTCTGGCCGACCGCCAGCCGGTTCAGTTCCACCGCCGCGCCTTCGGTCGGCCAGGCCAGGGGCCAGCCCTGGTTGAAGGCCTCGGCGATCTTCTCGGCCGCGAACGGAATGATCGGCGCCGACAGTCGTGCGTAGAGGGCCGCCAGGTTGAGGGCCGTGCGCACGACGACCGCCGCCCGCACGGGGTCGGTCTTGATCGCCGTCCAGGGGGCGGCGACCTGCAGGTACTCGTTGCCCAGCACCCAGAGGGCGCGCAGGGCCTGGGCGGCCTTGCGAACCTCGATGGCCTCCAGCTGCGCCGTCAGGTCGGCAATGCCGGCGTCGATGTCGGCGCAGAGCTTGGCTTCCAGTTCTCCCGGCTCCCCGCCCTCCGGCACGACGCCCTCGAACTTGCTCTCGGCGAACTTGGCGATGCGGTTGACGAAGTTGCCCAGCACGTCGGCCAGGTCCTTGTTCACCGCCGACTGGAACTGCTCCCAGGTGAAGGCGGTGTCGGACCCTTCCGGCGCGTTGGCCGTCAGGTACCAGCGCCACAGGTCGGGCGGCAGCAGCTCGAGCGCCGTGTCCATGAAGACGCCGCGCTTCTCGCTGGTCGAGAACTTGCCGCCGTACCAGTTGAGCCAGTTGAAGGCCTTCAGCCGGTCGACCGTCTTCCAGGGCTCTTCGGAGCCAAGGATGGTGGCCGGGAAGCTGACGGTGTGGAAAGCGACGTTGTCCTTGCCCATGAACTGGACGTACTCGGTCCCGTCGGCGCCCTTGTCGGTGCGCCACCAGCGCTCCCAGTCGCCGTTGCCGGCCTCCGACCATTCGACCGTGGCGCCGATGTATTCGATCGGGGCGTCGAACCAGACGTAGAAGACCTTGTCCTCGAAGCCGGCGCGCGGGGCGCCGTCCTTGACCACCGGGATGCCCCAGGCGAGGTCGCGGGTGATGCCGCGGTCGATCAGCCCCTCATCCAGGTGCTTGTAGGCGATGGAGCGGGTCAGGTGCGGCCAGTTGGCCGAATTGCCGTCCACCCACTGGCGGATGCGGCTCTCGACCTTGGTCTGCAGCAGGTAAAGGTGGTTGGTGTCGCGAACCTCGATGTTCCGCGAGCCCGAGATCTTGCTGTAGGGATTGATCAGGTCGACCGGGTCCAGCAGGTTGCCGCAGTTGTCGCACTGGTCGCCCCGCGCCTTCTCGAAGCCGCAGTGGGGGCAGGTCCCCTCGACATAGCGGTCGGGCAGGAAGCGTCGGTCATCGACCGAGTAGACCATCTTGTCGGTCCGCTCTTCGATCAGCCCCTTGGATTCCAGAACTTCGGCGAAGTGCTGGGTCAGCCGGTGGTTGGGCGGATTGGAGCTGCGGCCGAACCAGTCGAACGACAGGCCGAAGGCGCGGCCGATGTCGTGCTGCAGCTGGTGCTGCTCGTCGCAATAGGTGCGCACATCCTGGCCAGCCTCGGCGGCGGCCAGCTCGGCGGGGGTGCCGTGCTCGTCAGTGGCGCAGATGTAGAGGACCTCGGCGCCCGTGGCCCGCTTGAAGCGCGCGAAGACGTCGGCGGGCAGCATCGACCCGGCCACATTGCCGAGGTGCTTGATCCCGTTGATGTACGGCAGGGCGGAGGTGATCAGAACGCGCGTCATGGGGCGCGGATATAGGCGAGGTCGCGCCTGAATGACAGTCATCCGGCAAAACCGCTTAACGCCGGGCGGCTTGACCCTATAAATGCCGGCAGGGACGAATTGTGGAGGGCGCGATGCTTGGTTCGATGACGCGGCGGCTGGCCGTGGCCATGACGGCGGTGGCGGTTCTGGGACTTGGCGCCTGCGAGGGCGGCGAGAAGGCCAAGAGCGATACGCTGAAGATCTACAACTGGTCGGACTACATCGACCCGGCGCTGCTTGAGGAGTTCACCAAGGAGACCGGCTACAAGGTCGTCTACGACACCTTCGATTCCAACGAGGTGCTGGAAACCAAGGTCCTGACCGGCGGCACCGGCTACGACATCGTCGCCCCATCGAACCACAACCTGCCCCGCTACATCACGGCCAAGGCCATCCAGCCGCTGGATTTCGCCAAGCTGCCGAACCGCAAGAACCTGTGGCCGGATCTGATGGCCCGCATGGAGCCGTTCGATCCCGGCGCGAAGTACAACGTCCCCTACATGTGGGGCACGATGGGCGTCGGCTACAACAAGGCCGAGGTGGCCAAGCGGCTGCCGGGCGCGGCGCTCGACAGCTGGTCGGTGGTGTTCGATCCCAAGAACCTGGCCAAGCTGAAGGACTGTGGCGTCTACTTCCTGGACGCCTCCGAGGACATGTACGCGGTCGCCCTGCACTACCTGGGCAAGGACCCCAATTCGAAGAACCCGGCCGACTATGAGGCGGCGACCCAGTTGCTGCTGAAGCTGCGGCCCTATGTGCGCAAGTTCCACTCGAGCGAGTACATCGAGGCCCTGGCCAACGGCGACGCCTGTGTGGTCATCGGCTACAGCGGCGACATCCTGCAGGCCCGCGACCGCGCCGACGAGGCCAAGAAGAATGTGGAAGTGGGCTACTTCATCCCCAAGGAAGGCAGCCAGGTGTGGTTTGACGTCTTCACCATTCCGGCGGACGCACCGAACCCCGAGGCGGCCTACAAGTTCCTCGACTTCATGATGCGGCCGGAGATCATCGCCCGGGCGTCCAACTCAACCAACTACGCCAACGCCAACCTGCCGGCGACCCAGCTGGTCAAAGCCGAGGTGCGGGATGATCCGAACGTCTACCCGACGCCGGAGGTCTTCCAGCGACTGTTCGTGACCACCACCAAGGACCAGGCGCTGGTTCGGGTGGTGAACCGCGAGTGGACCAAGGTCACCACCGGGCAATGAACACAACGGCCCAAAACACTCCAAGGGGGGGGCGGCCGGCAAAGGGCGCCGGCAAAAGGCTGAACATCGGAGCGGTGCGCAGCACGTTCGCGCCCTGGAACGATCCGGCCGCCACGCCGCTGGTCCGTTTTCAGGGCGTGACCAAGCGGTTCGGCGACCAGACGGCGGTCAACGACGTGTCGCTGGACATCTATCCGGGTGAGTTTTTCGCCCTACTCGGCCCCTCGGGCTGTGGCAAGACCACCCTGATGCGGATGCTGGCCGGGTTCGAGACGCCCAACGCCGGAACCATCACCCTGGCCGGACAGGACCTGGCCGGAATCCCGCCGCACCAGCGGCCGATCAACATGATGTTCCAGTCCTACGCCCTGTTCCCGCACCTGACCGTCGAGCAGAACATCGCCTTTGGTCTCAAGCAGGAGGGTTTGCCCAAGGGTGAGATCGCCGCGCGCGTGGTCGAGATGCTTGAACTGGTGAAGCTGAAGCCGTTTGCCCGGCGCAAGCCCGACCAGCTGTCGGGTGGGCAGAAGCAGCGGGTCGCCCTGGCCCGCGCGGTGGCCCGTAAGCCCCAGATGCTGCTGCTCGACGAGCCGCTGGGGGCCCTGGACAAGAAGCTGCGCGAGGAAACCCAGTTCGAACTGATGGACCTGCAGGTCGAGCTCGGCATGACCTTCCTGATCGTCACCCACGACCAGGAAGAGGCCATGGTCATGGCGGACCGCATCGCCGTCATGCGCGAGGGCGAGATCGCCCAGATCGGCCGCCCGGAAGAGGTCTATGAGACCCCGGCCAACCGTTACGTGGCCGAGTTCCTCGGTGACGTGAACCTGTTCGAGGCCAGGGTCAGCGCCATCGAGCATCCGATGGCCCGACTGTCAGCCGCAGGCGCCCCGGACGGCTTCTATGTGCTGGACGACGACTGCCCGCCGGCCGGAACCGCCGTGAACCTGGCGGTGCGGCCCGAGAAGATGCGCATCAGCCTGGAACCCCCGCCGGCCGGGACCCACAATGTGCTCTCCGGCGAGATCTGGGACATCGGCTACACCGGCGACTGGACCAACTACATCGTCGAGCTGCCGGGCGAGAAGCTGATCCGGGTCGCCAAGGCCAACGCCAGCCGCATCGTCGAGCGGCCCATCGGCTGGGACGACAAGGTCTTTGTGACCTTCGCCGACGACGCCAGCGTGGTGCTGGTCTCGTGAAGACGCAGAAGGCTCCGGGCCGGTGGCCGAAGCTGTCGGCGCTGATCCCCTACGCCTGGCTGCTGGTCTTCTTCGCCCTGCCCTTCCTGATGGTCTTCCGGCTGTCGCTTTCGGACAGCGCCCTGTCGATCCCGCCCTATGCGCCGCAGATCGACTGGAGCGCCGGGATCGGCGGCATCAAGGCCTTCTTCGCCGGCCTCGACCTCGAGACCTACAAGCAGCTGGGCAGCGACAGCCTCTACGCCAAGTCCTACGTGTCGAGCCTGCGGTTCGCGGCCGAGGGCACGATCCTGGCCCTGCTGGTCGGCTATCCGATGGCCTACGGCATGGCCCGCTGCAAACCCGGGACCCGCAGCCTGCTTCTCATGCTGGTCATCCTGCCGTTCTGGACCAGCTTCCTGATCCGGGTCTACGCCTGGGTCGGCATCCTCAAGCCCGAAGGTCTGCTGAACGCGGGGCTGGGCCTCATCGGCCTGCCGCCGGCGGATCTGCTCTACACGCCCGCCGCCGTGCAGATCGGCCTGGTCTACAGCTACCTGCCCTTCATGGTCCTGCCGCTCTACGCGGTGCTCGAAAAGCTCGACCACACCCTGCTGGAGGCCGCCGCCGACCTCGGCTCGCCGCCGTGGAAGAGCTTCTGGCAGGTGACCTTCCCGCTCTCACTGCCGGGCGTCATCGCCGGCTGCCTGCTCTGCTTCATCCCCATGGTCGGCGAGTTCGTCATTCCCGATCTGCTGGGCGGGCCCGGCTCGCTGATGATCGGCCGCTCTATCTGGATGGAGTTCTTCGCCAATCGGGACTGGCCGTTCGCCTCGGCGGTGGCGGTGGTCCTGCTGCTGACCCTGGTCGTGCCAATTGTCCTCTACCAGCGCCAGCAGGTGAAGGCCCTGGAGGCGGCGGCATGAGACGCGGCCCCTCCCCCTTCAATCTGGTCAGCCTGACCCTCGGCTTCACCTTCCTCTACCTGCCGATCCTGCTGCTGGTCGTCTGGTCGTTCAACGCCAGCAAGCTGGTCACCGTCTGGGGCGGCTTCTCAACCAAATGGTACGGCAGCCTGTTCCAGAACGACCAGCTGATGGCTGCCGCCTGGGTCACCGTCCGCGTCGGCCTGATCAGCGCCACCCTGGCGACAATCCTGGGAACCCTGGCCGCAGTCGCCCTCACGCGCCACGGCCGCTTCCGGGGTCGGACGCTGTTTTCGGGAATGAGCTACGCGCCGCTGGTCATGCCGGAGGTCATCATGGGGCTCAGCCTGCTGCTGCTGTTCGTCGCCCTGAAGATCGACCGCGGCTTCCTGACCGTGACCCTGGCCCACACCACCCTGACGATGGCTTACGTCGCCGTGGTCGTGCAATCTCGTTTGGCGAGCTTCGACAAGGCGCTGGAGGAAGCCGCGCAGGACCTCGGATGCACCCCGACCCGGGCCTTCTGGCAAGTCACACTGCCCAATATTTTCCCAGCGATTCTGGCGGGTTGGATGCTGGCCTTCACCCTGTCGCTCGACGATCTGGTTATCGCCAGCTTCACCAGCGGCCCGGGCGCCACCACCCTGCCGATGCGCATCTACAGCCAGGTGCGCCTGGGCGTGTCGCCGGAGATCAACGCCGTCTGCACGCTGCTGATCGGCATCGTCGCCGTCGGGGTGATCTGCTGGTCGATTGGTTCGAAATGGCGCGCTGGCGCCGTCAAACAGGCGGAGGCGTAGTTCCGAGGAGGACGTGATGAAAGGCAAGTTGCTCTGTGCAGCCCTGGCGTTGGCCGCTCTCGCAGGCCCAGTTCATGCCGCCGGGCTGACCTGCGAGTTTCGGACCGCTGACAACGGCGAACTCAGGGAAACCCTCAAGTTCAAGGTCGACGACAACGGCAAGGCCAGCCTCTGGCGCAAGCAGGAGCCGGGCCCGGTCATGAAGGGCGGGGAACAGTGGCTCAATGTCACCTACCACTCGGAAGGCCGGTTCTACGGTGAGGTGATGTCGGCCTTCGTCGTCGTGCACCCCAACCCGCTCGACCCGGCTCACCCTCTTCCCGCCGAAGTCTATTACGTCGACTGGAAAACGCCGCAGATTGCGCAGGTCTATACCGGAGAGGGTCGGAAGTTCATTGCGGTCCGCTACGGCTTCACCTGCGTGAGGACCGGCTAGCCCGCTCCGGCGCCTACTTGCTCTTGTTTTCCAGAAGCAACTGGCCTTCGCGCTGCACCTTGTCCCTCACCTTGCCGGCCAGCATTCCGAGGATGCCGGGCAGGACGATGTCGAGCTTGATCTCCTGCTCCAGCACATGCAGCGCGCCGGTGATCGTCTGGCCCATGGCCAGGGCGGTGAAATTCATCGTGTCGCCGGCCCAGGTCTTCTCGACCTTGGCCTGGCCGCCGCCGGCCAACTGTTGCTCGATCTTGCCGAAGCCTTCCTCGATCCGCTTGCGGGCCTCGGCCAGGCCAAGCTGGTGGGGGATGGTGATGGTCAGGGGCTTGGACATCGGCGGGTCTTTCAGGCTGGACGAAACGCGCGGTTTATCGCATGTGGGCGCCCTCGCTTGCAGGCACAAGCGCGCCGGCTTAGCTCAGCGGTAGAGCAGCGGTTTTGTAAACCGAAGGTCGCGGGTTCAATCCCTGCAGCCGGCACCATCCTGCTAGTGGCGCGGTTGCGGGCCGGCCGTCAGGTTCCAGATCAGCGCGTCGAAATTGGCCACCAGCCGCTTGAAGAACCTGCGCATGAGACCCTCCTGGCCCCCTCAAAGCGGGGCGTTCAGAGGCCAAACGTTAACGACGAACATTGGTTTCATCTGTTCGATGGCTGACAAAGCCGGGGCGGCTGCTAGGAACGGCTCATGACCAACCCCATCCGCGTCTTCATCGACGCCGACGCCTGTCCGGTGAAGGACGAGATCTACAAGGTCGCCGGCCGCTATGGCCTGAAGTCCTTCGTCGTCGCCAACAGCTTCATGATGGTCCCGCAGTCGCCGCTGGTCGAACGGGTCATCGTCGACGCCGGCCCCGATGTCGCGGACGCCTGGATCGCCGAGCGTTGCGGGCCGCGGGACATCGTCATCACCAACGACATCCCCCTGGCCGATCTCTGCCTCAAGGCCGGAGCCCAGGTGCTGAAGCCCAATGGCCGGCAGTTCACCACCGACAGTATCGGCTCGGCCCTGGCCACCCGCTCGATCATGGAACACATCCGCTCGACCGGCGAAATCACCGGCGGGCCGCCGCCGTTCGGCCGTGAGGACCGCAGCCGGTTTCTCCAGGCGCTGGACCAGGCGGTGAACATCGCCAAGCGACGGCCATGACGGGCGCCGAATCTGTCCTATAGTCCGCGGCAGTCTGGGGGAGCGTTCCGGTGGCCATAGTACCTGAGTTTGAAATCGGTGACGCCCTGACGCGCGCCGTCTCGATGTTCCAGCGGAACCTGCTGCGGCTTGGTGGCTGCATCGCCCTCGTCAGCTTCGGCTTCGCCCTCCTGCAGGTCGTCGCCACCCTCGTCTTCAACGGCGGACAGCTGGAGACCACTGGCGACGCTGGCTCAGGGATCGGCGGCTTCTTCAGCCTGCTGGGCACACTCGCCTCGGCCAGCTTCGTCTCCGGCGTCAACGGCTATGCGGCCCAGCTCGAACTGCGCGGTGAAAAGCCGACCTTCAGCGGCGCTTGGAACACCGGCTGGCGCTGCTTCCTGCCGCAGCTGGGGATCACGATCCTCCTGTGGCTGATGCTGATCATCGGCTGGACCTTCCTCCTCGTTCCCGGGATGATCATCGGCGTGCTGTTCGGCATGGCGCCGGCGGCCCAGGTGGTCGAGCGCAGAGGCGTCTTCGCGGCTTTCGGCGACAGCTTTCGGGCCAGTGAGGGCCGCAGGCTGGCGCTGTTCGGCTACTACGTCGTCTCGTACATCATGTTTATCGTCCTCCTGGTGGTGCTGTACTTCCTGCTGGCCGCCCTCTCCCTCGGCAGCATCATGGGGGCCGCGGCCGCTCAATCGAGTGGGCCGCCAGTCGCCCTGATCATCGGCCTCATCGTGGTCGGCATCCCGCTCTACATCTTCCTGATGGGGGCCATACCTCTGGCCTTGGGGTCGGTCACCTCGGCGGCCTACGCCACCCTGCGCCGGGATCAGTCCAATGAGAGCCTGAGCCGGGTCTTCGACTGACCGCGATTGGCCGTTGCCGAACGGCGGTCCCTCCTGCACGCTCCGGCCTTTCGACCCATCGGGTGGGAGGACCGCTACATGGACTTGATGTTCGCGCCGCTGCGCAAATACGCCGACTTCTATGGTCGGGCCACGCGTACAGAGTTCTGGCTGTTCTTCCTGTTCCGGTTCCTGCTGGCCATCGCCTTCTGCATAGCCTTCTTCGCCGTCGTCGGCGTTGACGTCGCCGCGGGGATCGAAGATCCGAGCCCGACTGCAATCGGCATCCTTCTGGCGGCGCTCCTGGTTTACCTGGCCCTGCTGCTGCCCGAACTGGCGGTGACGGTGCGACGTCTGCACGACCAGGACATGAGCGGCTGGCTGGCCCTGCTCAAACTGGCGCCGCTGGGCGACCTGGTGCTTTTCATCTTCATGCTGCTGCCGGGCACGGCCGGAACAAACCGCCATGGCCCTGATCCCCGGTTGGCCATGGGGGCACAGGACGGCATAGTCGCCTGACGGCTGAGCTTCACAGAACGGTGGTTGCCTGACAGGCGAGTGTCGGGCAGGCTCGATCCATTATCCCCAAGGCGGGGATCAACGGGTTGAAAGGGGCTGTCATGGATCTGATGTTCGCGCCGCTGCGCAAATACGCCGACTTCCAGGGTCGGGCTCGCCGCTCTGAGTACTGGCTGTTCACCCTGCTCCTGGTGATCGTCTTTATGGTGCTCTACGTCCCCATGCTCGCCTTCATGGGCGACTTTCAGGTGACGGGCGAGTTGAGCCCGATCGCCGGTCTGCTTCTGATGATCATCGGCGTCCTCGCCTTGGGCACGCTCATCCCGTCCATCGCGGTCACCGTCCGGCGGCTGCACGATACCGACCGCTCCGGCTGGTGGATCTTCATCAGCCTGGTGCCATTCGTCGGCGGCATCATCCTGCTGATCTTCGAGGTGCTGGATGGAACGCCGGGCCCCAACCGGTTCGGCCCCGATCCCAAGGGTCGCGGCGGCGACACCCTCAACTGAGCTGAAACCAACGGCTGGCGGATCATGGCGGCGCGGTCTATCGGTGCGCCGCCATGATCCCCGTTACCCCCGCCATCAATCTGGACGACAGCGAGGTTGAGCTCAGCTTCATCCGCGCGTCCGGGCCCGGCGGCCAGAACGTCAACAAGGTGGCGACCGCGGTGCAGCTGCGGTTCGACGTTCGAAACTCGCCGTCCTTCAACGACTACGTCCGCGAGCGGCTGGAAAAGCTGTCCGGATCGCGCCTGACAAACGACGGCGTCATCGTGCTGACCGCCAACCGTTTCCGCACCCAGGAACGCAATCGCGCGGACGCCATCGAGCGCCTCACCGCGCTGATTGCGGAGGCTGCGCAGCCGCCGCCGCCAAAACGTCGCCCGACTCGTCCCACCAAGGCTTCCAAGGAGCGACGGCTTTCGGCAAAGTCGCGCCGGGGGACGATCAAGTCGGGGCGGGGACGCCCGAGCGGCGATGATTAGCCTCAATCGCATAACGTTGTGATGCCGTTGAAAGCCTCACAGTCACGACCTATCTGACTCTTCAGCCAGGAAACTTTAGATGCGCAACGCCTTCGTCGCTTCCGGGATCATCGCCCTCGCGGCCCTCGCCGCCGCCTGCGGTCCAACCGCGCCGGAACCGGGCAAGACCGACTCCGCCCCTGCAACGCCGGCCGCGCCGCCCGCGCCCAAGCTGACCGACGCCGAGAAGGCGGCCATCCTGGCCACCCTGCCCGCGCCCTACAACACCGCCGACCTGGCCGCCGGCAAGCAGACCTTCGCCCTCTGCCAGTCCTGCCATACGATTACGCAAGGCGGCCCCGACAAGACCGGGCCCAACCTCTACGGCCTGTTCGGCCGCACGGCGGGGACGCAGGGCAGCTTCAAGTATTCCGACGCGCTCAAGGGCGCCGGCTTTACCTGGGACGCCGAGAAGCTGGACCACTGGCTGGCGAACCCCAAGACCTTCCTGCCCGGCAACCGCATGACCTTCGTGGGCCTGAAGGACGACACCAAACGCCGTGACCTGATCGCCTATCTGAAGGTCGAGACAGGCTACAAGCCGGGAGAATAGCCAGGACGCCATGGACGCACGGAGAGCGCTCCTGCTGCGGTTCTACAAGGCTCTCGACGCCAAGGACGTCGATGCGGTCATGGCCCTGTTGCATCCCGAGGTCGATTTCCCCGACCAGCTGAACGAGGACCGGCGCCTGATCGGCGTCGCGGCTGTGCGCGGCTACTACGAGAGGGCCTTCAGCATCATCGCCGGCGAGAGCACCCCGACCGCCTTCCACCCCCGCCCCGACGGGACCATGGAGGTGCGGGTTCATCACCATGTGACCAGCCTCGACGGCGCTCTGTGGCATGATGGTCCTGTCGACTACAGCTTCGGCTTTCGCGATGGTCTGATCGCGCGGCTGGATCGTTTGGATGCGTAGGGCCATGGTCAGCATGGAAGCCCGCAAGGCGAGCCTGGAGGCCCTCTACGAGGCCTACAACCGGCGTGACGTGCCGACCATGGTCGCCGGCTTGGACCCGCAGGCCGAGTGGATGGACATGCTTGAGGGCGTGCCGATCAAGGGCCGCGATGCGGTCGGGGCCTACTGGACCGAACAGTTCAAGCTGATGGACTTCGAAGTCACGCCCGTAACCATGGACGGCCTGCCCGACGGCCGGGTTGTGGTCACCGCCGCCCAGACCATGAAGCGGCCGGACGGGACCCTGTGGGGCAGCGACAAGGTCACCCACGTCATCACCTTCGGCGACGACGGCCTGATCCTGCGGATGGACCCGAGTTAGGCCAGGAGGTCGGCGCAGGCGTCGACGATGGCGTCGGCGTCCAGACGGTACTTCGCATACAGGTCGGGCAGGTCTCCCGACTGGCCGAAGCTTTCCATGCCCAGCGCGCGCACGCGCTGACCGCGCACCGAGCCCAGCCACGACAGGGCGGCGGGTGAGCCGTCCAGCACCGTCACCAGCACCGCATCGGGGGCCAGCGAGGAGAGCAGGGTTTCGGCCGTCGACGCGCGCGCCTCGCCGCCCGTCCAGCGGGCGCGGCCGGCTGCGGTCCAGTCGGCGTGCAGCACGTCGGGCGAGGTGACGGCCAGCAGGCCCGCCTCGGGCAGGTCCTCGAGAATAGCCTCGAAGGCGGCCAGGGCTTCGGGGGCGATGGCGCCGCTGTAGACCAGGGCCATGCGGGCTCCGGGCGCCGGTGGCTTCATCCAGTAGGCGCCCGCGATGACACCCTTGCGCCAGGCGTCGTCCGCGCGGACCGGCTGTTCCAGGCTGCGGGTCGACAGGCGCAGGTAGGTCGAGCCGCCATCCTCGCGCTGGATGCGGTCGAAGGCGTGGGCCATCAGCACGGCGGTCTCGTCGGCGAAGGCCGGTTCGTAGCTGTCCAGGCCGGGCTGGCTCATGCCGATCAGCGGGGTGCCGATCGACTGGTGGGCCCCGCCCTCCGGCGCCAGGGTCAAGCCGCTTGGGGTGGCGACCAGCAGGAAGCGGGCGTCCTGGTAGCAGGCATAGTTGAGGGCATCGAGGCCCCGGGCGATGAAGGGGTCGTACAGGGTGCCGACCGGAAACAGCCGCTCACCGAACAGCGACGACGACAGCCCCAGCGCCGCCAGGGCGATGAACAGGTTGTTCTCGGCGATGCCCAGTTCGACGTGCTGGCCGGTCTCGACCATCGACCAGACCTGGGCCGAGGGGATGCGGCGGTTCTTGAACACGTCCTCATGGGCCCGGCGATGGAAGACGCCGCGCCGGTTCACGAAGCCGCCGAGGTTGGTCGACACCGTCACGTCGGGCGAGGTGGTGACGACCCGGCCCGAGAAATCGTCGGTCCGCTTGGCGATCTCGAACATCACCTTGCCGAAGGCCGCCTGGGTCGAGATTTCGCGGTCCGCCGCGACCGCCGCCAATAGGTCGTCGGCGCCGGGCAGGGCCACGCTTGGCGCCACCTTGCGGCCGTCCTTGCGGGCGGCGAAGGGGGCCGTGTCGACCGTGTGGCGCAGGGCGGTGCGTTCGTTGTCGCCAAGGCCGGAGAAGATGTCCCACTCCTCGCCCTCGACGACGCCGAGCCGGCCGCGCAGCTCGGCGATCTGGGTCGGGGTCATCAGGCCCGAGTGGTTGTCCTTGTGGCCCTGGAAGGGCAGCCGCCAGCCCTTGACGGTGTAGGCGATGAAGAAGCGTGGAGCATCGTCCTCGGCGGCGCGTTCGAAGGCCTCCAGGATGGTCTCCAGACAATGGCCGCCGAGCTCGGTCATGACCATGGCCAAGTCATCGTCGCTGTAGCTCTCGATCAGCTTCAGCGCCTTGCTGTCGCCGGCCAGATCGGCGCTGAGCCGCTCGCGCCAGGCCTTGCCGCCCTGATAGGTCAGGGCCGAGTAGAGGTCGTTCGGGGCCGTCTCGATCCAGCTGCGCAGCGCCTCGCCGCCGGGACGGGCGAAGGCGGCCAGCTGACGCTTGGACCACTTCAGCGTCTCGACCCGCCAGCCGGCGGCCTCGAAGATCTCGCCATAGCGGGTGAACATCCGGTCGGACGTGGTCGCGTCCAGGCTCTGGCGGTTGTAGTCGACGATCCACCAGGTGTTGCGGACGTCGTGTTTGCAGGCCTCGATCAGGGCCTCGTAGATGTTGCCCTCGTCCAGCTCGGCGTCGCCCAGCAGCGAGATCATCCGCCCCATGGCGTCCGGCTTGATCGCCCCGCGCGCCGCCAGATAGTCCTGCGTCAGGCTGGCGAAGGCGGTCATCGCCACGCCCAGGCCGACCGAACCGGTGGAGAAGTCGACGTCGTCGATGTCCTTGGTCCGCGAGGGGTAGGACTGCGCTCCGCCGAGCGAGCGGAACCGCTGCAGCTGGTCGATCGTCTGACGGCCGAACAGGTGCTGGATGGCGTGGAACACCGGGCTGGCGTGCGGCTTGACCGCCACCCGGTCCTGCGGACGAAGGCTGCGGAAATAGAGGGCCGTCATCAAGGTGGTCATGGAGGCGCAACTGGCCTGGTGACCGCCGACCTTCAGGCCGTCGCGGCTCTCGCGCAGATGGTTGGCGTTGTGGATGGTCCAGCTGGCCAGCCAGAGCACCCGCTCCTCCAGCCGCCGCAACAGAGCGATGTCCTGCCGCTCCGGGCTCGCCGATCCGTCATCCATGCTCAAACGCCATCCAAAGCCGCAGAATTCGACCCTTCATAGGCGCGAGCGATGGCAAAGGCTACCGCTGCGGCGCCTTCTGACGGGACATCCGGGCTGTCTTCAATCTAGCCGCGCCGAAAGCCTTCAGCCATAACGGGTTCCACATCATCAGAGGTTGAGCCGCCCCGTGACCGACGCCCTAGTGCTGAGCCGCCTGAACAAGACCTTCGGCGGCAAGACGGCGGTGGCCGATCTCGATCTGACCGTACGATCGGGCGAGCTCTACGCCCTGCTCGGCCCCAACGGGGCGGGCAAGACCACCACCCTGCGCATGGTCGCCGGCCTGTTGGCCCCGACCAGCGGGTCGATCAGCGTCTTCGGCATCGACGCGATCCGCGACGCGGCCGCCGCCAAGGCCATCACGGCCTGGGCCCCGGACGAGCCGATGCTTTACGACCGGCTCAATCCGATGGAATACCTTGAGTTCGTCGCCGGCCTGTGGGGCGTCGACGGCAAGACGGCCCGCTTGAAGGCCGAGGAACTGCTGAAATGGCTGGGCCTGTGGGAAGAGCGGTCGCAGCGCTGCGAGGGCTTTTCGCGCGGCATGAAGCAGAAGACCGCTCTGGCCGGCGCCCTGATTCATGATCCCAAGCTGCTGATGCTGGACGAGCCCCTGACCGGCCTCGACGCCGCCATGGCCCGGCAGGTCAAGGACGTGCTGCAGGAGCGGGTGCGCCAGGGCGGCACGGTCATCCTGACCACCCACATCCTCGAGGTCGCCGAACGGATGGCCGACCGCATCGGCATCATCCAGGGCGGCCGCCTGCTGGCCGAGGGCACCCTCGAACAGCTGCGCGCCCAGGGTGGCCGCGGCGATACCAGCCTCGAAGACCTGTTCCTGCAGCTGACCGAGCCGGCTGCCGTCTGATGTTCAAGGCCGGCTCCATCCCCTGGCTCGCGATGCACGAGCTGCGCATGATGACGCGCGAAATGCGCCGCGACCGGGCGCGGGTCGTCCAGCTGGTCGCGCTGGTCATCTTCATGGGCGCCCTGATCGCCGGCGGAGTCGGGCTCGGCTTCCTGGTCCGGGAGTTCGGCCTGCCGCCGATCAATCCGTTGATCGTCACCATCGTCGACCTGGTCGTCCTGGTGATGTTCACGATGATGGTCTCCTCGACCCTCGCCCGCGCCGCCCAGGTCCTCTACATGCGCGACGACCTGGATCTGCTGTTCAGCTCCCCCATCCCGGCGCGCAAGATTTTGGCTGTCCGCTTCACCGGCATCGCCTTCAGCGTCACCGTCTTCTGGCTGTTCATCGCCTTCGGGCTTGTGGTTCCTATCGCCGTCCTGGGCGAACCCAGGGTCCTGGCCCTGTTGCCGGTGCTGCTGTCGCTCGGCCTGCTGTCCAGCGCCGTCGGGCTGCTGCTGACCACGGTCCTCTTCCGCCTGTTGGGTCCGCGCCGGACCAGGGTGCTGGCCCAGGTGCTGTCGGCTGTGATCGGGGCGGCTGTCTTCCTCGCCTTCCAGATGCCGAACCTGTTGCGGGACACCGACTACAGCTACGGCCGCATGAGCTGGCTTCGCCCCTATATCTCCGGCGAGGCCCACCTCAACCTGCCGCCGCACGCCGACCTGCTGCTTCGCGCGGTCCTGGGTGAGCCCGTCCCGCTGCTGATCGTCGTCGCCGTCTGCCTCGGCGCCTTCCTGCTGGTCACCCAGGGTCTGGGCCGCCGCTTCGCCCGCGACGCCTCCATGGCCATCGGCAGCGACACCGGCAAGAAGAAGGCCCGCAATACCGCCGCCTTCGCATCGGGCGCCTTCGCCGCCACCCTGCGCAAGGAGATGCGGCTGATATTCCGCGACATCGCCCTGTTCAGCCAGGTGCTGCTGCGGGTGCTCTATCTGCTGATCCCGGCCTTCATCCTCGTGCGCAACGCCAACTCCGGCCACATCCTGCTGCTGCCCTCCGGGGCGGCCTTCCTGGCGGTGATGGCCGGCCAGCTGTCCTCCAGTTTCACCTGGATCACGGTCTCGGCCGAGGACTCCCCCGAGCTGCTCGTCGCCTCCCCTGCCCCGATGTCGGTGGTGTCCCGCGCCAAGCTCTGGGCCGGGCTGATCCCGACCATGGTCATCATCGCCCTGCCCATCATCGGTGTCGCCGTCTGGTCGCCCTGGGTGGGATTGGTGTCGGCCGTTGGCGCCTTCGCCGCGGCCTGGGCCAGCGGCATGCTCAACATCTGGTACCAGCGTCCCGGCCGCCGGGCCGACTTCCGGCGGCGGGGGAATGTCCACTGGCTGCTGGTCATCCCGATCCTGCTGGTCGGCGGCCTGATCGCCGGGGCGACTTTCCTGGCCGCCGCCAAGATGATGTGGGCCATCGTGCCGGCCATCCTCGCGGCCGTCGGAATGCTGGCCTTGCGCCGCACCGATGCGCAGATCCTTGAGCGCCTGCGAACGCCGGACTAGGCGGGCTCTGACCAGAAAAGGCCCAAGAGGGCTGTGCTGTCGCAAGACTGTCGGTACACTGTCGTCTGTTCGCCGCTTTCGCGTCGATGGGACGCCGTAGCGCTGTCCGTCGGGGCGGCGGACGCTCCGGGCATCAACCGGTCAAGGACAGTCGATGAAGATCAACACGGTGATGGTGCTCAAGGCGCGGCGGCAAAGGTCCTGGTCACAGGACGAACTGGCCATCGCGTCGGGACTCAATCTCCGGACCATCCAGCGCATTGAACGCGATGGATCGGCCTCTCTTCAGTCGAGAAAGGCGCTCGCCGCCGCGCTCGACGTCGATGTTCAGGACCTCGAATGCGAGGAAGAAAAAATGCCCCAGACATGGGAATACAAGGTCGTTGAGACCAAGGACCGCAAGGCTCTTCAGCCGGAGCTGGACAAGGCCGGCGTTGACGGCTGGGAGTTGGTTTCCACCACCGCCATGTTCAACTCGATGATGACGAGCGTCGTCCACACTCTGTTCTTCAAGCGCCCTCGCGCCTGAACGGCGAGCCCTACTCCGCCGCCTTCTTGAGACCGGCGTCTTCCTGTTCCTCGAAGGCCTCGATCTGCTTGGCGGTGTACTCCGGCGACTTCGTGAAGCGGGCCAGCAGGTTGTAGAAGATCGGCACGATGAACAGGGTCAGCATCGTCGAGATCAGCACCCCGAAGAAGATTACCACCCCGATGGTCTTGCGGCTCTCGGCCCCAGCCCCTGCCCAGAGGACCAGCGGCAGGGCGCCGAAGCCGGCCGAGATGCTGGTCATGATGATCGGGCGCAAGCGCAGGGAGGCCGCCTCGATGACGGCCTCGCGAATGGACTTGCCCTCGTCGCGCATCTGGTTGGCGAATTCGACGATCAGGATGCCGTTCTTGGCGGCGATGCCAATCAGGATGACCAGACCGATCTGACTGTAGGTGTTGATCGTCGAGCCGGTGATCAGCAGGCCGAACAGCCCGCCGAGCGCCGCCAGCGGCACGGTCAGCATGATCACCGCCGGGTGTATCCAGCTTTCGAACTGCGCCGCCAGCACCAGGAAGACCAGCAGCAGCGCCAGGCCGAAGGCCAGGCCGACGGCCCCGGACGCCTCCAGGAAGTCGCGGGCCTGACCGCCCCAGGCGATGGTAACCGACGAGCTCTGCTGCTTCTCGGCCTCGGCCTTCAGGAAGTCGATGGCGTCGGCGACGGTGTAGCCGGGGTTCAGCTGCATGGTCAGGGTGATGGCCCGCAGGCGGTCGACGCGGGGCCGGTCCGGCACGTCGCCGCGCACCTGGGTGGTGACCACGCTCGACAGCGGCACCAGGGCGCCGGAGCCGGAGCGGACATAGAGGGTGTTCAGGTCGTCGATCGTCCGGCGCCGCTCAAGGTCGGTCTGGACGATGACGTTATATTCCTGGCCGTTCTTGATGTAGGTGCCGACCCGGCGCGAGCCGAACATCGTCTCCAGCACCCGGCCGACGGCCTGGGCCGAGACGCCGACGGCGGCGGCCTTGTCGCGGTCGATGTCGACCGACAGGCGCGGGGCGTTCGGCTCGTAGTCGATGCGCGGCCGGGCCATGCCCGGGTTCTCCTGCGCCGCGGCCAGGACGGGCTGCAGCCAGCGATTGATCTCGGCGTAGTCGTTGCCGAGCGCGATCAGGTCGACGTTGGCGCCGCCGCCCCCACCGCCGCCGCCACCGCGCTGGAAAGGGCCGCGCACACTGGCCACGGCGCGGACGCCGGTGATGCTGCTGAGGGACTTGTTGAGCTCGGCGGCGACCTCGTCCGAGGTCATCTTGCGCTCGCCCCAGCCCTTCATGACCACGACGCCGTTGCCGGTATTGAACTGGGACTGGCCGAAGCGCGGGACGCTGATGATGTACCGGGCGGCCTCGCCCTGGTCGTAGTATTTCTTCAGCTGCTTCTCGACCTCGTCGGCGGCCTTCATCGTGTACTCGAAGCCGGCCCCTTCCGGTCCGTTGATGCTGACATCGACCCGGCCGCGGTCCTCGTTGGGCACCAGTTCCTGCGGCACGACCTTGAACAGCAGGGCCGCCAGGCCAAGCAGCACGACGACCAGGACGATGGCCCCGACGCTGGCCGCCCGCCAGCCCAGCATCATGTCCAGGCTATCGTGATAGGAGGTGCGCAGCCGCGCCATGCCGGCGTCGACCTTGCGGGCCAGCCACCCCTCGCTCTGGGCGGGGCGCAGCAGCTTGGAGGCCATCATCGGCGACAGGCTGAGGGCCAGCAAAGCCGAGAAGGCCACGGCCGAGGCGATGGCGACAGCCAACTCGACGAACAGGCGGCCGATGTAGCCGGGCAGGAACATCAACGGCGCGAACACGCTGATCAGCACCACCGTGGTGGCCACGACGGCGAAGAACACTTGGCGCGTGCCGCGCATGGCCGCGACGGCCGGCGGCTCGCCCTCGTCCACCCGCCGCTGGATGTTCTCGACCACGACGATGGCGTCGTCGACGACCAGGCCGATGCTCAGCACCAGGGCCAGCAGGGTCAGGAGGTTCAGCGAGAACCCCAGGGGGGCCAGGACAATGAAGGTCGACAGCAGGCAGATCGGGGCCACGACCGACGGAATGATCGCCGCCCGCCAGCTGCCGAGGAAGACGAAGTTGACCAGCGCCACCAGGAAAAGGGCGATGCCCATGGTGATCCAGACCTCGTGGATGGCCTCGGAGGTGAATTCGGAGCTGTCGACGGCGACGATCAGGTCGGTGCCGGCCGGCAGGGTCTCGTTGATCTTGGCGACCTCTTCCTTGGCCAGCTCGGCGATCTTCAGATCGTTGGCCTGGGACTGGCGGGTCAGGGCGATGCCGATCTGGTCGATGCCGTTGCCCCGAAATTCGCGGCGGCGCTCGTCGGCGCCTTCCTCGATGCGAGCGATATCGCCCAGGCGGGTGACATAGGCGGGGTTGTCGATGCCCTCGCTCTGCACGCGCCCGGTGTTGGCGTTGGTCGAGGTGGCGCCGGCAACGCCGGTGGCGGCGACGCTCGCCTGGCTGCCCGCGCTGGCGGCGCGGACCGGCAGCTTGGCGAAGTCCTCGGGCCGCGAGTAGCCGCGGTTCACCCGGATCGTGAAGTCCTTGCTCTGGCTCTCCAACGAGCCGGCCGGCAGTTCGACGTTCTGGCTGTTCAGGGCCGTCTCGACATCGTCGACCGTCAGCCCCCGGGCCGCCATGGCGTCGGCGTCAAGCCAGATGCGCATGGAGTAGAGCGGCGCCCCGGCCAGGCCGACGGTGGCAACCCCCGGGATCGTCGACAGCCGTTCGACCAGATAGCGGTCGGCGTAGTCGGCCATCTCCAGACGGCTGAGCGTCGTGGAGGTCATGTTGAGGATGATGATCGGCGAGCCGTCGGCCGTGGCCTTGGCGATCTGCGGCGGGTCTGCCTGGTCGGGCAGGTTGGCGGTCACGCGGGAGACGGCGTCGCGCACGTCGTTGGCGGCCGTTTCCAGATTGGTGTCCAGGGTGAAGGTGATGTTGACCCGGCTGGTCCCGTCACGGCTGGAACTGTTGACCCGGTCGATGCCCTGCACGCCCGAGACCTGGCGCTCGATCACCTGGGTGATCCGCTCCTCGATGACCTCGGCCGAAGCGCCGCGATAGTTGGTCGAGATCGACACCACCGGCGGGTCGACGTTAGGCAACTCGCGGATCGGCAGGGCGGTGAAGGCCGCCAGGCCGATGACGCAGAGGATAATGGCGGCGACGGCCGCGAAAATCGGACGACGTACGGAAAGGTCCGAGAGCATCAGTTGCGGCCCTTGGCGCTGGCTCCGCCCTTGCCTTCAGGCCCACCGCCCTGTCCTGGCAGCCGCACCTGCTGGCCGTCCTGAAGGCGGTTGAGGCCGTCGGCGACCACCTTGTCGCCGGCCTTCACACCCTCCCGGATTTCAACGAAGCCGCTTTCATTGACGCCGGGCGCCACCAGAACCTTGCGGGCCACCGTGCCCTTGTCGCGCGCGGTGATGACAAAGACGAAGGCCTGGTCGCCCTCGTACTGCACGGCGCTCTCGGGCACCGACAGGGCCATGCGCTGACCGTGCTCGACGTTCACCCGCATCATCATGCCGGGCTTGATGCGGCCACCGGCGTTGGCAAACTCGGCCCGGGCAGTGATGGCCCGGGTGGCGGTGTCGATGCGGGTGTCGACCTGGGCGATGCGGCCGTTGATCGCCTGGTCGGGATAGGCGTCCGGGGTCGCGGTGATCGGCGCCCCCTGGCGAAGGACCGACAGGTAGCGGTCCGGAACATCGAAGTCGACGCGGATGAGGCCCAAATCGTCGAGGCTGACGATCGGTGATCCGGGGCTGATCAAGGCCCCCGGGGCGATGTCGCTCAAGCCCACGACCCCGGCGAACGGGGCGCGGATGACCCGGTCACCCTTGCGGGCTTGGGCGGCCTTGACGCTGGCGCGGGCGGTTTCCAGCGCAGCCATATACTGTTCGGCCGTGGCGCGCGGGGCGATGCCCTTGTCGGCCAGGGTTTTCCAGCGGACGTAGTCACGCTCGGCCTGGTTCAGCCGGGCCTGGGCCTCGGCGACGCCCGCGTCCTGTTCGGTAGCCTTCAGGGTGACCAGGATCTGGCCGCGCGAGACGGCCTGGCCGTCGCGGAAGTGCACCGCCGTCACCAGTTCGGCCGCATCGGAGGTGATCGTCACCGACTGGCGGCCCTTGGCGACGCCGAGGACGGAGATCTTGTCCGCGAACGGCCGCTCCGCAACCACGACGGGGGCCACGCTGGCCGCCCGGCCGCCGCCGCCGCCAGGACCGCCCTTGCCCTTGGCCTCGCCGCCCGTGGCCATCTTCAGGCCGCCGAGCACCACCATCAGCAGCAGAACCGCGCCGGCGGCGATCAGAAAGAAATGACGACGGACCACAAAACACTCCCGGGCGCTCTGTCACGAGCGGTCGTTGAACGCGCTATCTGGATCAAGGGCTGCGCCTGTAAAGACCTTCCCCGTTCCGAACGCGTGTCAGCCCTGTTGCAGTGCTGAAACAATCAGGTCCGCAATGCCCGTCCGCCGCTGGTTTTTCAACGCCGGGGCGCCCCAACGCCTGCAACAATTTTCTCAACGAACAAAGGCGCCTGGCCCGTGGGACAGACGCCTTCGCCGAACTCACTCACCGAACCGCGTCGTGGATTCAGGCGTCGTACCCAGGCGAGCCGCGATCCAGCTGACGCAGGCAGCCGGGCCAGGCGAGGTTGCCGATCGGTCCCATGCCGTTGCCCATCTGGCCGCGCACCTCGGCCTGAGCCGCCTCCGGGGCGAACAGCACATGCTCCCGGCCCCCGCTGAGGGCCATGACCTGCTGCTGGCAGGCCCGCTCGAGGTAGAACATCCCCAGCCAGCACTCGGCCGCCGTCGCCCCGACCGCCAGGGTGCCGTGGTTGCGCAGCATCATCAGCCGCTTGGTGGGTCCAAGGTCCGCCACCAGCCGCTCGCGCTCGTCGAGGTTCAGGGCGATGCCCTCGTAGTCGTGGTAGGCCAGCTGGGGCAGCACGATCAGTGCATGCTGGCTGAGCGGCAGGACGCCTTCCTTCTGGGCCGAGACGGCGACGCCCTGGTCCGAATGCAGGTGCATGACGAACATCGCGTCCTCGCGGGCCGCGTGCACCGCCGAGTGGATCGTGAAGCCCGCCGGATTGATGTAGAACGGCGTCTCCTGCAGCACCTTGCCGTCGAGGTCGATCTTGACCAGCGAGCTGGCGGTGATCTCGTCGAAGAACATGCCGTAGGGATTGATCAGGAAATGGTGCTCGGGCCCCGGAATCCGGGCCGAGATGTGGGTGAAGATCATGTCGTCCCACCCGTGCAGCGCCACCAGCCGGTAGAGGGCGGCGAGATCGACCCGGGCCTTCCACTCCTCGGCGGAGACCTTGTCCTTCAGCGACGATGGCAGCGTGGTCCCGTCGGCCATGGCTGTGTTCCTTCCCGATTTGAACTGTTGTTTGAGAGGGTCGCGCCGGTGCGCCCCTGCGTCAAGGTTTACATCGATAACCAAGATGAAGGTCAGACCGTCCCGCGCACCTGCGCCACCGCATCCAGCCACCTGGCGTAGGCGCCTTCGCGGGCATGATCGTCGATCGTGCTCCTCAGCACCTCGCCGTCAGGGCGGGCCTTGGCCGCCTCCTCGACCGAGGCGAACACCCCTGCCCCGACCCCGGCGAACAGCGCCGCGCCCAGGGCCGTGGTCTCTTCGTAGTTGACCCGGCAGACCGGCAGGTTGGTCAGGTCGGCGAGGCGCTGGCTGAACCAGGCGCTGCGCGACATGCCGCCGTCGATGCGCAGTTCAGCCGCCTCGCCGAAGGCTTCCGGCGCATCGGCCTGCATGGCCTCGATCAGGTCTCGGGTCTGCAGGGCGCAGGCGTCAAAGGTCGCCGCTGCGATTTCGGCCAAGCCCGCGTCCCGCGTCAGCCCGAAGATAGCCCCGCGGGCGTCGGCGTCCCACCAGGGCGCGCCAAGGCCGGTGAAGGCCGGCACAACCACCACGCCGCTGCCGGGCTTGGCGGTCCGCGCCAGCGCTTCAGCGGCGACCGGCCCGCCGGTCATGCCAAGCCCCTCGCCGAGCCACTGGATCGCGGCGCCGGCGACGAAGATCGAGCCTTCCAGGGCATAGGTGGTGCGGCCGCCGACCCGCGCCGCCACCGTGGTCAGCAGCCGCGAGCGCGACACGGGCCGCGCCTCGCCGGTGTTGAGCAGCATGAAGCAGCCGGTGCCGTAGGTGGCCTTCATCTCGCCGGCCCGGATACAGCCCTGCCCCATCAGCGCCGCCTGCTGGTCGCCGGCCACGCCGCGGATCGGCACAGGCGCGCCGAGGATGTCCGCCGTTGTCGTTCCATAATCGTCGGCGCAGTCGAGCACCGTCGGCAGCAATGCCGCCGGAACCTCGAACATCTCCAGCATCTCGTCCGACCAGGCCTGGGCCTCGATGTCGAACAGCAGGGTGCGCGAGGCGTTGGTGGCGTCGGTGGCATGGACCGCGCCGCCGGTCAGTTTCCAGATGCACCAGGTATCCATCGTCCCGGCCAGCAGCTCGCCGGCCTCGGCCCGCCTGCGCGCCCCCGGAACCTTGTCGAGCAGCCAGGCGATCTTGGTGCCGGAGAAATAGGGATCGAGCAGCAGACCGGTGACCTCCGTCACCCGGGGCTCCACCCCGGCCTTGGCCAGGGCCTCGCAGACGCCGGCCGTCCGCCGGTCCTGCCAGACGATGGCCGGATGGATCGGCCGCCCGGTCTTGCGGTCCCAGACCACCACCGTCTCGCGCTGGTTGGTGATGCCGATGGCCGCCACATCGCCGGCCGCCTTGCCGGACTTGCTCAGCGCCTCGCGCAGCACCGCCTGGGCGGCGGTCCAGATCTCGTCGGCGTCATGCTCCACCCAGCCATCGGCCGGATAGCTCTGGCGCAGCGGTCGCGAGGCGTCGGCCAGGGGCTTGCCGTCCAGCCCGAAGACGATCGCCCGGGTGCTGGTCGTGCCCTGGTCCAGCGCGAGAAGCACCTTGCCCGTCATTTTCGTCTCTCCCGGCCCGGCGAAGCTAAAGACTCGCTCTCGGTTTTAAGCATGTTTTCACGCCCGCCGTTCACGGTGAAGATCACTGCACAGATTCGGGGATGCCCGTGGCGCTAGCCGCCCAGACTGCCGAACTACTCGACCTGGCCCGTAACCGCGCGCCGGATGCCCGCGAACGGCTGCTCGAAAGCATCATCGGCCTGTGCAACGCCGCCTCCGACATCGTCGATACCGACAGTGTCCAGGGCCTGCTCGGCTCCATCTTCATGCAGCTGGTGGCCGAGGCCGAACGCGACATCCGCGCCCGCCTGTCGGAGAAGCTGTCCGGCGCCGCCTGGGCGCCGCCGGCCCTGATCAATGTCCTGGCCCTCGACGACATCGCCGTCGCCGGGCCGGTCATCGCCAACAGCCCGGTGCTGCGCGACCATGACCTGATCCGCATCCTGGTCGAGAGCACCCTGGACCACCAGATCGCCGTCGCCCGCCGCGGCCAGATCACCTCCACCGTCGTCGAGGCCATCCTGGCCAATGACGAACCGGCCGTGCTGACCGCCCTGGCCGCCAACGACAGCGCCGCCGTCAGCGACGAGGGCATGGCCCGCCTGGTCGAAAGCAGCCGCCGGCACGCCGCCCTGCGCAGCCCGCTCGCCCGTCACCCGCGCCTCTCCTCGGACCTGGCCCTGCGTCTCTACCTGTGGGTCGGCCAGTCCCTGCGCGGCGCCCTGACCGACCGTTTCCGCCTTGAGCCGGGCGTCATCGACGCCGCCCTGGCCGAGGCCGTGAACGAGGCTCACGCCCGTCCGGGCGCCGGCCAGACGCTGGTCGCCATGTCCTGGAAGGACGAGATCGAGAACGAGCGCCGCCTGGTCGGCAAGCTGCATGACGCCGGCCAGCTTCGGCCCGGGTTCCTTCTGCGCATGCTGCGCGAGCGCAAGCTCAACATCTTCGTCCTGTCGCTGGCGACCCTGGGCGGCTTCCAGGCCGACCACATCCGCCGGGCCATCGACAGCGACCGTCCCGAACTGCTGGCCCTGGCCTGCGTCGCGGTCGGCATCGACAAGGGCGCCTTCCCCGACATTCTCGAACAGGTCCGCGCCCTGAACGGCGGCCGGCCGATGGGCGGCGCCGAAGGCACGCGCCGCGCCGTCGGCGCCTTTGGCCCGTTTGACCGGGACGTTGCGGGCATGGCCTTCCGCCAGGCTGTCGCGATCGTTTGACAACGGCCGATCGGTCGGGCCTTTCTGCGCCCCGATGTTCGACGCCAAACCCGCCCTGACCCGCATCGCCTTCGCCGCCAGTGACCGGCCCGAAGCGCAAGAAGGCATGGAAGCGCTCATCGCGCGCTATGGCTCGGTTCCGGAAAGCGAAGCCCAGGTGATCGTCGCCCTCGGCGGCGACGGCTTCATGCTCGAAACCATGCACCGGACGCTGAGCCTGGGCAAACCGATCTACGGCATGAACCGCGGCTCGGTCGGCTTCCTGATGAACGAGTACAGCGAGGAAGGGTTGATCGACCGGATCAACTCGGCGGAACGCGCCGTCATCCATCCCCTGACCATGGTCGCCATCGACACCCACCGGCGCCAGCACCGCGCCCTGGCCCTCAACGAGGTGTCGATGCTGCGCCAGACCCGCCAAACCGCGAAACTGCGGATCTCCATCGACGGAAAGGTGCGGATGAGCGAGCTGGTCTGCGACGGGGTCCTGGTCGCCACCCCGGCCGGCTCGACGGCCTACAATCTCTCGGCCTACGGTCCGATCGTCCCTATCGACGCCCGCGTCCTGGCCCTGACCCCGATCAGCGCCTTCCGCCCCAGGCGTTGGCGCGGCGCCCTGCTGTCCCACACCGCCCGGGTGACCATCGAGGTCCTGGAGGCCGACAAACGCCCGGTCAGCGCCGTCGCCGACAACTTCGAGGTCCGCGATATCGTCGAGGTCCACATCGGCGAGGACCGCAGCATCAGCATGGCGATGATGTTCGACGCCGGCCGCAGCCTCGAAGAACGGGTGCTGGCCGAGCAATTCAGCGGCTAGGACCTTCTCGCCGCGTGCACCCGCCGCTGGCCCCCACCACCCCCGGTAATCTTACCGTCCCTGCAAACGACATTCCCACACGCATAAGTCACATTGACGCACCGAACCCAGGTGAAACCGGTGTCTCACGGGTTGTTAACTCCGCCCCCGTAAGTTTCTGACGGTAAACGCCAATTGGAGAGGCGCGCGTGAGCAGCAACACCCCGGTACAGGTCATCAACGCCCCGAACACTCTCAAGCTTCGGCTTGGCGGTGGAAAGTTCGGCGGCATCGATGCCGCGGCCATCGCCAAGGCGGAAGCCGCGCTCAAGTCCCTTTCCGGGAACTTCAGCGAGTGGATGCAGGACGAGCTGACCAAGCTTGAGGCCGCGCGTCAAACCATCCGGGTTTCCGGCCTGAATGCTGAAACCGCCGAAGGCCTTTACTTCCGCGCCCATGATCTCAAGGGTCTGGGCGCCACCTACGAATTCCCGCTGGTCACCCGTATCGCCGCCTCGCTGTGCAAGCTGATCGACGATCCGGATACCCGCCAGTCGGCGCCGATGTTCCTGGTCGACGCCCACATCGACGCCATCCGCGCCGCCGTCCGCGACGACATCAAGACCGACACCCACCCGGTTGGCAAAATCCTGATCACCGAGCTCGAACGCCGCGTGGCCGAAATCGCGCCGCCGGAGTAGGCCTTCGGGTTCCCTCCCCCGAGGCTTAGTGAAACCCCGGCTCCGGCCGGGGTTTTTTCGTTTGGCGGCTGCCCACAGTCCGTCATCCCGGACGGCCGCAGGCCGATCCGGGACCCAGGGGGTGACGGAACTCGCTTTCGCAGCCGCGGGCATCGGTGAGGCGGCCCCTGGGTCCCGGCTGTTCGCTTCGCTGCGGCCGGGATGACGGGTGGGTTATCTCACCGCCGACAGCGGCTCCTCAACGGCCCCGTACCCCGCCTCCGGCGGGATCACCAGCACCCCGCCGCCTTCCCGCCGCTCGACCTTGGGCAACACCGTCACCAGGGTCCGGCCCGCCGCCCGCGCCGTCGCATCCTCCGCGCTCGACGCCTCACCGAGCAACTGCAGATTCATCCGCGTCGGAAAGATGATCGTCCGTTCACCCGTCTCGGCCAGGCGCAGGGCCTCCAGCGGCGGGATCCATTCGGCATCGACCGTCTCGCGGCCGTCGCAGGAGGCCAACTGCTCGTCGGTGGCGGTCGCCAGATAGAACCAGGTGTCGAACCGCTTCGGCATCATGTCCGGCGTGATCCATCGGGCAAAGACGGTCAGGCAGCTGAGGTCCAGCCGCAGACCGAGTTTGCGCACCACATCCATGAACGGCAGCTCGCCGCGATCGACCTCGCCCCGCACCGAGGCCGCCCAGTCGTCGCCGTGGAACAGCTCGCCGTTCTCGTAGCGGCCCAGGATGATGCCGGTCTCCTCATAGGCCTCGCGGATAGCGCAGATGCGCAGGGGCCGCTGGTCGGCCTCGACGGCCTCCCAGGCGACGCACCAGTCGGCCCAGGCCGGATCGTGGTCCCCCTCATGGGTCTTGCCGCCCGGAAACACCAGGGCGCCCGAGGCGAAGTCGATCTGGTGGTGGCGCTTGACCATCAGCACTTCGAACGACGGATCGTCCCGCACCAGCAGGATGGTCGAGGCGGGGCGGATGGCGACGGGGGGCTTTTCTGACATGCCCGCAGGATGAGCGCCGCCCCGCCCGGTCGCAAGTCTGACCTAAGGTCAGGCCTCGCCTTCGATCAGCCCCTTCAACCGGCGAAGATCGGCCGACACCAGCGCCTCGTCCTCGTCGAACCGGGCGTCGTCGAACCCGTCCTGGCGGTAGAGGTTAAACACCACCAGACAGCCGACCCCGTTCTCGGTCACCCGGATGGCGTTGTGCAGCTCTTCGCTCGCGCCCGGCGGCGTCACCCAGTGGTCGGCGACCCCCAGATCGTTATCCGGCGCCATCCGCACCTTGAACGGCCCGGCCTTGGTCCGCATCACCCAGTGTTCGCCGGCGGGGGTGATCTCGTCGCCAAAGTTGGGCGCCCACTCGGGCAGCTTGCGCGCATCACGCAGATAGGCGGCCACCCGGTCCGGCGGCGCGGCAATGCTCACATGCACAAAGCGGACGTCGCGAAAGGCCATGGCGTTCTCCTGCGCTGACCTCGGCTGAACGTCGCCGGATGGCGGAGGTTCAGGCCGCGCCGACCTGGCGGACCGGCCGCATCCGATCGGCGGCCAGCTTGTCCAGCTTGTCGAGCATGTAGTCGACGTCTTCGCGCTGGCTGGTCTGGGCCTGGGTCAGGAAGCGTTGCAGCATCCGCTCCTGGAAGCGTTCGCGGTCGCGCGGCCCGCCGTCGAATTCCATGGTGTGATAGGTGTCGACCGCCACCCGGAAGGCCGAATAAAGCCGCGCCGGCAGCCCGGCCCGCTCATAGATGGCGCGCAGGCCCAGCGGACCGGCGTCGTGGATCATCAGCCAGGTGCGGTGGTGCGGCACCCCGGCCAGTTCCGCCAGGGCGCATTCGAAGAAGCTCATATGGCCGTGCGCCAGGGCCCGCAGCAGCAGGCTGGCGGTCAACCGCTTGGCCCGGTTGAGGTGCAGGGCGAAGGCCTTGGGATCGGCGGCGCGGCCGGCCTGGTCGACCAGGTCGACAATGGCCCGTTCCTTGGTCCCGATGGCGATCTGCAGGGCCAGCTCGGGTGACACCGACTGGTGGGTCAAGAGATGCTCGCGCACCTGGTCGCCGACCAGATCGATCAGCTTCTCGGTCACCGAGGCCGGCAGCACATGGCGATAGGCGACCGCCGCCAGCACCTTTTCCGACTTCTCGAAGCGTTGCAGGGCGCGGGTCAGGGTGCGTTCGGAGAAGTTGGCGTTGTCGTTGGCCGCCGCCGTCTCGACGGCCGCCTCGCTGCCATGCTCGACCAGGGCGTCGGTGACCTTCTCGGAGATCACCGGCCGTTTGGCGATGGCGACCTGGCGCACCGGCCCGCCCAGCCGCACGATTTCCGACAGGTCGTCGTCGGAGAAGGCCGGCGAGAAGTTGAGCATCGGCAGGCAGATGCTCTCGACGTCCCTGGCCAGCCGCATGGCCACGTCACGCGGCACCAGGGGGGAGGATTTCAGGGTCACGGCCAGCGCCCGGCGGACCAGTTCGGCCGCGTCGGCCGCCATCACCCGCAGGATATCGGCCGCCTTGGCGCGGTCGTCGGCGGTCAGCGCTTCTCGGTCCAGCACCCGGCACAGCTTGTGAGCGGCCAGGGCGCGTTCGTCGGCCGTCGCCCCTTTCAACAGGGTGCGCACATCGATGTCGGTCAGAGCGGCCCGCGTCGTGGTCATCTGTGCAGTCTCAAGGTCCCCGAGTCGGTAAACGATAATGCCGGGTTAGCCTTAATGACCCCTTGCCAGAAGACCTGTGGATTAACGCTGCGGGGTAACGGCTCGCAAACCCTGACAACCTTATGGTGCGCCAGCAGCAAGCGGGGAATATCGCGTGTTTGAGACCGCACACATAGACGCCACACCGCGTGGTGGCGCCAGCTTCATGGCCCAGTGCCTCGACGCCCAGCGGCGTCTGATGCCCTACGCCCTCGCCTGCTTCGCGGTCAGCCTGCCGGTCTTCGTCTGGGCCGGGTCGTTCGCGCTCAACAGCATGTGGATGGCGGCCAGCTTCGCCATCTTCGCGCTGAACTGGGGCGCCTTCTACGCCGTGGTGAACTGGATGCGGGTGACGCCCGAGGTTCCGGTCGCCCGTCGCGTCCGCATCCACATCCTGTCCGGCCTTCTGTGGGCCGGCGCGGTGGCCCAGGTCGCGGCGCTCGCCGACGGCGCGGGTCCGGCCCGCGAGCCCCTGCTGCTGATGGCCGCCGCCGGCGCCATCGTCTGCTTCTTCTTCAGCGCGCCGCTGCTGCCCTCCCTGCTGATCGTGGCTCCGGTGGCCGCCGCCGGTCCCCTGATCGCGCTCTTCAGCCACGAAAGCAGCCGCGCTCAGGGCCTCGCCGTCTGGGGCGCCATGGCCCTGGCCCTGGCCCTGTGCCTGATCCTCAACCAGATGATGCGCCAGCAGTTCGCCCTGGCCGCCGAACGTGAAGTCCTGATCGCCGAGCGCGGCGAGACCCTCGAACGGGCCCAGAAGCTGGCCCGCTCCAAGTCCGATATCGTCTCGACCCTCAGCCACGAGATCCGCAACGGCCTCAACGGCGTCACCCACGTGCTGGCCGCCGCCGCCGGTCAGGGCGGCCGCGCCGCCCCCAGCCGCGAACAGCTGGGCGCCGCCCTCACCGCCGCCAACGAACTGATCGCCGTGCTTAACGCCACGCTCGATTCGGAGACCGCCGAAGCCGGCCGTCTGGCCCTCGATCGCCAGCCCTTCGATCCGGTCCGCCTGGCCCGCGAGCTGGTTCTGCTGAATCGCCCGCACGCCTCGGCCAAGAGCGTCGAGCTGGCCGTCCATGTCGAGGATGCGCTGGAGAACGCCCATGGCGCCGTGGTCGGCGATGTCACCCGCGCCCGCCAGGTGCTGTCCAACCTGATCGGCAACGCCGTGAAGTACACCCTGCGCGGCCGCATCGAGGTGCGGCTGTCGCTCGACGAGCAGAGCCGCGTTGTCATCGCCATCGCCGACACTGGCCCGGGCCTGTCGGCCGAGGAGCTGGAGCTGGCCTTCGAACCCTTCCGCCGGGTCGAGCGCACCGGCGCCGGCGTGCCTGGCGCGGGCCTTGGCCTGTCGCTGTCCCGCCAGCTTGCCGCCCTGATGGGCGGTGAGCTGAAGGGCCAGAGCGCACTTGGCGTCGGCAGTTGCTTCACCTTCGAACTGCCCTGGGATGTCTCCGCCGCGGCGCCGACCGAGGCCGATGAGTCGACCCAGCGCAGCCCCATCGCCCCCTCCAAGCGCGCCATGCGCGTGCTGGTCGCCGAGGATGACGCCCTCAACGCCGCCATGCTGCGCGCCATCCTCGAACAGCTCGGCCACCAGGTGGTCCATGCCCAGAACGGCAAGCGGGCGGTCGAGCTGGCCAACGCCGTCGACTTCGACCTCGTCATGCTGGACGGCCGCATGCCCGGCCTCGACGGCGCCCACACAGCCGCCGCCCTGCGCGAGCTGGACGGCCCGGCCGGAGAGATGCCGATCATCGCCGTCATCGGCGGCGACGCCGATGAAGCCCGCGAGTGCCTCGAGGCCGGCGCCGACGCCGTGCTGCGCAAGCCCGTCACCGTCGCCGGCGTCGCTCGCGCCGTCGCCGACGCCGCCGCCAAGGGTCGGGATGCGGCGGGTAGCCGCGATCTGTCGGCCTTCGCGACCGGCTAAATCCCGGAAATCATTACATCTTTCGAATATGTCTAGACATATTCACCGGGAGATCGGGCCAGAAACCGCGACCTGAGCCGCCTTGGGCTGTCGCGTAGGCGCCTGGCCTCACCACGGCGCCAACATTTCCCGCCCCGGCGCCTACGCCGCATCAACGCGGGCGTCTACATTCCACGCGTCTCCCGCTACCAAAAAATCACGTCGCATCAGGAGCTTGCGAGAATTCATGGACTTGCTCCGAGGCGCGTGCGGTATAATCGTTGGCGGCTTCGACAGGCCGGGTCGGCCGAACGACTTTCCCCTGAGACAGCCTTCCCTCGCCCTGCCCGCCCCGCCATGATGGCCCAAACAACGGGAGAGCGTTCAAAGTGCTGGAAGGTCTCAAGGTCGTCGAACTGGCCACCTACATCGCTGCTCCCGGCGCCGCGGCCATCATGGCCGACTGGGGCGCCCAGGTGATCAAGATCGAGTCGCCCAAGGGCGATCCGATGCGGATGTTCTTCGACGCCTTCGACACCGGCGAAAACGACAATCCGGTCTTCGACATGGACAACCGCGGCAAGCGCGGCGTCGTGCTCGACATCACCAAGCCGGAAGGCCGTGAGGCGGCGCTGAAACTGGTGCGGGAGGCCGACGTCTTCCTGACCAACAACCGGCCGGGATCGCTCAGCCGCTCGGGCTTCGACTACGAGAGCCTGAAGAAGGAAAATCCGCGCCTGATCTACGCCAGCCTGACCGGCTACGGCCTGGAAGGCCCCGACATCGACAAGGCGGGCATGGATGTCGCCAGCTACTGGTCGCGGTCGGGCGTCGCCTCGATCACCACGCCCAAGGGGGTCGAGCCCTTCCCGATCCGCACGGCCATGGGCGACCACGTCACCTCGATGGCCACGGTCTCGGCCATCCTGGCGGCGGTGTTCGAACGGCACACGACCGGCGTCGGCCGGCTGGTGGAAACCAGCCTGCTGCGCACCGGCGTCTATTCCATCGGCTCGGACATGGCGATCCAGCTGCGTTTCGGAAAACTGGCCTCGACCCGGCCCCGGCATGCGGCGGTCAATCCGCTGGCAAACTTCTTCAAGACCTCGGACGGCCGCTGGATCTGCCTGCTGGTCCGCACCGGCGGCACCGACTGGCCGCAAATCGCCAAGGCCATTGGCCATCCCGAGTGGGTCGAGGATCCGCGCTTCCTCAAGAACCGCGACCGCCGCGTCAACGGCGAGGCCCTGGTCACCCTGATCGACGAGGCCATCGGGGCCATGACCCAGGAAGAGCTGACCGCCCGCTTCGACGCCGAGGACCTGACCTGGGCCCCGGTCCAGACCCCGCGCGAGGTGGTGCAGGACGAACAGGCCATCGCAGCCGGCTGTTTCGCCGAAATTCCGGACGGCAAAGGCGGCTTCAACAAGACCCCGGCCTCCCCGGCCCGCTTCCCGGGCGCCGAGGATGGGCCGCGCGGGCCCGCGCCAAAGCTCGGCGAGCACACCGACGAGGTTCTGGCAGAGCTGGGCTATTCGGCCGAGGCCATCGCCGCGCTGCGGGCGGCCGGAGCCGCCGCATGAAATTCCTGGGACCCGTCGCCCCCGACCCTGGCCGCGCCCTGCTGGCTCTGACGGTCCTGCGCTGTGTCCTGGCCGGCCTGCTGGCCGCCCACGGCTGGTCCCGCTTCCTGACGGGTGGCGTTGTCCCGTTCGGCGGCTTCCTGGAGAGCTCCGGCTTTCCGCTCGGCTTCTGGATCGCGGCGGCCATCACCGCCTACGAAATTCTCGGCACACCGCTGCTGGCCTGGGGTCGCCTGGTGCTGCCGCTGACCCTTGGCTACGCCTTCATCTACACGATGGGCATCGTCCTGGTGCACGCGCCGCACGGCTGGTTCGTCGTCGGCGCCGGCCGCAACGGCATGGAGTACAGCGTCCTGCTGATCGTCTGCCTGCTGCTGGTCGGCCTGCAAGCCTGGCCACGTCGGAAAGCGGGCTAGCTCTTCCGGGTCCCCTTGCGGACCACCATCTGCGGCCCGCCCTGACCGGACTCGTCCGGCAACTGATTGAACGGCGTCACCAACGGCCGCCAGGCGACATCCCGGCGGTAGACGTTCTCGGTCTGCTTGGCCACGTCAGGCTTGGCGAACAGGGTCTGGACGGTGTGCAGCAGACCCTTGGGACGCTTGCCCGCCGGATGACCCGGCTGGTTCACGATGGCGGCTACCTGACCGAAGGTCTTGGCGCTTTCGGGGCTGTCCAACGGCGGAGCCGGCGGAAGCTTGCTGTTGGGACGACGCATGGTCAGACCAGCTCCTTCTCAAGCGTCAGACTCGCGCCGCCCTTGGACAGACGCAAGATTGAAAATGGCCGGGCCACCGTAGAGTTCCCGGTAAGCTCGGACTCGGCGATGGGCAGGCCCAGCAATTGACCGGCCAGCGCGCCGAGCGGCTCGACGCTGGTCGAGGACCGCACCCTCTGGCCGAAGGTCTGCAGGATTTCGATGAAGTGCGCCACCGACGCATGCTGCAGAGCCATCCGCACCGCCTCGGTGGCAATCAAGGTCGTCAGGCCGACCATGGTCTTGCGGGCCTTGGCGTCGAACTCGGAGTTCTCGACCACGTGCTGGGTCAGCAGCTCGGCGATCCGCGTGGTCTCGGTCAGGGTCTCGTTCTGGTAGGACCAGTCCGCCCCGTACAGGAACCGGGTCACCGCCGAGTCCTGGGCGAAAGAGCGGATGACCACGGGCAGGTCCGGCCCCAGCCGCCCGCTGTCGGTGTACTCGTGCTTCAGAAGGTCGCCCACCAGGCCAAACATGCGGATTTCGAAATAGCAGGGCGAAATCTCGTCACGGCCGAAGCCGGCGATCACCATCCCCGTCGCCGGCAGCCGCGTGGGCATCCAGGTGGTGGTCAGGCCGGCGACGATGATCCGCGCGAGCCGCCCCCTGACGTCGCGATTGATGAAGCCCTCGCCGAACAGCTCCTTGCAGACACGGCCGAGGACATCGTCCAGATGCTCGTCGATCAGATCGCGCAGCACCGTCGTCTCCGACCCGACGCGGCCGCGTTCCACGGCCTTGGGGCCATCCTCTTCGTCGACCATGGAGTACCGGACATCGTGGTCGAGGTTCTCCAGCGCCCTGGTCAGCAGTTCGTCGAAGGCCTGGCCCTGGTTGCCGGCCATGACGGAATTGAAGTGCAGGAAAAAGTCGAGGGCGCCGTAGGCGACGAAGGTCCGGAAGTTCTGGGTGGTCTGTTCGGTGGAAACGAGGTCGGACCGGTAGAGCGAGGTCAGCAGGCCCAGCAGCGAGGCGGTGATCCCGGCCAGGGTCGGCTCGGCCCCGAAGCCCCGGCGGCGAAAGGCCTCGACAATGGTCGCCCACGGACAGCCGCAGAACTCGGCCAGGCCATAGATCATCAGGCCGGAAGCGGCCTGGCCGTCCAGCACGAACACCTTCTGCACGCCCGACTGACTCATCAGCAGCCGCGACCCGTCGGTGACTGACACCGCGCTGTCCGCCGCCATGGCGACCGACGTGCGGTTCATCAGCAACACCTCGACTGTCATGTCATTCCCCAACCCGGTCCCCGTTGCCCCAAAGCTAGCAGGCGGATGCCGGGAATGATTAACCTTTTCGCGTGGGGCGGGCATGAGGACAGGGGAATGGGCAAACTGGCGGCAGCCATGATGCGGCTGGTGATCCGGATCACCTGGATGCCGGTCCATGCCGCCATTGCGCTCAGGCGGCGGATTCCGCTTCCGGAGTGGCTTTGGCTTTCCTTGATCTATGGGGTCGCAACGGCCCTGATCTTCGCCATTCCGGTTCTGTGGTTGGCCACGACCCTGGCCTGGGCGGTCGCCTGGAACGGCATCGGCTTCCTGGCCGGCTGGCTGTTCTATGAGCGGACCCGTTGGGCCTTCGTCGAGCTCTATGACGATGGCATCGGCGCCGAGCTGGCGGCGGAGCGGTTCGGCTACGAGCTTGAGTCCGGCGAGGGCTCGTCCCGCCTGCTGCTGATCGGTGCGGTCACGGCCACCGCCGCGGCGTTGCTCGGCGCCGCGCCATTCCTGCTGCAGCAGGAGGCGAACCCCTGGGCCGCCGGCTGGTCACTGCTCGTCGAGGCCGCGACCAGCCTGCCCTTCATCGGCGTGCTGCTCGATCTTGCCGTTGATCAGCCGGACCATGACGTCACCCTGATTGAAGCCGGGGCGGTGATAACCCTCCACGCGGCCTTTTTCGCCATGCTGTTCCCGGCCCTGGCGCTGGCGTTCAACCGCAGCGCCCGAGCCATCGATCGCCTGCCCTTCACCCCGAACCTGGCCTTCGCCGTCGGTCCAGGGATCGTCGGACGTCTGGCGCGCCAGCTGGACCGCAGCGGCCACCAGATCGAGCGGCTGAACGCGCTGGAGGCCCTGGTCATGATCGGCGGCCGCAAGGCCTTTCTCGCCCTGGCCAGGTGCGCCGGCGACGATCGCGAGGAACACAGGCTCGAGGCCATTCGCCGGCTGCCCCACTGCGGGGTGAGCGAGGCCGAGCTGGAGAACGCCATCGTTCCGCTGTTGGCCTGTTCCGACAGTCAGGTGGCCGAGGCCGCCATCCGGATCGCGGCGGCCTATTGCCCGCGGCTGCAGCCGACGGCGATCGCCCTCGCGGCAACGACCGATGCGCCGGCCTTTCGGCGGGCGGCGGCCCTGCTGGGTCTGGCGGTGGGGATCGCCTGGGAGCGGCTGCAGCCCGGTGTCTTGCAGGCATCGGCCCTCGATGCGGCGAGATCCCGGGACTACGACCTGAGGCAGGCGGGGCTGGCGGCCCTGGCCCTGATCGATTTCGACTACAATCCCGACGCGGCCAGCACCCTGGCGTCGGAAATCCGGGCCTGGCGGGCCGGAGACGCCGTGGTCATCGCCCTGACCCTTGGTCGGCTGTGCATCCACACGCCCCTGCACCCCGACGATGTCCCCGATGCCCTGGGCGCCGTCCTTGGCATTGCGGCCCTGCTGGCCCCCGAGTCCGTGACAGCCCTGCGGCCCGCGATCCGCAGCCTGCCGGCCGACAAGGTCTTCCGCGCCGCCCTCGATTGGTCGCGTGACGCCCAGATCGGCGCGCGCCGCCGGGCCGTCCGGTTGTTGCTCATGCTCGGCGCGGGTCCGGCCTCCGCCGTTCTGGCGGAACTGGCTCGCCGCGACCCCAACGCCCTGGTGCGGGAAGAGGCCGCCGCCGCCGCGCGGGGCGCGCTGGAGCGCTAGCGCGACTCCGACAGGACCCGCAGCATTTCGGAGGAGAAGACAGAGCCGGCCAGGCCCGAACCGCCGCCACGGCCATCAGCGCCCTGCGAGCCGCGCAGGATGAGGGCAACAAGGGCGTCCTCCTCGGCCTGCCTGTCGCCCCGGCGGGCGGCGTACTGCAGGAAGCCCTGGTCCCGTTCAGGCTGACGGGCCCGCAGGGCCGATGCCGCGCCGCCGGTGGCGGTCAGGTTGTTGTAGAGTTCGGCCACGGTCACCGGCCTGCCGGCCTTGTAGAACAGCGAGCGGTTGGCCGCCGCGGCGTCCGGGAACAGGCCGGCCGCGCTGACACCGGGCTGGGTCCGCGCCGCCTCGATCAGCCGCGCCGAACCCTTCGGGCCCAGGAAGTGGGCGGCGTAGAGTTCACCGGCCGTCGCCGAACGGCCGATGCGGCCGCGCAGGTAGTCGGCATGGTCGCTGGTCAGCTCCCCGGCCATCAGAGAGGCGGCCCGGGGGTCGTAGCGCAGGTTCATCACCGTTGCCCGCGCGTCCGGGCTGGAGACGCGGTAGCGGCCGTCGGATCCTTGCGTGATCAGGTCTGCATAGCGGGCGTAGCCGTACTTGCTGCCGTGGCGCTTGAGGGTCGACAGCCAGGTCTGCTCGACGAACTGGAACAGGCCGGCGGCCGAGGACGTCGGGGCCTTGGCGTGCGGCTTCAGTCCACTTTCCCGCCGGGCCGTGCCGAGCAGGAAGGAGAAGTCGACGCCGGTCGCCTCGGACGCCCGCTGGATCGCCGATTCGACGACCCCTCTGATGGACTCTACCGCCATGACCCCGGTGTTTGCGCCGGTTCGGTTAAGACCTGATTAACCACGATGACGTCGGCGTCCAACGCACGTTTGACAATTGTGCATCTAACAACTTTACAGTCGTCAACTCTCATGGCTTACATATGTCATTCCCGGTTCGTCGGGATCGCCGTAGCCTTGAGGAATGACATGTCCGTCGCCGCCCTCTCCGACCACCCCTTCCCCGTCTCTGGCGAGCCCCGCGGCCGCAAGCGTCTCAGCACCCCCTTCGTGGTCGCCCTGACCCTGTCGGTCGCCGCCCATGCCGGCGTCGGCGCCTACCTGGCCTACAAGAAGTTCGTCATGCCCGTGCTGGTTACGCCCCCGGACGAAAGGTTCATCATCGAAACCATCCCGCCCGAGCAGCCGAAGCCGGACCCGCCCAAACCCCAGCCTGACCAGCCGCGTCCGACCTCGACAGTCAAGCTGCACGACCCGATCACGCCGCCGCCGTTCGTGGACGTCACGCCCCTGCCGGCCGATCCGAAGGTCGAGGTGGCGGAGGGCCCGCGCCTGCCGCCGGTCAACCTCGACGCCGGCCCCGCGACCCCGCCGCTGCCGCCCAAGCCGCCGTCGGTGATCGCCAGGCCCGACTGGCTGCGCAAGCCGACGCCGGCCCAGATGATGGGCGCCTATCCGGACCGGGCCCTGCGCGGCAACATCTCCGGCACGGCCCGACTGAGCTGCAAGGTGACCACGACCGGCGCGGTTCGTGACTGCGTGGTGCTCAGCGAAACCCCGTCGGAATACGGCTTCGGCGCCGCCGCCGTGAAGGTCAGCCGAAACTTCAAGATGAAGCCGCAGATGGTCGATGGTCAGGCCGTCGACGGGGCCACTGTGCAGATTCCCCTCAACTTCCGCCTGGAGGAATAGGCCCTAGTAGCTCTTGGGCAGCTGCAGCACCCGTTCAGCGATGAAGTTGAGGATCATCTCGCGGCTGACGGGTGCGATGCGGGCGATCATCGCCTCCCGCATGTAGCGCTCGACGTCATACTCCTTGGCGTAGCCCATGCCGCCGTGCGCCAGCACGGCGGCTTCGGCGGCCCGGAATCCGGCCTCGGCTCCCAGGTATTTGGCGGCGTTGGCCTCGGCCCCGCAGTCGCGGCCGGCGTCGTAGAGGGCGGCCGCCTTGAAGGCGAGCAGGTTGGCGGCCTCCAGTTCGGCCCAGCATTTGGCCAGCGGATGCTGCACCCCCTGGTTCTGGCCTATGGGCCGGCCGAAGACGATCCGCTCCTTGGCGTAGGTCGCCGCCTTGGCCAGGGCGGCCCGGCCGATGCCCACCGCCTCGACCCCGAACAGCACCCGCTCGGGGTTCAGGCCCGCCAGAAGATACTGGAAGCCCTTGCCTTCCTCGCCGATCAGATCCTCGGCCGGGACCTGCAGGTCCTCGATGAAAAGCATATTACATTCAACGGCTTTGCGGCCCATCTTGGGGATCGGCTTGGCGTCGATCCGGGCCCGGTCGAAGTCGGTGTAGAATAGCGAGAGCCCCTGCATGGGCTTGGCTGTCTGTTCCTTGGGCGTGGTGCGGGCGATCAGCAGGATCTTGTTGGCCCGCTGGGCCATGGTCGTCCAGATCTTGCGGCCGTTGATGCGATAGCCGTTGCCGTGCTTCTCGGCCCGGGTCTCCAGGCTGGCGGTGTCGAGGCCGCTGTTGGGCTCGGTGACGGCGAAACAGGCCTTGTCCTGACCGGCGATGGTGCGCGGCAGGTGGCGCTTCTTCTGCTCCTCGGTCCCGAACTTCACGATCGGCATCAGGCCGAAGATGTTGAGGTGCACCGCGCTGGCCCCGGTGAAGGCCGCGCCCGACTGCGCCACTGTCTGCATGACGATGGCCGCCTCGGTCAGCCCCAGGCCCGAACCGCCGAACTCCTCCGGCATGGCCACGCCCAGCCAGCCGCCGTCGGCCATGGCCGATACGAACTCCTCGGGGAAGCGGCCGGTCTCGTCGGCGTTGCGCCAGTACTCGTCGCCGAAGCCGGCCATCACCTTGGAAACGCCCTCGCGGATCGCTTCCTGCTCTTCGGTCAGCCAGAACCCCGACATCAATCCTCCGATTTTTCAGTGTTGGTGAAGCGGCGCGCATCGAGCATCGCCGTCCACGGCCCCGTATCCTCGCCGGCGAGATACGCCCGCATCATCGCCGCCACAAGCGGGGCCAGCAGCCAGCCGTTGCGCCGCGCCCCCATGGCCAGCCACACCCCGGGAACCACGCTGGGCCCCACCAGTGGCAGGCCGTCCGGCGTCGCGCCGCGAATACCGACCTGCGGCGTTGCCGCCCAGCCCTCGTCAAGCAGCTCCGGAAACGTCCGTTCGACGATGTTGAGCACCGAATTGTCGGCGGCCAGATCGGTCTTGCCCGCCTCCATCGTTGCGCCGACGAGGGCTCCGCCGGCCGCGGGTGCGATGTAGCCGCCGTCCCTGCGCTCGACCGGTCCGGTCTCCCGACCCACCAGGGAGCCGAAGGTCGACTTCCCGATCTGCCCCTTGATGGGCGAAATGACGCTGCTTTCGGGCGCCCAGCCCACGGCCTGCCAGCCGGTCGCCGCGATCGTCTCTCCGCCTTGGGGACCGTCCAGGCGACCCTGGACGAACACCACGCCCAGCCCCTCCGCGACAGCCCGGAGTCTCGCCAGCGACACCTCGGCATCCACCCGCCAGTCGTCGGCGACGAACAGGCCGCCCGCCCGCTGTTCGCAGGCAACCCCCAGGTCGGCGATGGCCCGCCGCACGTCCGGCGCCCGGGCCCCGGCATATGTCGCGCCGCTGCGATCAAGAGCGATTCCGGTCCGGTCAGCGAAGGCGGGCCAGGCGTCCCGCGCGGCCAGCAGAAGCCGGAAATGCTCCCGGGACGCCGGATCCAGAACGGCCTCGAAGACCGGGGCCAGCATCCCCGCGGCAACCGCGGAAGCGGTCGCAACGGGATCGGGATCATGCACCGTCACGGCCGCTCCGGCTTGCGCGAGGTCAACCGCGATCGCCAGCCCGAGCACGCCCGCGCCGGCAACCCGAACCGTCCTGCCGTCGAGACTCGCCATCGTCGCCAGCAACCCTCTTGCGTCCGCGGGGTCAAGCCGGAACCAATCGGTGCGCCGAGCGATTTGCAAGGTCAGATCACGTCGTCGGGACACCACGCCAGTGAGCGCGACAGAAGCCCTTGCCCCTGCCCTGACCTCGGCGATCGACCGCAAGGCGCTTCGCGTGCTCAAGGCCGCCTGCGCCCAGGGCCGCACCCTGGCCACCGCCGAAAGCTGTACGGGCGGCCTGCTGGCTTCCCTGCTGACCGATGTGCCCGGATGCTCCCACGCCTTCGAGCGCGGCTTCATCACCTACACCGATACCGCCAAGGTCGAGGTCCTGTCGGTGCCCGAGCGCATGCTGGAAGACGAAGGCGCGGTCAGCCAGCCTGTCGCCGCCGCCATGGCCAGGGGCGCCCTGAAGGCCTCCGAGGCGGACATCACCCTGTCGGTCACCGGCTATTGCGAGGCGATACCGGAGGACCCGGATTCAGTTGCCGGCCTGGTCCACTTCGCCTGCGCCACCCGCGAGGGCGGCCTGAAGACCCGGGTCGAGTTCTACGGCGACATCGGCCGCGCGGCGGTGCGCCTGCGCTGCCTGGAAACGGGCCTGGACCTGATCGCCGAGGCCCTGCAGATCAGGGCGTGAACTTCAGACCGATGCGCAGGGTGCGCGGCGCGTCGAAGCTCTCGATGCCGTCCGCCGTCTGGCCGGTCTCGACCGCCTCATCGCTCACATTGTCCAGCGCCAGCCACAGCCCCGCCTGGCGCGAGATCCGCCAGTCGGCCCGCAGGTCCAGGGTGGTGGCGGCGCCCAGCGAGCGGCTGTTGAGATCGTCCTCCCAGCGCTGGCCCTCGTAGCGGACCGAGGCGGTCAGCTTCAGCGGCGGGACAACCCGCCAGGTCAGATCAGCGTTGAGGCTGACCTCCGGCGTCTGGGCCGGGCGCAGGCCGGTCAGCTGCGGCGCGGCGCTGCCGCCATCGACCTCGGCCTGCGTCCAGGCGCCGGCCAGGCGGATGCCGAAGACATCGCCCCACTGCCGGGAGACTTGCGCCTCGATCCCGACCGCATCGATGTCGCCGGCGTTCTGGCGTTGGCGCAGCACGCCGCCGGCCGGGATGAAGCCGGCCACCGGAAAGGTCCCCGGGCCGACGCCGATGGTGACATTGGTCACCGCCCCTTCCAGCCGACTGGTGAACAGGGTGGCGCTCCAGCGCCAGTCCCCTTCCCCGCCAAGGCCGAGTTCGGCGCCGTAGAGCACCTCCGGTTCGAGGCCGGCGTTGGCCTCGGTGACGTCGTTGCCGACCCGGAACGGCCGGTGCAGTTCGTTGAGGGTCGGCGGCCGGAAACCGGCGTAGGCGGCGGCGCGGAAGACCAGCGGTCCGGCGCGGCGCACGCCAAGGCGGGCGGTCGGCTGCCAGCCGTCGGCGTCGTCAGGCGCAAAGGTCAGCGTCGGGGCGCCGCTGGCCAGATCGCGCTCGCGGCGTTCACCATCGAAACTGGCCCAATGGTCGATACGTCCGCCGCCGGTCAGCCGCCAGGGCCCAAAATCCTGCCAGGCCTCTCCATAGACCCCGCCAACCGTCTGCGAACCGCCGGCCACGCGTCCTCTGGTGAATGTCCCGCCGATGAAACGGAAGTGCTCCCGGGTCTCGCCGTCGGCGTAGCGGAAATCGCCGCCGATCTCCCAGCCGCCCGTCCCCCGGTCCATGCGAAGGGCGGCGTTGACCCCGACCCCGACCGCGGGCGTGGCGAACTGCTCGTTGGCCGGTGTGGTCGTCGCCCGGCCCGCCGCCACGGCGACGGAGCTATTCTCCAGATCCGAGACCCGGCTCCAGACCTGCAGCCGCCATTCGGTTCCCAGACCCGGCGAGCGCCCCACGGCGGCCAGCGACACCGCCGCCCCCGTGGCCCGCGAGCTGGCGCCGACCAGGCCGCTGTCGCGCCTTTCCTCATAGGCCGAGGCGCGCAGGGCCAGGTCGATGGGGCCGAGGCTGGGCGCATAGCGCACCACGCCCGACATCGACTCATAGGCCAACGGCGCGTCAGCCGCCCCGCGACCCGCGCGAACGGGGGTCCAGCCGTCGGTTTGCTGCCAGGCGCCGGCCAGGAACAGATCGCCGGTGGCGAAGGCGCCCTGGGCGCCCCAGGACGAGCGCTCGCCGGCGTAGATCTCGTATTCGCCGTGGGCGGGGACGACTGTGCGTTCGGACAGCTGGACCACCCCGGTCAGCGCGCCGGCGCCATAGGGACCCGCCCCGGCTCCCCGCACGATCAGGGCGCCCTCGACGCTGACCGTCGGCAGGCCCGACCAGATGACCCAGCCGCCGAACGGATCGTTCTGCGGCGCTCCGTCCAGGGTGACCAGGGCCCGGCCGGCGCCAGACCCGGCGATGGAGCGGACCGACAGCCCCTGCGTGGTCGGATTGGCCGCGAAGCTGGAGGTGCGCCGGAACAGCTGCACGCCTGGCACAGAGGTCAGGGCCTCGTCCAGGCGGGGTGCGGTGGCAATAGCCTCGTCCACCTTGACCACCGAGAAGGCGGCGTCGGCCGGTGACGGGGTCAGGCGCGCGGCCTGGACGGTGACGGTGTCGACGGTCGGTGGCAGGTCCTGGAACATCGGCATGGGTCTAGCGCGGCCGCCGCGGCCCGCGAAGAGGATTCAGGCGAAGGGGATTCAAGCGAAGGGCGCGGCCTCGGCCAGAAGCCACTCGCGGAAGGCGGCGATCTTCGGGGAGCGCCGACGGTCCTTGGGATAGACCAGCCAATAGCCGCCGCCACCGAGCGGCATGACCGCCTCGAATGGCCGCACCAGCCGACCGGCCGCGATCTCAGCCGCGAAGAGGATGGGCGAACCCAGCGCCACCCCCTGCCCCCCCAGCGCCGAGGCGACTTCCAGGGTCTGGGTATCGGCCATCAACCGGGTCGGCTCGGTCGGGCCCCGCGCCGAGATCACCCCGGCGGCCTGGAACCAGGCCGACCATTCCTCCTCCGAGCCGATCCGGGGCGCAGTCAGCAGGTCTTCGGGCCGCGACAGGCCTCCGAGGCCATCGCGCATCTGTGGGGTACAGAGCGGGGTCTGGATGTTGCTGAAGAGGAACCGGGCTTCCAGCCCTGGCCAGTCGCCGGCTCCGGCCCGGATGGCGACATCGATGCTGTCGTGGGCGAGATCGACCAGCCGGTTGCTGGTCTCCAGCCGCACGGCGATCCTGGGGTGGGCGACCTGGAAGGCGCCGATGCGCGGGGCCAGCCAATGGGCCGCCAGGCTGTTGACCGTGGTGATGGCCAGAACGCCCTCGCCGGTCTCGGTCAGGTCATCGACCGCCGCCCGCAAGAGGTTGATCGCCTCACTGGCCGCCCGCGCCAGCCGCTCGCCGGACGGGGTCAGGACCACTTCCCGGGGCAGCCGCTGGAACAGGGCCTGGTCGAGCCGCTTCTCCAGCGCCTTCACCTGCCAGCTGACGGCTGCCTGGGTGACGCCCAGCTCTTCGGCCGCGCGGGTGAAGCTCTTCAGGCGGGCGGCGGCCTCGAAGATGCGGATAGCGCTGAGCGGAACGGTTGCAAGAGCGTCTGCCATAAGGGTGACTAATGGATAGAGCAGGAGGACCCGTTTGTCACGAGGGGCCCTCGGCGCGATCTTCTCCCTACCCCACAAAGAGATTGGACGGAGAGAAGAGATGGAAGAGCTCAGCAGACTGCATAAGGACGTTCCGTTCGGCTGGCTCGCCATGCTGCAGGATTTCCTGCGCCAGCGGGCGGCCCGTCGGATGCGGAAAGGCGCGCGTCGCCAGTGGAACGCGCGCCTCTCTTTGCCGAGCCTGCCCGGCGATCTGCATAACCTGGCGGGCCCTCACTGACCCGCCAGCCGGCGCCTATTTGGCGCCGGCCGCCTTCTTCTGCATGTCCTGCTGACGGCGCGACAGGTTGAGTAGGTACTGGCGCACCGACTCCGCCTCATCGACGGTCATCAGGCTGGCGAAGGACACCATCCCCTGCTCCTTCCGGTCGCCGTCGATGACGATGCTCTTGAACACCGCCGCATCGGTGATCGCCGCCGAGTAGCGCAGGTCGGGGATCGAGAAGTTCGACACCCCACTGGCTCCGTGACAGACGCCGCAGTTGGCCGCGAAAACCGCCGTACCGGTGGCGATCTGCTGCGGCGTGCCGGGCGTGGTCGGCAGGGTCAGCGGCGTCTTTTCCGACACCGGACGCGCCGGAAGCTTGCCCTTGGCGCCGAGCTTGAAGACCAGCAGCCGGCGCGGGCCTTCCGAGCGCGGGTCGACCCCGGCTCCGGCCGAAACCGCGAAGCCGCCGCCATAGCCGGCCATCAGGGCGACGTACTGCTCGCCGTCGATCTCATAGGTCATGGCCGGGGCGACGACGCCGGTCTGGGTGTCGAAACCCCACAGCTTCTTGCCGCTGCCGGCGTCATAGGCCGCGAACTCGCCGGTGGCGCTGCCCTGGAAGACCAGGTTGCCGCCGGTGGCCAGCACGCCGCCGTTCCACGGGCCGTCATAGTCGACGGTCCATTTGGCCTTCTGGGTCACCGGATCCCAGGCCACCAGCTTGCCCTTCAGCGAGGCGCGGATGGCCTTCAGCTGGGCCTCGTCGTCCGGCAGGCCGGCCACGAGGAAGTCGATGCCGACGTTCCAGCCCTGCGGCCGGTACTTGAAGTTAGCCTTGTCGCCGCCCGGCTGCATGTAGGGGAACGGGATCTCCTGGGCCGGGATATAGACCAGGCCCGTCTTCGGGCTGAAGGCCATCGGGTGCCAGTTGTGCGCGCCCAGCGGGCCCGGGTTGGACAGGTGGATGGTTTTCTCGTAGCGGGCGCCGGGGGCCTCGATGGGCCGGCCGGTGGCCTTGTCGATGCCGGTCGCCCAGTTGACCGCCGAAACGTACTTCTCGGCTGAGATGAACTTCCCGTTGGTCCGGTCCAGCACATAGAAGAAGCCGTTCTTCGGCGCCTGCATCAGCACCTTGCGCGGCTGACCATCGATGGTCAGGTCGGCCAGGATGATGTGCTGGGTGGCGGTGTAGTCCCAGGTTTCGCCGGGTGTGGTCTGGTAGTGCCAGACGTATTCGCCGGTCTCCGGCTTGAGCGCCACGATGGACGACAGGAACAGGTTGTCGCCGCCGCCGGGGCTGCGGATGTCGCGATTCCAGGGCGAGCCGTTGCCGACGCCGATGTAGAGGAGGTCGAGCTCGGGGTCATAGGCCATCGAGTCCCAGACCGTGCCGCCGCCGCCGACCTTCCAGAACTCGTCGCCGTTCCAGGTCTTGCGGGCGACGTCTTTCATCGCCTTGTCGCTGGCAGCGCCGTCGCTCTCGGCCTTTCCGGGGACAGTGTAGAAGCGCCAGGCCATGTCGCCGGTTTCGGCGTCATAAGCCGAGAGGTAACCGCGCACGCCCAGCTCGGCGCCGCCGTTGCCGATCATCACCTTGCCCTTCACGACGCGCGGGGCGCCGGTGATGGTGTAGGGCTTGGACTGGTCCACCGTGACCTTGGACCAGACGACCTTGCCGGTCTTGGCGTCGAGCGCTTCCAGGCGGCCGTCGAGCGTGCCGTAGAACACCTTGCCGCCCCACAGGGCGACGCCGCGGTTGACGCTGTCGCAGCAGGCCTTGACGCCCGTCGACTTGGGCACCTTGGGGTCGTGCTCCCAGAGCAGCTTGCCGGTCTTGGCGTCGAAGGCGCGGACCACCGACCAGGCGCTGGTGGTGTACATCACCCCGTCGGCGACCAGCGGCGTCGCCTCGATGCCCCGGTTCTCCGGCAGGTCGAAGGACCAGGCCAGCCCCAGCTCACCGACGTTGCCGGCGTTGATCTTCTCCAGCGGACTGAACCGCTGTTCGGCGTAGTTGCGGCCGTGAGTAACCCACTCGGCCGCATTCTTGTCGGCGGCGGCGATGCGCGCAGCATCGACGGGCTTTTGCCCGCCACAGGCGGCCAAGGCCAGGCTAGCGACCGCCACGGCGGCCCAGATTGCGCGTTTGGCGCCCATCCCGATGTCTCCCATATCCTCGAGTCGCCGGGTCTGACGCCCGACGTTAGGAGCGAGTATGAGCGCCCGACGCCGCGTCAATCAACGGCCCATTGAGAGCATGGGTCACCGGCTTTTCGAACAATCGCCAGCTGAGCCAGCCGACCAGGCAGGCCAGGGCCAGCGACAGGGGGATGAACAGCCAGGGGATCCAGACCCCCAGCAGCACCGCCACCGCTCCGATGACCAGCGGATGGGTCAGGTAGAGGCTGTAGCTGGCGTCGCCCAGCGCCAGCAGCACCGGAATGCGCGGCAGCCCGCCCTCGTCCTCGATGGCGGTCAGGCCGGCGACGATCAGCAGGGCCGGAAAGCCCCAGAACAGCGGCCGCCACAGGTCCCACTCGCTCTTGAACAGGGCCATGCCGACATACCAGGCCAGGGCCGCGCTGAGCATCAGCCAGCCGGCGCCGCGCCCGGGGCGGAAGTCGGTGGTCATCACCCTGGCCAACAGCACCCCGGCCAGGAATTCAAGGATCAGGGGGTTGGCCAGCATCACGTAGGCCGGCGGATAGAAGAAGCCGCCCAGACCCAGCGCCAGCAGGGCGCAGGTCAGGACCAGCAGCCGCCGCTGCAGGGGGATGAGCAGGCCGACCGCGAAGATCAGGTAGAAGACCGCCTCGTAGTTCAGTGTCCAGCCGGGCACGAGGACCGGGAACGGCAGGCCCTCGGGGTTGCGGTGCTGGATGAAGGCCAGGGACTGCAGCACATGCGACCAGGTCGGCTGTACGTCCGGAAAACGCTGCGGGTACAACAGGGCGGCGGCGACCAGCCCCAGGGTGACGACCCAGTAGAGCGGCGCGATCCGCACGGCCCGCCGGCGCAGGAACTCGAGCGGCTTGACGCCCGTCCCCTCGGTCGTGCGCCACATGATGAAGCCGCTGATGACGAAGAAGATGTCGACCCCGGCCCCGCCGATCTCGAAGTCGAGCCGGGCCCACTGGAAGGCATGGAAGCTGGCCACCGCCAACGCCGCCAGGGCGCGCAGATACTGGATCGACAGCAGAGGCCGCATCCGTCCTCCCCAGGCCGCGCGCAGGTGCAGTGATGCGCTGTCTGCCGCCGCAGGGCAACCGTCAGCCGATGACGTGGTCCAGGCCCGCCAGGATCTTCGTCCAGCCCTGCTGCGTCCGCTCGGCGTGGTCCGGATCGACCCAGGCGGTCAGGGTCAGCCGGCAACCACCCTCCGCCAGGCCTTCGATGTCGATCTCCACCCGGCCGCGTTCGGGGGAGTACATCGGCACGCCGAACTCGAAGACCAGGCGACGGGGCCGATCGATCTCCAGGTACTGGCCGATGTGGGCGACATCGTCGGCCCCGCGCCGTTCGGTGAAGTTGAAACCGCCGCCCACCACCGGATCGATCTCGACCTTGATCATCTCGCCATCCGGCGTGGCGAACAGGAAGCGGCCCGCCTTGTCCGGGTCGAGCCAGGCGTCGAACACCCGCTCGGCGGACGAACCATAGGTATGGCTGACGGTCAGTTTGACGAGGTCGGTCATCGGGCGTCTTCCTCACGCAGGATATCGTCGAGCCGCTGCAGACGGGCGCTCCAGGCGGCCTTCTGGGCGGCAATCCAGTCGGCCGGCGCGTCGAGCGCCGTCGGCTCGAGGGCGAGGATGTGCTCCCGCCCTGCCCTTCGCCGCCGCACAAGCCCGCCGCGCTCCAGCATGCGGATGTGTTTGGAGACAGCGTTGAGCGACAGATCGAACGGCCGAGCCAGCTCCGTCACCCGCGCTTCGCCCAGCGTCAAACGGCTGAGGATGGCCCGGCGGGTCGGATCGGCGAGCGCGGTCAGTGTGGCGTCGAGCTTCATTATTCAACCATATGGGTGAATAATGCCGTGGGTCAACAACCGGCTACACCTATGTCAGGATGCGGCATGGCCAAGCAGTTCGACCACATCAGCGCCCAGCACGCCGACTTCATCGCCAGGCAGCACATCTTCTTCACCGCCAGCGCCACGGCCGACAGCCGCATCAACCTGTCTCCCAAGGGCCTCGACGCCCTGCGGGTGCTGGACGAGCACAGCGTCTGCTGGCTGGACCTGACCGGCAGCGGACACGAGACCGCCGCCCACATGCGCCATGACGGCCGGTTGACGGTGATGGTCTGCGCCTTCCAGGGCCCGCCGCTGATCCTGCGGATGTACGGCCGTGGCGAAATCCTGCCGCGCGGGTCCGACGCCTACGCCGCCCTCCTCGCCTCGGCTTTCGACGGCAAGGAGCCGCCCGGCGCACGCCAGATCATCCGGCTTGCCGTCGACCTGGTGCAGACCTCCTGCGGCTTCGGCGTGCCGCTCTACGACTACCAGGGCGAGCGCGACAGCCTGATCCGCTGGGCCGAGGCCAAGGGCGAGGACGGCCTGGTCGACTACCGCGCCGAGAAGAACGCCGTCAGCATCGACGGCCTGCCGACCGGGGTCGTCTGACCCCTTGCCGGACGTTGCGGAAGGCGGGCACAGGGCATTCCGAACCAGGAGACTCCGATGACCGACCAGACCCACGCCGGCCGCACCATCCTGATCACCGGCGCCTCCTCGGGCCTCGGCCGCCGCTTCGCCGTGATGCTGGCCGCCTCGGGCGCAAAGGTCGCCGTCTGCGCCCGCCGCACCGACCGCCTGGCCGACCTGGTCGCCGAGATCCGCACCGCCGGCGGCACGGCCTCCGCCTACGCCATGGACGTCCAGGACGAGGCCAGCGTCATCGCCGCCTATCAGGCCGCCGAGACCGAACTCGGCCCCATCGACACCGTCATCGCCAATGCCGGCATGAACAACGAAGGCATGGCCGTCGACCTGCCCGTCGAGGACTTCCGCACCGTGCTCGACATCAACGTCACCGGGGCCTTCCTGACGGTGCGCGAGGGCGCCAGGCGGATGATGGCCGCCGGCTCGAAGGACACCGGCCGGGGCCGCATCGTCATCATCGCCTCGATCGGCGCCCACAAGGTGCTGCCGGGTCTCGCCGTCTACTGCGCCTCCAAGGCCGCCGTCGCCCACATGGGCAAGACCCTGGCCCGCGAGTGGGCCAACAAGGGCATCAACGTCAACGTCGTCTGCCCCGGCTACATCGAGACCGAGATCAACAGCGACTGGTTCGCCAGCGAGGGCGGCAAGAAGCAGGTGGCCGGCTTCCCGCGCCGCCGCCTGATGTCCCAGGAGGACCTCGACCCGGTGATCAGCTGGCTGACCTCCGACGCCTCGAAGTCGGTTACCGGCAGTGTCGTCACCGTCGATGACGGCCAGTCGATCTGACAATAATTATACCCGGTGAAAATACAAAGCCCCGGTCGAACGCGCCTGCGGCGCGGCGCCACGGCGCCAAGCCATCCGGCTGGTTCGGGATAGGTTTCGGGTAGGTCGAACTGTGGGCCAAAGCGGTCTGCAGGGTGTATCTAGGCGGCGCTCCAGAAGGTTATCAGTTGGTCATATCGCGCTGTATTTACAGCACAATAATCCCCATCCAACGTCCCGCTCTGCTATAATGGCCGCTTCGATAGGGCCTGCGGCCTATGCCGTATCGAACTTGTCCTTGCGCCGGTGCCCGAACAGCATCCGCTGTTCCAGCCGCGCGCGCAGGCCGGCGTAGTAGGCCTGCAGGAACTGCTCGTCGCTCTCGTACTGGTCGGGCGTCCAGCCGATCTTGCGCCGGATACGGTCGGCGACGGCGGTCATGGTCTTGCGGTCGCGGGTGCGCAGCACCTGCTCGAGCACATGCAGTTCCTTGATGCCGTACGCCGCCAGTTGGGCGTCGGTGAACTTGAACTGGCCGCTGGCCTCGTTGTTCGACAGATCGGGCAGCAGGGTGCGCTTGGGCGTCCGCACCACCCAGGTGCCCGCGATCAGGTCCCCGGCCCGCAGCCGATCCCTGTTGAACAGCGGGAAGAACAGGAAAATCCCCATCCAGATCGCGACGAAGAGATACATCAGCCCGCCGGCCCCGCCCGTGAAGGCGGCGGCGAGCATCAGTCGGACCGGCATGGCGAACTCGATCTCGCGCATGACATTGCGGGTGATGACCGCCTCGGCCGTCAGTCGGCCGCCGTCTCGCGCCGCGACCCGCAGCCCCATGATCCGCTTGCCGATGGTCGCCGCCCGGGGCGACAGCTCGAAGGCGATGAACCAGCCGTTGTTCAGCAGGAATGTGCCGAGGAAGAAAATGATCGCGATATGCTCGGTCTTCTTGCCGCCCATCGCCGCCCAGGTGGCCCCCATGGCCCACCAGAAGAAGACAATGGCGATGATCTGGAGGGTCCAGTCGATCACGAAGGCGCCGATCCGCTGGCCCGCGTCGCCGATCCGCAGGTTCAGATCGATACCCTCGGGCGTGATCAGCGAGCGGCGGAGGGCCGCCTCCGACCGGGCGTTGGCGTCATAGGCGGACATCGGCGGCCCCCGTTTGACGACGCGGCAGATAGAAATAGGCCATCCACATCAGGCCCGTTCCGATGCCGATCGAATAGCGGATGGCGTCGGAGTTGATCAGCTGTCGGCCGAAGCCCTCCAGCATCCCGGCCACGACCAGCATGAGCACCACCCCGGCCATCACCCCGCCGCAGGCCCGGCCCGCCTCCGAAGCGGCGTCGAGCCGGGTCTTGTCTCCGGGGAAGGCGACGGCCAACCCGATCTTGAAGCCCGCCGCCCCGGACAGGATGATGGCGTACATCTCGGTCACGCCGTGGATCATGATCCAGCCGGCGAACTGCCAGCCCAGCCCCTTGGCCGCGAACACCGCCAGCATGGCGCCGAGCGAGGTGCTGTTGGCGATCAGCAGCATGGCGGTGGGGACGCAGAAGGCGAAGCCCAGGGCAAAGGCGAACAGGGAAACCGTGGCGTTATTCTGGAACAGGTAGGCGGCGAACGCTCCCTTCTCCGCCTGGTCCCCGTTGCCGTAGATGGTGTCTCGCAGCATCTGATAGCTGGCCGTCGGGTCGCGGCCACTGGCCATCTCTGGCGAGACGAAGGTGAAGTAGATGTCGGGGTTCTGGCGCACCAGGAAGTAGCCGATCAGGACGCTGCAGACGACGATCAGGAACGAGGCCAGGGTCTCTTTCCAGATCGCCCGGACCGCGTTGGACCAGCCCCGTACGAAGTAGTTCCCCAGCCGCTGGCCGATCCAGGGCCGGGTGCCGTAGACGACGAAATAGGCCCGGGCGCAGAGCCCTTCCAGGTATTCGACCAGGCTCTGGTCCAGCGAGGTGGCGCGGGCCACCGAAAGCGAGGACAGGGCCGAGCGATAGAGCACCGGAATGGCCAGAAGCTGATCGTCGGTCAGCGACCGGGCGCCACGCGACTCGACCTTCTCGAGCAGGCCCGACAGCCGGCTCCAGTCATGCTGGCGCTCCTCACGGAACTTGGCGCTTTTGAGCTGCAGGGCGGCCATGTCTCTCCTCCTACAGCAGGTTACGGCGTTTGATGTCGAGGTAGGCGTTGATCAGCGCCGGGCCGACCGCGCCAGCCGGCGCCTCGACCAACTGCACTCCCATGCGGCGCAGGCGCATCATCACCACCTCGCGCTCGCGGATCAGGGTGGCGGCGGTCACCGCCCGGGAAACGTCGATGGTGTCGACCGGCTCGGCCCGGGCCAGGGTCTCCAGCTCCTCGTCGCGCATCAGCACGAACAGCACCAGGTGGCGCTTCAGGAGGCGGCGCAGGTTCTCCATCATCAGCTCGGCGCCGATGCTGTCGGTGAACTCGGTGAACATGACGATCAGGCTGCGGCGGTCCAGGTCGCCGGCCAGGGTGGTCAGGCCCAGCGTAAAGTTGGCCTCCTCCGCCGAGTAGTCGAGGCGCGACACCAGCCGCTGGATCAGTGGAAAGGATTGCACCCCGCTGGTCGCGCCGGTGGACAGGCGCGGCCGGGCGTCGAAGGCGAACATCCCGATGCGATCGCCGGTGGCCAGCCCGACATAGGCCATCAGCAGGGCGGCATTGATCGCCCGGTCGATGCGCGGCAGGCCCTCCAGCGGCTCGGCCATGGTGCGGCCGGTGTCCATGGCCATGACGATGGTGTGGTTGCGCTCGGTGCGCCGCTCCTGGGCGACCAGCTTGCCGTGGCGGGCCGATTGCTTCCAGTCGATGGTGCGGTGGTCCATCCCGGCCACGAAGTCGCGCAGGGCGTGGAACTCGGTCCCCTCCCCGGTCTCGATCTGCTCCTTCAGCCCGTGCAGGGCGTCGCGGGAGAACAGCCGCAGGGCCTCTTCCTTCACCGCCGCGATGTTCGGCGTCACCGGAGCGGCGTAGTCCAGGGGGTGGACAATCTGGGACCAGGCCAGGCCCAACGGCCCTCGCCAGCGCAGCCACAGCTTCTCCAGCACCGCCTCGCCCCGGCGATGCGGTGTCAGGGTGAAGGCGGCGGCGGTTTCATTGGCGGTGACCTCGACCGTCGCCCGGCGCGGGGCGACCGCGACGATCTCGTTGCCCTCCAGCATCATCTCGACGCGGGTCGGGGTGAAGATGCTGTTGAACAGCACGCCCGCCTTCGCCTCGCCTTCCGCCCCGATGGCCAGACTGCCTGGCGCATCAAGAACGATTTCCGGCGCGCGCCGCAGGCGGGTCAGGCCGGCGTCGAGCAGCATCAGCAGGACCATCAGTCCCGACCAGCCGACGCCCAGCACCCAGTAGTTCGACGCGAACACGCCGGCGGCCGCCGCCAGGGGCGCACCCATGGCGGTCAGCACAACAGCGGTGCGCGTCGGATAGATCACCGAGGCGCCTCGATCTGGGCGATCAAGGTGTTCAGGGCGTCATCGACCTTACGGCCTTCGATTTCCGCCGCCGGCGACAGGATCACCCGGTGGCGCAGGGCCGGCAGGCTGAGAGCCTTGATGTCGTCGGGAATGACGTAGTCACGGCCGTTGAGCACGGCGCGGGCCCGGGCCGCCGTCGCCAGGGATGCAGCGCAGCGCGGCGACACCCCGGTCTCGAAATCGGCCGACTCGCGGGTGCCCCGAACGATGTCGACCACATAGGCGCCGATCTCGTCGGTCAGGCGGATACTGCTGAGCAGCCCTTCGACCTCGGCCAGCTCGGGCGCATCGACGACCTTCTGGACGCCCATCTGGGTTGGGTCGGGCTGGCCGGTGCGACCGCCAAAGCGGGCGACAATGGCCTTCTCTTCCTCGGCGCTGGGGTAGCTCAGCGACTGTTTGAACAGGAAACGGTCCAGCTGCGCCTCGGGCAGAGGATAGACGCCCTGCTGCTCGATGGGGTTCTGGGTGGCTACGACCATGAACCGCTCGCCCAGCTCATGACGCTTGCCGTCCAGGGTCACCGTGCGTTCCTGCATGGCTTCCAGCAGGGCGGCCTGGGTCTTGGGCGGCGTGCGGTTGATTTCGTCAGCCAGCAGGAGGTCGCAGAAGATCGGCCCCCGGGTCAGGGTGAAGCTGCTGGTTTGGAAGTTGAAGATGTTGGCCCCGACGATGTCGCCGGGCATCAGATCCGGCGTGAACTGGATGCGGCCGAAGCTCACCCCCAGCGTCCGGGCGAAGGTCTGCGCCAGCAGGGTCTTGGCCGTTCCAGGCGGTCCCTCCAGCAGGATGTGGCCTTTCGCCAGGAGGGCGATCAGCATGAGGTCGACCGTGTCGGTCTGCCCGACCACCGTCTTGGCGATTTCGGCGCGGATGCGAGCCGCCAGTCCTTGCACGTCAGCGACGTTCACGGGTCATCTCCAGTCTCCAGGAATACAGCTGGCGAGCCGCGATGAGCGCCTCGCCGATGTCTTTGGCCGCGGCCGCCTTGGCGCGCAGCTGGGTGAAGGGGGTCAGTTCGGCCTGAACCGATAGCCGGTCGAGCAGGGCTTCCAGCTCGTCGTCGCCGAGGGCGTGCGGCGCCCCGACGGCCCGGGCCGCCTCGGCCCGCACCCACAGGGCGTATCGCTCGACCATCCGGTGCTCGCGCCGGGCCAGACGGATCAGGGCGGCCGTGTTGTCGGCCAGGCCGCGCTTGCCCAGTGCGATGGCCCGCGCCTTCTCGATCGGCGGCCCGAACCGGCCCATGGCCTGCATGGCCAGCAGCAGGGCCGCCAGGCCGAGCGCCAGGGTGACGCCCAGGAACGGCGGCTTGAGCATGGTCTCCAGCATGGACTTGCGGTTGGCCAGGCCGTTCATCGAGACGTCGAAGACCATCCCGCTGCCGCTACCCCGCGCCATGTTGAGGATCTTCAGCCCGGCCAGGGCCGTCGCCTTGTCGCTGATTCCGTGGGTGTTGATCAGGTCCGGGTCGGACAGCAGCCAGGTGTTGCCCTTGCGGGCCAGCACCACCCCGCCCTGGTCGGCCGTGAGCACCGCCTGCCAGCCCTTGCCCAGCTTGAACATCCGCAGGTGCTCGATCTTGCCGGTGGTGGCGAACACGCTGCCGTCCGGGCGCAGCAGGCGACGGGGCTTGTTTTCCCGGTCCTGGCCCAGCTGGGTGTCCTTGGTGATCTCTTCGAGGACGCTGATAGCCATGTCGCCGGGCATCAGGTCGCGACCGCGCACCCAGCCCCGGTGGGTGTCATGCCGGCCGGACGCCCATTTCTGGAAGACGATCAGGCGCTCGGCCTCGAACACGACCTCGTCGAGGGCCTGGGTCGAGGCGTAGGGTTCCGGGGCAAGCACCAGCAGCGGACGCCCGCCGTCGGCGCCGTAGCCGGTGCGGTCGATGGTCACCTCAACCCCGCTGGCCCGCAGCAATTCGATGATCCCGGCATAGCCGATGGCCGAGCGCGACAGGGCGTGGGAGCCGCCGTTGTCGCCCTTGTTGAAATCGTCGCCGAAGGCGCCCATCACCAGGCTGCCGATGAAGGCGAGCACGCCGATCACCAGCAGCCAGACGACCAGCACCGCCGAGAAGGGGTTGATGCTGCGCTTGGCGGTCCGACGGCCGGGGACGAGGGTCATGACCAGGTCCCCGAGAAGACCAGCCGCTCATAGGCTTCGCGCGCCTGCAGCCAGCCGGCCTCGTCGACCGGGCGGCCACCGAAGAAGCTGCGCTCGACGATTTCGGCGATCAGGGCAAAGGCGGGCCTCGCCGCCTCCGGCAGGTCCGGCAGGGCGGCGATGTCACGGCTGGTCAGGGCCGGGCCGATCAGGCGCGGACGCCTGGCGGTAATGTCGGCCACCCCGCGCAGCAGCAGCATGTGCACCGCCTCGTCGAATCGACCCTCCGCCGCCAGGGCGTCGGCGTCGAGCAGCAGGATGCGGGCCTTCTCGCGGTCCGGCCGCCAGTCGGTGACGCCTGTCTTCTTGGCGGTCTTGTCGCGCTTCCAGCCCAGCTGCACGCCATAGAGCTCGCGCACGATGAAGAAGATGACCACCGCCACGCCGATGCCGATGGCCGTCCAGACGGCAATGCTGATCGGCGTTCCCGCGGCGCCCAGGGCCTCCAGCAGGGGCTTCAGCCAGTCCGGCGGTGGCTTGGGCGGGGTCACGGCCGGCAGACTGTGCTGCAGGGTCTTGTCGGCCATCATCGCCGCATGCGCGCGGTCGAACCCCGCCGGGTCCATGGACCCGTCGGCTGGCACGCTCGGTACGGAATTTGTCGGCTGAACCATCCCCGGGGCGATACTAGGGGACTGGCGCGGCAACACAACCGCAGGCCTCGCTTCGCCCGATAGAAAGGCGCCGATTGCCCGTTTCGCGTGCTGTCAACGACACGACCCGTTTTGTGAAAACGTGACGGAACCAATGCCCCGGGTCGCCGATTGCAGTCCTTGGCCGGTTCGGCGGCTGCGTACGGAGTAACCCCAGTGAAAATCGCCCAGGTCGCCCCTCTCTACGAGGCCGTTCCCCCTCTGCTCTACGGCGGAACGGAGCGGGTCGTCGCCTACCTCACCGACGCCCTGGTCGAGCTCGGCCACGAGGTCACCCTGTTCGCGAGCGGCGAGTCGAAGACCCTGGCAACCCTTTGTCCTGGGCGAGACCAGGCCATCCGCCTGGACCCCGCCGCCCTGAAATCCGACCTGGCCGCCCACATGGCCATGCTCAGCGAGGTCCGCCGCCGGGCCCATGAGTTCGACCTGATCCACTTCCACACCGACATGATCCAGTTCCCGCTGTTCGAGGACATGGCGCATCGCACCCTGACCACCCTGCACGGCCGCCTGGACCTAAAGGACCTGCCCGCCGTCTACGAGCGCTGGCCGATGTATCCGATGGTCTCCATTTCCGACGACCAGCGCCGCGGCCTGCCCTTCGCCAACTACGCCGGCACGGTGCAGCACGGTCTGCCCGCCAATCTGCTGGACTTCTCGCCACGCGGCGGCGGCTATCTCGCCTTCCTCGGCCGCATCTCTCCTGAGAAGCGCCCCGACCGCGCCATCGCCATCGCCAAGGCCGCCGGCCTGCCGCTCAAGATCGCCGCCAAGATCGACGGCGCCGACAAACAGTATTTCGCCGAGGTCATCGAACCGCTGATCGCGAACGACCCCTCCATCGAGTTCATCGGCGAGATCAACGAGCAGCAGAAGTCTGTCTTCCTGGGCGGCGCCGAGGCCCTGCTCTTTCCCATCGACTGGCCCGAACCCTTCGGCCTGGTGATGATCGAGGCCATGGCCTGCGGAACCCCGGTCATCGCCTGGCGCAACGGCTCGACCACCGAGGTCATCGAACCGGGCGAGACCGGCTATCTGGTGAGCAGCCTGGAAGAGGCCGTCGCCGCCGTCCCAGAGGCCCGCGCCCTCGACCGCGCCGCCATCCGGGCCCGCTTCGAATTGCGCTTCTCGGCCGTCGCCATGGCCCGGCGCTACGTCAAGCTCTACGGTGATCGCCTCGCCAGCCTGCCCTATGGCGAAACCGATCCTGCTGATTCGCCGTTGACCGATAGAGAGGGACCGAATCTCGCCCGTATCGCCTGACCGGTCGGAGGCCGAATGAACGACATCGCCGTCATCGCCCCCGTCCTGGACGAACAGCGCAACGAAGGTCCCTTGCGCATGCTGGCGTTGAAGGCCGGCGACTGCTTCCTGGTGGCCGATGGTCACGGGGACATCCTCGGCGGCTCCGACGGCCTGTTCGACGCCGACACCCGCATCCTCTCACGCCTGAAACTGCTGATCGGCGGCGCCGGTCCGACCCTGCTCAGTTCCGGGGTCTCGACCGACAATGTCGTCTTCACCTTCCATGGCGCCAACCGGCCCCTGCCGCCGGCCGGCGGCCGTCAGGTTCCGCCGGGCGTCCTCCACGTCGAACGCCAGCGCATCGTCCACGCCGACCGCCTGTTCGAGCGCATCAAACTGACCAACCACGGCCTCGACGAGGTCCTGGCGCCGGTCTCCATCGAGTTCGCCGCCGACTTCCGCGACATCTTCGAGGTCCGGGGCCAGACCCGCCGCAAGCGGGGCCACCTCGAGCGCCCGGTGGTCAACGGTCGCCAGGTCAACTTCCGCTACGAAGGGCTCGACGGCGTCGTCCGCACCAGCGTCATCGCCTTCTCCGAACCGCCGGCCCGCCTCTACGCCGACCGCGCCGACTTCCTGGCCAGCTTCCAGCCCCGCACGTCGTACGAACTGTTTCTCGAGGTCGGGGCCGATTTCGAGGACATCCCGGACGAACGCCGCTTCCGCATAGCCGCTTCCGCCGCCCGCAAGGCCATGCGCACCCGCGCCCGCCTCGGCGTCACCCCGCGCAGCGACAGCCCTGCCTTCAACCGCTGGACCACCCAGAGCCGCGTCGACCTGGCCCTGCTGACGACAGAGTTGCCGACCGGCCGCTACCCCTATGCCGGCATCCCCTGGTTCTCGACCCCCTTTGGGCGCGACGGCATCATCACCGCCTGGCAGATGCTGCTGTTCGATCCGGGCCTGGCCCGAGGCGTCCTCAGCTACCTGGCGTCCCGCCAGTCGACCGAAACCAACGCCTTTCGCGACTCCGCCCCCGGCAAGATCATGCACGAGACGCGGTCGGGCGAGATGTCGGCCCTCGGCGAGGTGCCGTTCGGCCTCTATTACGGAGGCGTCGACACCACCCCCCTGTTCATCGCCCTGGCCGGCGCCTATGCCCGGCGGACGGGCGACATGGTTCTGATCCGTCAGATCTGGCCGGCATTGAAAAAGGCCGTGGAGTGGCTTGAAACAGAAGGTGATTCCAACGGCGACGGTCTGATCGACTACGCCCGCGCCGCCGAGACCGGTCTCTCCAACCAGGGCTGGAAGGACAGCTACGACAGCGTCTTCCACGGCGACGGCCGCTTTCCCAAGGGCCCGGTCGCCCTGGTCGAGGTGCAGGGCTACGCCTTCGCGGCCTGGCAGGCCATGGCCCAGCTGGCGCACCGTCTGGGCGAACCCGGAGTCGACGCCTGGACCGCCCGCGCCGAGGCGATGCGCGTGGCCGTCGAGGACCGCTTCTGGATGGATGACGTCGGCGCCTATGGCATCGCCATCGATGGCGGTGGCCAGCTGTGCCGCCCCCTGACCTCCAACGCAGGCCATCTGCTGTTCGTCGGCTTGCCGGCCGAGGACCGCGCAAGGCGGGTCATCGAGACCCTGTCGGGCGCGGCCTTCAACACCGGCTGGGGCATTCGCACCCTGGCCAGGGGCGAGAGCCGCTACAACCCGATGAGCTACCACAATGGCTCGATCTGGCCGCACGACAACAGCCTCTGCGCCGCCGGCATGGGCCGCTATGGCGAGCGCCATCACCTGGGCCGCCTGCTGCGCGGCCTGTTCGACACCGCCTCCGAGATGGGTATGCGGCTGCCCGAGCTGTTCTGCGGCTTCCCCCGCCGCCCCGGCGAGCCTCCGGTCCCCTATCCGGTAAGCTGCTCACCCCAGGCCTGGGCGGCCGGCTCGGTCTTCCTGATCCTGCAGAGCCTGTTGGGAATCGAGGTCGATGCCTTCGCCGGTGAAGTCCGCATCACCAGGCCCCGTCTACCGGCAGGTGTGAACCGCCTGAGCCTGCCGAACCTGGCGGTCGGCGACTGTGAGGTGGACCTGGTGTTTGAGCGGGTGCGGGAGGGATTGGTCGTGGCGTCGGCGACCCGCTGCCCCGACAATCTGACGGTGACAACGGTCAGCTGAGCGGGTCTGCAAGAACGGCAGCCAGCACCGCCTCAGCCCGCTCGACATCCCGCGCCGCGCCTTTCGACACGCCCGTGAACAGGATCAGCGCCTTCCAGAGCGCCCAGCCACGCCCGCGCGCCCAGGTCCCCGCATCCAGCCGCAGGCCGGTGCGGAACGCCTGCCGGGCTTCGTCTTCGAGATAGGCCCAGGCAATGGCCAGGTCGCAGGCCGGATCGCCGACCGCCATGCAGCCGAAATCGATGACCGCGCAGAGCCGCCCGTCTCGCAGCAGCAGATTGCCGGGCGCCACGTCGCCGTGCACCCAGACCGGCGGCCCTTCGAACCCGGTCGCCAGCGCCGCGTCCCAGATCGCCGTGGCCGCCGCGGGGTCGAAGCAGCCGTCCAGACGGGCGATGGCTGTCCGGGTCTGCTCGTCGTAGATCGCCAGCGATCCGCCGCGATGGAAGTTGCGCTGGCCCGCAACCGGCCCGTCCGACGTGTCCAGGGCCTGCAGGGCTGACAGGAATGCCGCCAGGTCCGCGCCGAAGGCGGGATCGGTCGCCGCCGCGGTGGCGATCGCCGTCTCCCCCTCAATCCAGCGCGCCACGGTCCAGGGCCAGGGATAACCCTCGCCGGGTTCGCCCCTGGCGACCGGCCGGGAGATGGCCAGCGACAGCTGCGGGCTCAGCACGGGCAGCCAGCGCTGTTCGGTCTCGACCTGCGGCGCGTAGGCTTCGGCGCGGGGCAGCCGGACCAGCAGGTCGTCACCCAGACGCAGCATGTGATTATTCCAGCCGCTCTCGGCCAGCGGGCGGACCTTCAGGTCGCGCCATTGGGGGAACTGGGCGGCAATCAACCGCTGGACCAGCTCGGCATCGACCACCGGCAGGGTCACGGGACCGTCCAACAGAAGACTTGGTTGCGCCACTCCGACACGGCGATCCCCTCGAAGCCGACACACAGCCGGTGGAGAACGGCCAGCACCGAGGCGGCGGCTAATCTCCGATGGTACCACCTCTCAGGTTCGAACTGAGGACCTCTAGAGCCACAATCTAGCGCTCTAACCAACTGAGCTAAGGCGGCATACCATCGGAGAGGCGTCCGTTTAGTCGCTTCGGGCGCGCCGATCAAGGCACACTTGCGCGATCCCTGTTCCCCCCGCAGGCTGGGCCCATGAACGACATCCGGACCCGGCAGATCGAGGCCAACGGCCTGACCTTCACCATCGATGAGTGCGGCGAGGGCGACAATGTCGCCCTGTGCCTGCACGGGTTCCCGGAAAGCCGTTTCTCCTGGCGCTATCAGCTGCCGTTGCTGGCCAGGCTCGGCTGGCGGGTCGTGGCCCCGGACCTGCGCGGCTACGGCGACTCGAGCCGGCCCAAGGGCAAGGACGCCTACCGCCTGCCAAAGCTGCTCGACGACGTCTCGGCGCTCTACGACGCGCTCGGCGCAAAGAAGCGGCTGCTGGTGGCGCATGACTGGGGCGCGCTGATTGCCTGGGCCTTCGCGATCGAGCAGCGCAGCGCCCTCGAGGGGCTGGTGATCATGAACGTGCCGCATCCGGTGGTCTTCCAGGAGGTCTACCGGACCAGCGCCGCCCAGCGGAAGAAGTCCTGGTACGCCGTCTTCTTCCAGCTGCCCTGGCTGCCGGAATGGGCGATGACCCGCAACGGCGCCAAGGCCACCGGTGAGGCCTTCGTCGGCATGGCCGTCGACAAGAGCCGCTTCCCCGAGGATGTCCTGGCCCACTACCGCGCCAACGCCCTCAAGCCCGGCGCCATGACCGCCATGGTCAACTACTACCGGGCCAACACCGGCGAGCTTGACCGTTGGATCCGCGCCACCGTCCCGACCATCGAGACCCCGACCCTGATGGTCTGGGGCGAAGAGGATGCCGCCCTCGGTCTGGAGCTCACCGAAGGCTACGGCGGCCTGGTCAGCGACCTGACCCTCAATCGCCTGCCCGGTGTTTCCCACTGGGTGCAGCAGGAAGCACCGGAGGCGGTCAACGAACGGTTGGAGACCTGGCTGCGCGCCAAGGGCCTCGCCCTGATCTGACCAGGCCCTGATCCGACGAGGCCCCGCATCTGACAGGGAATCGTCGCCGCATAGCAAAAGGCCCCGGAGTTTCCTCCGGGGCCTTCGCTTGTCTGGTCGGACCAGCGATCGTTATTCGGACGGAGCCGAGAACGACAGCGGGATCCGGACACTGGCGCCGCCAACAGGCTGTCCGTCAGCGGTTTGAGGCCGCATCTTGAACTGCTTGCTGAGGCGGATCGCGGCGTCACCGAAGCCGTAATCGGCCGGGTTTTCCGAGACCACCGAGCAGCCGCTGACCGTACCGTCGGCATTGACGGTGCAGGACAGGGTCACCCGGCCACTGATGCTCTGGCGAAGAGCCCGATCCGGGTAGGCCCGGTTCACGGCTTCACCGCTCGGTTTACGCACCCAGTCCGGCTTGGTGATGACCGGGTTCCGGGGCGGCGCCGGCGGGGCCGGCGGAGCCAGGATCGGCGGAGCCGGCGGCTGGACTTCCCGCTTTTCCACAGGCGGAGCCTGAAGGATCGGCGGCGGCGGAATGTTATCCGGCACGGCGACCGGCGGACGCGGCTGCAGCTTGGCCGGCGGCGGAGGCTTATCCGTCGGAGGCGGCGGCGGCGGCGGCGGCGGAGGCGGCGGCGGCGGCTTGATCAGCTGGGTGTCCAGCTTCTCGTCCTCGAAGATCCGCTCCTTGATGGTGAAGCGCATCGTGTAGAGGTAGTAGCCGATGATCGCATGGATCAGCAGCACAAAGCCGAGAGCGACGATCCACGCTACCGGACTCGTCTTCTGCTTGGGAGCATCAAACGGGTTGTGGAGCGGGTGGGTGATATCGACGGTCTGATCTGTCATGTCGTTACTGACCCTCGGCTCGGCTGTCGTCCTGACCGATCAACGCGACGCTGTAGAAGTAGTTGTCCTGCAGCGCGTTGAGAACGGTCATGAACGTCCCGTAGCGAACCTCTTTGTCAGCCCGGATGAAGATCCGCTCTTTCGAGGGGTCCCGCGTACCGATCTGCTTCTTGAGGTCGTCACCGATGGAAGCCAGGTCGGTGGGGAAGTCCCCGATGTACAGGGACCCACCTTTCTGGATCGAGATGTAGACCGGCTTAGGCGGGTTCGGCCTGGGCTTCGCCACCGCTTTGGGCAGCTTCAGCTCGACCGACACGCTGGCGAGAGGCGCAGCCACCATGAAGATGATCAGAAGGACCAGCATGACGTCCACGAAGGGCGTAACGTTGATCTCGCTGTTCTGTTCGACCTGGTACCTGTTGCCGCCGCCGGAGCCTGCGAGTTTGGCGGCCATCTGGTTTAGGCCCCCTTGTCGAGCTGCCGGGAAATGGCGTTCATCAGTTCAGCGGTGAAACCATCGGTGCGGACCCCAAAGCCCGAGATACGGGTCTGGAAGTAGTTGTAGAAGATAACCGCGGGGATGGCGGCGAACAGACCGATACCGGTGGCCAGCAGGGCCTCGGCGATACCGGGCGCGACGACGGCCAGGTTGGTCGTGTTGGTGTTCGCGATACCGATGAAGGAGTTCATGATCCCGTACACCGTACCGAACAGACCGATGAACGGACCCGACGAACCGACCGAGGCCAGGAAGGTCATGCCGCCCGAAAGGCGCTTGGAGAGGGTGGACTGGACAGCGCCAACGGCCGTTTGGGCGCGGGCGATGGTGGACTCGCGGTGCTCGCCGGTCACTTGCAGGCCCGCTTGGCGGGACAGCTCGACTTCGGAGGCGGCCGCGGCGGCCATGTCGGCCAGCGGGTTACCTTCGAACTCTTCCGAGATGGCGATGCGGCCCATGTCGTTGATCGACTTGGCGCCACGGAAAGCTTCGACGAAGCGGTCCGACTTGCGGTTCAGCGAGCCAAACTCGATGAGCTTGGTGATCAGCAGAACCCAGCTGAAGATCGAGGCCAGGATCAGACCGATCATGACGACCTTAACGATCAGCTCGGCGTCCATGAACATGGTCACCGGGGTGAGCTTGCCGCCATGGCTGTCGATGACCGGGGGAGCCTTGCCTTCCTCGGCGGCCGGAGCTTCGGCGGCCGGAGCGGCCGGAGCAGCGGCGGCTTCAGCGGCCGGCGGGGTGGTCGGAGCCGCGGCTTCCTGAGCGAAAGCGGGGGCGCTCGCCAGCAGCGCCACGGCGCCGATCATAGCGATGAGGGGGTTTCGTTTGTTCTCGAGCATCTTTCGCCAGTTCCTGCTTGGTCTAGCACTTATTGGACCGAAGGGTCGTCGCGCGGAAGCGTCTCTACCCTAGACTAATTGTTGTCTGCGCGCGATCCGGAAAGGACCGCGAACGAGACGCTTTCGCTGCGCCCGACCCGCCACGCCTTTCGCTGTTTGTGCAAACCAGCTGAGGCATTTCGAAGGCGCACAGATTGGGCGGGGTCGAAACCCCACACAATCTGCACCAAGTTAGACTTGGCGCAGTGGCCCTTTGGCAACCCCTTTCTGTGTCGTCAAGGGTCCTTCGCAACATGAATGTTCTGCGACACCCATTGTTCCATGGGCTTATGTTGCGCTGCAGCACGTGGAATGGCTGCGGCTTCGAAGAAATTTCCCTTTTCGGGGGAAACGACATGCTGCAGCGCAACAATTCGACGGAACGACGTTTGTCGATTGAATGGATTTTTGGACGTTTCGCGTCAGAAGCGAAGGGCGGGGGAGGAATGGTGCCTGAGGGCGGATTCGAACCACCGACACGCGGATTTTCAATCCGCTGCTCTACCAACTGAGCTACTCAGGCCTATGCCCTGGAAAGGCCCCGCCTCGCGGGAGACGGGTCTATAAAAGAGGGACTCGCGCAAGTCCAGACGGGTTTTGAGAGATTATTCCTCGTCGTCACCGTCTTCCGCGCCAAGCTCATCCTCCAGGCCCGGAATGACATAGCTTCCAGACAGCCAGCGATGCAGGTCGACATCGGCGCAACGCTTGGAACAGAAGGGCCGGAAGTCGGGCGAGACCGGCTTGGCGCAGATCGGGCAGGCGTTGCTCATGAACTGCTCACTTCCAGCCGGTCGGTTCCCCAGCCGGCCTGGGGCTCAAGGGTGAATCGGCCGCCCAGACGCTCGGTGAGCGCCGGCTGCAGGTCCTTGAAGGAATCAGCCACGGCCGGCCCACAGCGCGCGACGAGCCGTCCGCCGGGATCCGCCCTGCCCTCCCGTTCGAGCATCCGCGCCAGCCTCAGGGCCGCGCCGAGGGGGCTCAGGGCGCCGGCTTCGTCGAGCAGGCGCTCCAGCACCGGCTGACGACGGCGGGGAATGGTCAGCTCCAGCGTACCGAAGCGGCTGACGGGACCAATCGCCACACCCGGGTTATCGGCCGAGAAGGCGGCGCGCACGGCGGCGAGAATCGCATTGCCGTCATGCCCCCTGCCCGCCAGGTCGATGACCACCAGCCCGCCCAGCCCCTTGAGCCGCAGCAGACGGGCGGCCTGGGTGATGGCGGCCAGGTTGGCGGCGCGCGCCACCCGCTTGGAATCACCGCCGGCCCGCTCGCCGGTATCGACGTCGATGGCCGTCAGGGCCCGGGTCGGCTCGATGGCCAGGCTGCCACCGCCCGGCAGGACGTGCACGACCGCCAGGGCCTCGGCCTCGGCCTCGTCGGCGACCTCGCGGGCCTCCTGGCCCATGGTGATCATGTCGGCCTTGGAAAGCTGGCGAAGTTCGTCCTCAAGCGAGGGCGCGGCGCTGAGCAGGCGGGGATCGCCCTGCCCTTCGGCCAGCAGCCAGGCGTTGGCCAGCTTGCCGCGACGGGCCTCACCGCGAATCTCCACCTCCATCGACGCGCCGCGCACCGGCTTGGGCGCATCGGTCCGCAGCGGGGCAATGGCCTCGGCGCCGTCCGGCATATCCAGAAAGACCGAATTGAACGCCGCCTCGACGCTGCGCACCCGGGCCAGGCTCCTGGCCCCGACCATCAGGGCCGGCGGATCGCCGTCGCGCTGGATCAGCAGCCGCTCGGGCCGCCCGTCCAGAAGGATAACGCCGCGCATCTCGCCGACGCCGCGATCGAGAAAGGCTTCGCGCCGGCTCACGGCTGCTTCCAGCCCAGGCCGGTCAACAGCGCCAGGGTTTCATAGAGGGGAAGGCCGACAACGCCGGTAAAGCTGCCCTGCAGGCCGGTGACGAAAGCCCCGGCCCGCTGGTGGATCTTGTAGCCGCCGGCCGCGTCATCCCAGTCACGCGAGGCGATGAAGCCGTCGGCCTCGGCCTCCGTAAGCCGTTTGAAGATGATGCGGCTCTCGACGATGCGGCTCGCGCTGCGTCCGTCCGGCGCGACGACGGCGACGCCGGTCAGCACCTTGTGACTGCGTCCCGACAGCAGTTTCAGCATCCGCCGCGCGTCCGCCTCATCTACCGGCTTGCCCAACACCCGCGTGCCGACCGCCACGATGGTGTCGGCGCCGAGCACGAAGGCGTCCGGATGGCGCGCCGCCACGGCCGACGCCTTTCCCAGGGCCAGCCGCTTGACCAGCATCCGGGGCGTCTCGTCCCTGAGGACGGTCTCATCGATGTCGGCGGGGTCGACCAGATCCGGCGTCACGCCGACCTGAGCCAGGAGCTGCAGGCGGCGGGGGCTGGCGCTGCCCAGCACCAGGCGGCTGGTCATCGCACTTACTTGAAGCGGTAGGTGATGCGGCCCTTGGTCAGGTCGTAGGGCGTCATTTCGACCAGGACCTTGTCGCCGGCCAGCACGCGGATACGGTTCTTGCGCATCTTGCCCGCGGTGTGGGCGATGATTTCGTGGTTGTTCTCGAGCGTCACGCGGAACGTCGCGTTGGGCAGCAATTCGCTGACGGTGCCCGGAAACTCGAGCAGTTCTTCCTTAGCCATTCGGCCTCTCAGTTAGGTCTTTCCGCAAAGCAACACGGCCCGCGCACCCGATTCGGAGCGCGAGCCGTCGCTCGGTGGCGGGCCTTATAACGCAAGACATGGGCAAAGGTCGATACAATGACTGAACAGTCCGCCAACGCGGACTGAGGGGGCTATCCACCCGCCGTCACAACCCGCCCGAAGCGCCGCCGGATGCGGCCGTAGAGTTCGTCGCGGACCTGGCGATAGGCGTCCAGCACCTGCTCGCGTGAGCCGGTGGCCAAGGTCGGGTCATAGGTCGGCCAGTATTCGATATCGACTGCCCTGCCCCGTGACAGCTCGACAGCCCGGTGCTGGGCCTCGGCGGTCAGGGATATGACGACGTCGAAGCTGTCATCCTCCAGCATGTCGAAGGTCTTGGGCATATGGCCCTGGGCCTCGATGCCCAGCTCCTCCAGGACCACGGCGGCGAAGGGGTCCATGCCGGGGTCGGTGGGATCGGCCTTCAGCCCGCAGCTGTCGACGAAGATGGCCGTGCCGTAGGCCAGCTTCATCAGGGCCTCGGCCATGGGCGAGCGCACCCGGTTGAAGTTGCAGGTGAACAGCACCGCCCCGGGGGTGGCGTCGAAGGGGCTCATCCCCGCCAATGCAGCGCGCAGATGAGGGTGAACAGCCGCCGGGCGGTGTCGAGGTCGGTCTTCACCTTGCCCTCGAGCCTGGCCTGCAACAGCGTGCTGCCCTCGTTGTGCAGGCCGCGCCGGCCCATGTCGATGGCTTCGATCTGCGTCGGCGTCGCATTGCGGATGGCCGCGTAGTAGCTCTCGCAGATCATAAAGTAGTCCTTGATCACCGTCCGGAACGGCGACAACGACAGCATGTGGGTCTGGGCGTAGCCTGGACCGGAAATGGCCATGACCAGGCGGTTCTCGATCAGGGCGATCTTGACGTCATAGGGACCGGCCTCGGCGCCGGCGGGCTCGAAATAATTCTCTTCCAACAGGTCGAAGATGGCGACCTGCCGCTCCTGCTCCTGGTCGCGGGAGGCCGACGACAGGGATTCCTCGTCGAGCTCGATGCTCTGCAGGCGGTGGGCGGCTTTGTCGGTCATGGGTTGCGGCGCAGGATACCCGGCTTCACCGCTTGGGCAACCGCAGGGCCGCCGACAGGGCGTGGGCGGGCAGGCCCTCCGCCTCCGCCAGGGCCACGGTGTGCGGGCCGAGAATGTCGAAACCCGCCTTGCCGGCGTTGATCACCGAGGTGCGCTTGAGGAAGTCGAACAGCGAAAGGCCCGACTGGAAGCGTGCCGCCCGGCTGGTCGGCAGCACGTGGTTGGAGCCGGCCACGTAGTCACCGAGCGCCTCGGGCGTGTACTTGCCCAGGAAGATGGCCCCGGCGTGCCGCACCTGGTCGGCCAGCGAGTCGGGATCGTGAGTGCAGAACTCGACGTGCTCCGGCGCGATGGCGTCAACCAGGGCCGGGCTTCGCGACAGCGGAGCGATGATCACCGCCCCGTGGTCGCGCCAGCTGGCGGCGGCGTCCTCGCCTGTCGCCAGGGTCTTCAGACGGGCCTGCATGGCCGCCTCGACCGCTTCGGCCAGCGCCTCGTCGTCGGTGATCAGGATCGATTGCGCGGCTGGGTCATGCTCGGCCTGGGACAACAGATCACCGGCGATCCATTCGGGATCGTTGTCGGCGTCCGCCACCACGACGATTTCGGACGGCCCGGCCAGGGCGTCGATGCCGACCACGCCGTACAGTCTCCGCTTGGCCGCCGTGACGTAGGCGTTGCCCGGCCCGACGATCTTGTCGACCGGCTGGATGGGGCCGGCGCCGTAGGCCAGGGCCGCGATGGCCTGGGCCCCGCCGATGCGCCAGATCTCGGTGACGCCGGCCTCGGCGGCGGCGGCCAGCACGGCAGGCTGCAGCTTGCCGGGCGGGGTGACCATGGCGATGCGGTCAACACCGGCGACGCTGGCCGGCACGCAGTTCATCAGCACCGTCGAGGGATAGGCGGCGCGCCCACCGGGCACATAAACGCCAACGCTCTCCAGAGCCCCCCAGCGCCAGCCCAGCTCGACGCCGGCCTCGTCGGTCCAGCGCTGGTCGGCCGGCCGCTGGCGCTCGTGATATTCACGGATGCGCCGGGCGGCGAAGGCGATGGCTTCACGGACCTTCGGGTCGCAGGCGGCGACGCCCTCGGCGATCTCCTCGGCGGAAACCCGGATGGTCTCTTCCGTCAGGGTCACGCGGTCGAAACGGGCGGTGTAGTCGAGCACGGCCTCCAGGCCGCGCGCCTTGACCCCGGCGATCACCTCGGCGGCGGCCGCATCGACATCTTCGGGCTGCCCCCTCCGCTCATTCAGGAAGGCGGCGAAGGCGGTCTGGAAATCGGGGTCGGTGAAGCGGAACAGGCGCATGGCGTTCCACTTGGCGCCTTTGGCCGCCAGATCAAGCGAAAAGCCGCTCAGTCCTCGTGCGTGGGCCGGCGCGGTGTCGGCCAGGCGGCCGAAACGTCGGCCAGGGCGGCGTCGACGCACTCGACCACGACCCGCAACTCACCACCGCCGGCGAAGGTCAGAACGATGGTCCCACCCGGGGCGTCACCGGGCTCGAACGCCACGCCGAGCAGCGACAGCACGGCGTCGCGGGCCTCGCGCCGCAGCCGGCGGCTCTGCACCTGCAGCACGCTGGCGATCTGCAGGCCGCTGCGGATGCGCGTCCCGTCCTTGCCCTTGGCCTCCCAGCGGAAGCGGTTGAGGCCGATGGTCAGGGTCCGCGAGGCAGCCTCGAAGCGGATGTCGCCGATCTTGCCGACAGCATCCTGCAGGGCCGCCGAGATGACGGCCAGGTCCTCGCCGTCCTCGGCGATCAGGCGCAGCGGGGCGGGCTCGCTCATTCGTCGACGCCGTCCCCGTGGATGCGGCGCACCTGGGCGCCGCAGTTGTTGAGCTTGTCTTCCAGCCGCTCAAATCCGCGGTCCAGGTGATAGACCCGGCTGACCGTGGTCTCGCCGCTGGCCACCAGGCCGGCGATGACCAGGCCGACCGAGGCCCGCAGGTCTGTCGCCATGACCGGTGCGCCGTCCAGCCGCTCGACCCCGCGCACCCGCGCCTCGCTGCCCGAGACGGTGATGTCGGCGCCCAGCCGGGCCAGTTCGGCCACATGCATGAAGCGGTTCTCGAAGATGGTCTCGCGGATGACGCTCTCGCCGTCGGCCAGAGCCATCAGGGTCATGAACTGGGCCTGCAGGTCGGTGGCGAAGCCCGGATACGGCGCGGTGTCGATATCGACCGCCTTGAGCCGCGCGCCGTTGCGCTTGATGATCACCCCGTCGTTCAGCCGGGTGACGCCGACGCCGGCCTCCTCCAGCTTGACCAACAGGGCTTCCATCAGGTCGGCGCGGGTGTTGGTCAGGCGAACCTCGCCGCCGGCCATGGCGGCGGCCACGGCATAAGTGCCGGCCTCGATCCGGTCGGTGATCACCGCGTGGGTCGCGCCGTGCAGCTTCTTCACGCCCGTGATGGTGATGACCGAAGTCCCCGCTCCCTCCACCCTGGCGCCCATGGCGTTCAGGCAGTCGGCCAGGTCGACGATCTCCGGCTCGCAGGCGGCATTGATCAGCCGGGTGACGCCCTTGGCCAGCACAGCGGCCAGCATGGCGTGCTCCGTGGCCCCGACCGAGACGATCGGAAACTCGATGTCGGCCCCCTTCAGGCCGCGCGGCGCCTGGGCGTAGACGTAACCCTCATGCAGATCGATGGTCACGCCCAGGGCTTCGATGGCCTTGAGGTGCAGGTCCACCGGCCGCCCGCCGATGGCGCAACCGCCCGGCAGCGAGACCTTGGCCTGGCCATTGCGCGCCACCAGCGGCCCCAGCACGTTGAAGCTGGCCCGCATCTGGCGCACCAGGTCGTAGGGCGCGAAATGGCTGTGAACCATACGGGTGTGCAGCACCGACTCGGGGCCGTCGGGCCCCTCGCTCTCGACGATGCTGGTGCCCAGGTGCTGCAGCAGCTTGCCAAGGAACCGGGTGTCGCGCAGGCGCGGCATGTTGGTCAGGCGCAGGGGCTCGTCGGTCAGCAGGCTGGCGACCATCAGCTTGATGGCGGAATTCTTGGCCCCGCTGATCGGAATTTCTCCGTTCAGCGTCGTGCCGCCGGTGATGGCGATGCTGTCCATCCAGTCCCTCGGATATCCGCGCCGGGGCAAGGCGGCGCAAAGATTGGCTATTAGCGGCCGCGAGCCCCGCGCGCCACTTGGAAGACTGTCACGACCCTGTCAGGGCTTTTCGGGGTCGTTTTGCTTTTCCGGTGCAGAGGCTCGCTTGGCGGCCTTGCGCCGGCGCAGGTTGGCCCGCAGAGCGGCCGCCAGCCGCGCCTCTTTCTCGGCCTTATCTTCAGTCGATCCGGAGGGCGGTTTGGCCATGGCCTCTCACCTGTCTATGGGGCGGTTTCCCGAAGGAAACCTGGTGCCGCCGGGCAGGATTGAACTGCCGACCTCAGCCTTACCAAGGATGCGCTCTACCACTGAGCTACGGCGGCTAAACAGGTGAGGCGCGCCTAGTAGCGAAAGTCGCCGGGAAGGCAAAGGGAAAAATCGGCTTTGCAGCATTTCATCGCATCGCCACGCCGAACCCTGCCGTCTCGCCCCCGGCGGATCACTCGAACCAGTTGGCCACCTGGTCGTTGAGGAACACCGCGTGGACCGACCAGCCCGTGGGTTTCTTGAAGAAATAGAATGTCCAGATCAGCGGCCCGTTGTCGTGCCGCGTCATCCAGGTCTGCTTCATCAGGTAGGGTCCGCGCTCGGCCTCGGCCAGCTTCTCTCGCCCCAGAATCTTGCCGTAGTACTTGAGATAACCGTTGGTCTGGACGGCCAACTGTTCGACCTCGGTCTGCTTGCGGCTCATCGCCGATCCGGCGAACAGCCGGTCGTAGGCCGCCTCAGACTCGCCGCCCGTCAGGTCATTCAGGAACCTCTCGGCGATGGCGTCGGGCGTCTGGGCTGCAGGGACTGCCGGCGCGGCGGCGACGCAGGCCACGACGGGCGCGGCCAGAAGAAGTTCGATCATCGGAATATTCCCCCTCGACAGGCGGGAAACGTCCGCGAGCCGTGCCCCTTGTAGCACCTCGATCCGCCTCTTCGGCAAGCCGGGCGGAGCCCGAATCCCGCGTCAGGCGTTGTCCAGCCATCGAGACGCAAGAAGGAGCGCCCTGACCATGCGGGTTGAAGTGTTCTGCGACGGAAAGCTCATGGCCACCCTGCCGACCAGGATGGCAGACAGCGAAGGTCATGTGGCCAACTGGGAAGAGGCGGTAATCACCGACGCCGTCAACAACCGCATCCTGACGCCCGAACAGGCCGAGACGGCGGAACTGCACATCCTGGATTAGCGGTTTACGATCTCGCGCTCCTCGACGAGGAAAATCGGCGACTTTTCCAGATCGATGAACCTGCGCTCGTCCTCCAGCAGCTCGAGCCCGGCCTTGCGCACGGCCGGGTCGTCGCTGCCCAGGTCCTCGATCCGGTCCCACCAGAGTTCGGCCACTCCATCATAGGCCGGGGGACCGGCGCGGCTGGCCGCCAGGGCGGCGAAGGCCTCGTCGGGCAGGCTGTGGCTCTGGACGTAACGGCGAATCTTGAGGAGTTCGGCCCGCTCAGCAACCAGCGGCGCGTGGTTCTCGCGCCAGTAGGTCTGGAATTCCTCGCGCGTCAGGTGCGGCAGGCGGGTCAGGCAGAAGGTGATCTTGATCATCGGATCCTCCGGACGGCAGCATGCCGCCCGGACGCCGCGTCAGCCTAGCCCTTTACGAATCCCGCCGCGAAATAGCCCGCCGTGGCGATCGTGGCGGTCACGAAGACGCCCCAGCAAAGGTCCGCGGCGACCACGGTCCAGCTGAAGCCCTTGAGGGTGGCCATGTTGGTCAGATCGTAGGTGGCGTAGGCGATCAGGCCGAACAACGCCCCGTTCATCAGGGCGACGGTCCAGTTGCCGGCCTCCAGGCCCGGCCGCGTCCCGAACCAGACGGCGCCGACCAGGTACAGCAGGTAGAAGGGCACGGCCGCACTCATCAGCGGCTTTTCCAGCAGCAGCGGGCCGATCTCCCGCTGGTAGAGCTTCTGGGCGATGAAGGCGAGCCACACGAAATCCACCGCCACGAAGACCACGGCGGCGGCGACATAGGCGACGATCAGTTTCAGCATGGCAGACTCCCTCCGCGCTCAAGCTAGCGCGGCGGGAGCCTTCGCCAAGGGCTACTGGGCCAAGGGCTACTCGGCAGCCAGCGCCATGGCAGCGCCCGAGGTCAGGGCCGTCTTGGCCGCCAGCTCGGCCTTGGCGGTCTCGTACTCGGCCGACAGGCGGGCCACCATCTGGGCGACCGTGGGGATTTCCTTGACCGCGCCGATGCCCTGGCCGCAGCCCCAGATGTCCCGCCAGGCCTTGGCTTCCTGATTGCCGCCCGAGCCGAAGTTCATCTTCGACGGGTCGCTGACCGGCAGGTTGTCGGGGTCCAGGCCGGCGGCCACGATCGACGGGCGCAGGTAGTTGCCGTGCACGCCGGTGAACAGGTTGGAATAGACGATGTCGCTGGCCGAGCTCTCGACGATCATGTCCTTGTAGCCCTGCATGGCGCGGGCTTCCTGGGTGGCGATGAAGGCGGAACCGATGTAGCCGAGGTCGGCGCCCATGGCCTGGGCGGCCAGGATCGACTTGCCGTTGGCGATGGCGCCCGACAGGGCGATCGGCCCGTCGAACCACTCGCGGATTTCCTGGATCAGGGCGAAGGGCGACAGGCCGCCCGCGTGGCCACCGGCCCCGGCGGCGACGGGGATCAGGCCGTCGGCCCCCTTCTCGATGGCCTTGCGGGCGAAGCGATTGTCGATGACATCATGCAGGGTGATGCCGCCCCAGCCATGCACGGCGTTGTTGAGGTCCTCGCGGGCGCCCAGCGAGGTGATCATCACCGGGACCTTGTACTTGCCGCACAGCTCGACGTCTTCCTCGAGCCGGTTGTTGGTCTTGTGGACGATCTGGTTGACGGCGAAGGGCGCCGACGGCGTATCGGGATTGGCCCGGTCCCAGGCGGCAAGCTCCTCGGTGATCTGGGCCAGCCATTCGTCGAGCTGGCTGATCGGGCGGGCGTTCAGCGACGGGAAACTGCCGACCACGCCGGCCTTGCACTGGGCAATGACCAGCTCGGGCCCCGAGATGATGAACAGCGGCGAGCCGATGACCGGCAGGCGGAGACGGTCACGGAGAACGGGCGGCAGAGCCATGGGATATCACCTCGGAAAGGTCTGGGGGCACGGTTGATATACGCTGTAAATATAACAACCGTTTGAGGCGCGCAACCGTGTCCTTGGGTCACCCCGCGGCAATAAAGCGAAACACCGCCGCCGGCCCCGGCGCCGACGACCCGAAGTCCCGTGCCTCGTAGGTTGCCAACTGCGCCAGGCGCTCCAGCGGCAGGAACTCGCGTAGGGGATCGCCGACCAGAACCTCCCTGCCCGCCACCAGGCTCTCATCCAGAAAGGCGGTCATCCGCTCGGCCAGTCCGTAGTCATAGAAGACATCGCCGACGAGCAGGACGTCGACCTCAGGCAGCGGCGTGGTTGTGACATCGCCGAGCAAGCAGTGGGCCGCAACGCCGTTGCGGCGGGTGTTCAGTTCCGTGGCCGCCACCGCATAGGGGTCAACATCGATGGCGAAGACTTCAGCCGCCCCGGCCCGCCCGGCGGCGATCGACACCACGCCCGAACCGCTGCCGACATCAAGCACCCGCCGGCCGGCGACCGCTTCCGGCTGCTGCGCCAGGAAGGGGACCAGGGCCCGGCCCCCGCCCCATAGATGGGCCCAGTAGGGCATGCTGAAATCGGGGTTGAGTCGCTGCAAACGGGAAAGCCCCGTTCGCGGACCGGCCAAATGTAGTTCAACGCCGGGCAGTTCGGGAGATTCGACGAGCGGGAGGTTCGCCTCGATGAAGGCGATCGCCTCGCTCCGGGTCGCCTCGCTCAATGTCAATCGGCCGCTCCCTTCCCGTGAGCCCAACTGGGCCTGGCGAAGTCACCCCTAGACCGTCGGGTACCCGACTGAAAGCGGCATTTTCCGGTGCTTGACGCTCCTTACGTCACAGGCGCATGACGCCCGCGTCAACTGCTGCATCGCACTGCTGGAGCCGCCAATTTGTCCGGACCTGTTCTGTCCCTCGCTGACGACTTCCCCGCCGCGCCGAAAGCCGAATGGCTGTCGCTGGTCGAAAAGACCCTGAAAGGCCAGTCCTTCGAGGACGCCCTGGTCAGCCGCACGGTCAACGGCATTGCCATCCAGCCGCTCTATACCGAGGGTCCGCGGAACGCCCGCGACCTGCGCGCCCGCGACGCCGCCCGCCCCTGGGACCTGCGCGCCGTCGTGGCCCATCCCGACCCGGCCCGCGCCAACGCCGACATCCTGAAGGACCTCGAACAGGGCGCCGCCTCGGTCCTGATCAAGCTCGATCCAACCGGTCAGAACGGTGTCGCCGTGGCCGACGCCCAGGGCCTGGCCCGGGTCCTCGACGGCGTGCTGCTGGATCTCGCCCCGGTCGCCGTCGACGCCGGCTTCCTGGGCCCCAAGGCAGCTGATTGGCTGGCCGGCCTCGCCAAGGCCGCGCCCAATGCGCCCCTCGCCTTCCACATGGATCCCTTGAGCGCCTTTGCCCGCACCGGCGCCTCGCCGGGCCCGATGGAGAGCCACCTGGTGTCGGCCGCCACGGTCGGCGCCCGCCTGCTGGGCGTCCATCCCAAGGCCAGCCTGATGCTGGCCAGCGGCACGGTGGTGCATGAAGCCGGCGGCGGCGAGGCCGAGGAGCTGGCGGTGATGACCGCCGCGGCCGTCGCCTACGCCCGCTCGCTGGTTCACGCCGGGTTGACGATGGAACAGGCCTTCGGGGCCATCACCCTGGGCGTCTCGCTCGACGGCGAATACTTCACCGGCGTCGCCAAGCTGCGCGCAGCAAAGGTGCTGTGGGCCCGCATCACCGCCGCCTGCGGCGTCAGCGTCGCGCCGGCGGTGGAGGTCCGCACCTCCCGCCGCATGCTGACGAAGAAGGATCCCTGGACCAACCTGTTGCGCCTCACCGCCGCCGGGTTCGCTGGCGCGGTCGGCGGGGCGGACGCCATCGTGATGGGCGCCTACACCGACGCTCTCGGACTGCCCACGACTTTCGCCCGCCGTCAAAGCCGCAATACCCAGCTGGTGCTGATGGAGGAGGCCAACCTCGGCCGCGTCGCCGATCCGGCCGGCGGCGCCGCTTACCTCGAGACCCTCACCGACCAGATCGCCCGCGCCGCCTGGGGCGGCTTCCAGGCCATCGAGGCCGAGGGCGGCCTGATCGACGCCTTGAGCAAGGGCATGGTGGCCAAGGCTGTCTTTGCCACTCGCGATGCCTGGCTCGCCGCGCCGCGCAAGATTCTCGGCGTCAATGCCTTCCCCAACGCCGCCGAAACCCCGGCCGAAGTCGAGACCCCCGACGCGGCGGCGTTCTCCCTGCCCGTTCCGGAGCTGCGCATCCCCGGCCCCTCGGCCAGCTGCCCGCCGCTTACCCCCGTCCGCCTCGCCGCCGCTCTCGAGGAGGCCTGATCCCCAATGGCAAACTCTTCCCAGTTCCCCAACTTCGCCGACCTCGCCTTCGACACCGACCTGACGGTCGCCGCCCCCACCAAGGGCGAGACCTGGGAGACCCCGGAGGGCGTCTCGGTCGCCCCGTCCTACGGCCCCGAAGACACCGCCGACCTCGACTTCCTTAGCGGCTACCCGGGCGTCGCGCCCTTCCTGCGCGGCCCCTATCCGACGATGTACGTCACTAACCCCTGGACGGTGCGCCAGTACGCCGGCTTCTCGACCGCCGAGGACAGCAACGCCTTCTACCGCCGCAATCTGGCCGCCGGTCAGATGGGCCTGTCGGTGGCCTTCGACCTGGCCACCCACCGCGGCTACGATTCGGACCATGAGCGGGTTAAGGGAGATGTCGGCATGGCCGGCGTCGCCATCGACAGCATCCTCGACATGCGCACCCTGTTCGACGGCATTCCGCTCGACAAGATGAGCGTCTCGATGACCATGAACGGCGCCGTCCTGCCGATCCTGGCCCTCTACATCGTCGCCGCCGAGGAACAGGGCGTATCCCCCGAGAAGCTGTCCGGGACCATCCAGAACGACATCCTCAAGGAGTTCATGGTCCGCAACACCTACATCTATCCGCCCGCCCCCAGCATGCGGATCATTTCGGACATCTTTTCATATACTTCGACGCATATGCCGAAGTTTAACTCGATCTCGATTTCCGGCTATCACATGCAGGAAGCCGGGGCGACGGCGGACCTGGAACTGGCCTACACGCTTGCCGACGGCATCGAGTACGCCCGCGCCGGCGTGGCGGCGGGCATGGACATCGACGTCTTCGCCCCGCGCCTCAGCTTCTTCTGGGCCATCGGCATGAACTACTTCATGGAAGTGGCCAAGATGCGGGCCGCGCGCCTGCTCTGGGCCCGCCTGATGAAGCGCGAGTTCAATCCCAAGGACAGCCGTTCGCTCTCCCTTCGCACCCACAGCCAGACTTCCGGGTGGTCGCTGGCCGCCCAGGACGTCTTCAACAACGTCTCGCGCACCGCCGTCGAAGCCATGGCCGCCGTCAACGGCCAGACCCAATCCCTGCACACCAACTCCCTCGATGAAGCCCTTGCTTTGCCGACGGATTTCTCGGCCCGCATCAGCCGTAACACCCAGCTCTTCCTGCAGCTGGAAAGCGGTACGACCCGGGTCGCCGACCCTTGGGGCGGCAGCTACTACGTCGAGCGCCTGACCCACGACCTCGCCGCCCGCGCGCTGGAACACATCGAGGAGGTCGAAGCCCTCGGCGGCATGGCCAAGGCCATCGAGCAGGGCCTGCCGAAACTGCGCATCGAGGAAGCCGCCGCCCGCACCCAGGCCCGCATCGACGCCAATCGACAGAGCGTGGTCGGCGTCAACCGCTACCGCCCGGAAGTCGCCGACAACATCCCGGTGCTCAAGGTCGACAACGCCGCCGTCCGCGCCGCCCAGCTGGAAAAGCTCAAGCGCCTCAAGGCGATGCGCAACGAAGCTGAGACCCAGGCCGCCCTCCAGGCCCTCGAAGACGGCGCGCGCGGCACTGGCAACCTGCTGGCCCTCGCCGTCGACGCCGGCCGCGCCAAGGCGACGCTCGGCGAAATCAGCTATGCTCTGGAAAAGGTCTTCGGCCGTCACCGGGCCGAAATCAAATCCATCACGGGCGTCTACATGAAGGAAGCCGGTTCCAACCCCGCCGTGGCCCGCGCCAAGGCCATGGTCGAGGCCTTCGAACAGGCCGACGGCCGCCGCCCCCGAATCCTGATCGCCAAGATGGGCCAGGACGGTCACGACCGCGGCCAGAAGGTGATCGCCACCGCCTTCGCCGACCTCGGCTTCGACGTCGACATCGGCCCCCTGTTTCAGACGCCCGCCGAGGCCGCCCGCCAGGCCGTCGAGAACGACGTCCACGTCGTCGGCGCCAGCTCCTTGGCCGCCGGCCATCTGACCCTCGCCCCCGAGCTCAAGGACGAACTGGCCAAGCAGGGCCGCCCCGACATCATGACGGTGATCGGCGGCGTCATCCCGCCCCAGGACTGGCCCGCCTTGGAAGCGGCCGGCGTCGCCGCCATCTTCCCGCCGGGAACGGTCATCGCCGAGGCCGCCATCGACCTACTGGAGAAGCTCAACCGGCAACTCGGCTACGAACAGGCGCTGGCCGGCTAGTGGCGACCAGTGTCGTCATCTGGGGTGTCGCCTACGGCTTCGGGAGCGACGACCCGTAGCCACGGCAGCGCCGAACAGCCTAGACTGCCCCTCGGAACCCTGGGGGAATTCGCATCATGTCGCCCGTGCACCGCCTCGCCGCGCTCGCCACCGTCGCCGCCTTCATCGCCGCGCCGATGGCCTGGAGCCAGACCGCCGCACCGACCCTGGAGCAGTTCCAGGCGGCCCAGACCAGCTTCACCAGCCGCCTTGCCGAGGCGCAGGCCGGCCGCGCCAGCTACCCGCGGCTTGCCGACCCGGCGACGGGCCCGACCATGCGCACGGCGATGGACAATCGCGCCCTGTCCCTCATCGACTTTTCCGACATCGGCGGCAGTTTCCAGACCTGCGTGGTGCCGGCCACCGCGACCCAGGCCTATGTCGCCGCCGGCATCGCCAACCCGGACGCCGCCATCGCCTCGCCGACAGCCGAACAGGCGGCCCAGATCGCGAAGAACGCGGCCTTTTATCACGACGAGCTGACCCTATCGGCCTCCTTCATGGTCGATTGTTTCGCGCGGTTGATGGGCCCCCTCGCGAAGTTCTGGGATTCGCTCGACGCCCCGACCAAGGCCGCCCGCCGGGAAGGCGTCGTCCGCATCCGAAACGGGTCCAGCCAGGTCTACCAAGGCGGCATCACCACCCTGAGTGAAACCGCCTACAGCCTGCAGAACAAGGAACAGATGCTCAGCAGCCTGATCCGCAATGCGCCGGCCTTCATGCCGGTGATGACCCTGTCGCAACGCCGGGAGGTCATCACTGCCATCGACACCGTCGGCAAGAATGCTCCAGCCGACATGCGCCCCCGCCTGGCCCAGCTGCGCGTCACCTTCTCCCAGACCAGCTGCATAGGTCTCTGCGCGGCCTGAAGCCCGCAACTTCACGGCTCCTGCACCTGGCCTCCCTCACCCGCGAGGCAGGCGGCGCGCACAACGGCTCCAGCACAGGAGCCGCCATGCCCGCCCCCCGCCTTGTCGCCAACCGCATCACCCCGGAACGCTTGATTGGCGCCGCCATCACCGCCTGGCTGTTGCCCTCGCTGATCCTCGCCAACCTGATCATGGTCGGTGACGCCTTTACCTCGACCGGACCGGACGCCGACATGATCAGCGCCGCCGTCACCGCCTGGCTGGCGGGACCGGTCATGGGTCTGCTGATGGGCTGGCCCTTCCTGCTGATGGCCTTCGCGGCCTGGGGCCTGCTGCACCACTGGCGGCTGGCGACGCCCAAGGTCGCGGCCGGGGTCGGCCTGCTTTGCGGCGCGGCGGCTGGCATCGCGCTGGGCGACAGGGGCGGAGAAGCCCAGTGGATCTTCGCCGGGCCGGTCATCGGCGCGGTCACCGGCCTGGCGGTCTGGTGGGTCGCCTATCGCCGCCAGGCGGAGGCCGCATGAGCCCGCGCTACGACACCACCCGCACCCGCGTCGTCTTCGGCGTCTTCGCCGCCTGGCTGCTGCCCAGTTACATGGTTCCGACCGGCATGATGATCGGGGAGTTCGTCCGATCCGGCTACGGCTCGCTCTGGAGCATCGTTCCGCTCGGCATCTTCGTCTTCCCGCTGTTCAGCGCCGTGGTCGGCGCGCCCGGCCTGATCGTCGGCTATTCGGGTTGGCGCGTACTCCATACCGCCGGCCGCCGGGGTCCGCGGGAAGCCGCCCTGCTCGGGGCCGCCGCGGGGGTCATTCAGTGGGCCGTGCTGGTGATTCTGCAGATGCCGCTGATGCAGCCGATCTGGCACTCGCTGATCCTTTTGAGCGTGATTGGGCCGCTGGTCGGCCTGGCCGTCTGGCGCATCGTGTATCGTCCGGCCTTCAAACCCGCCGAGGCCTTCAACTGATCCCCGTCAGCCCACTGTCCACCGCCAGCGTCTGGCCCGTCACATAGACGCTCTCCTCCCCGATGAAGAACAGCGCCGCATAGGCCACCTCCCAGCCGGTCGCCTGCCGCCCGAACGGCGTCGGCGACCGACCACGGCTCGGCCGCCCCTGCGTCGCCGCCCGGCCCAGTGGCGTATCGACCAGCCCCGGCGCGACGATGTTGGCCCGCACACCCTTGCGCGCGCCTTCGAGCGCCACATGCCGCATCAGCCCGCCAAGCGCCGCCTTGGAGCTGTCGTAGGCCGGCAGCCGCGATCCGGCGATCAGGCCGGCGATCGAGCTGATGAACACGACCGACCCGCCCGGCTCCATCACCGGCAGCGCCTCGCGGCAGCACAGCATCGGTCCGCGCAGATTGACCCCCAGCACCGTGTCCCAGTCCGAAACCCTGGTCGCCGCCAGTCCGAGACCTCCGAGCCCGATGCCGACGTTCAGCGCCAGCCCATCGAGACCGCCCAGCCCACGCACGGCGCTTGCCACCATCTGGGCCACGTCGTTCTCATGGGCAATGTCGGCGGCGATGGCGAAGGCCTGGCCGCCTTCGGCCTCGATCTGCCGCACAGTCTCGGCGGCGCTGGCCTCGTCGCGGTCGGCGACGGCGACATGGGCCCCTTCGCGGGCGAACAGCAGGCTCATCGCCCGCCCGTTCCCCACCGGATCGGTGTCCGCATCGACGACACGCTGGCCGCCCCCGACGACCAGCACCCGCCGGCCCTTCAGCCGGCCGCGCCCGGGCGCCAGGCCCTCCGACTCGGCGCTCGGCGGCCGGACATAGCGTTCCTCGTCGGCCATGCGCCGTCTCTCCCCGTCTTTTCGTTGGGGTCAGTCTCGCCTGATGACGCAGCGATGCCTAGTGGGCGAACTTGCTGGGGCCCTTCTTGCGGGCCCGCTTCTTGACCGGCACATCGTCGGGCGCGCCGTGCTTGTCCTCGATGTCCTTCTGCAGCGCCGTGGCCGCCATCAGGTGGCCCTGCCAGAAGAAGTCGATGACGTCCCCGACCACCGGCACTTCCGAGGTCAGGGCGTCGATGCCCAGGTAGCTCAACATCCGCAACAGGGTGCTCAATGACGCCCCGGCCCGGAAGGCCTCGAACAGCAGGAAGAGGCTGGCCCCGACGCTGTAGACGATGCCCGCCCCCGGCAGCCAGGTCAGCAGGCCATCGAGCCCGACCCCGAAAGGGCCGATGCCGATCACCCGGTCGGAGATGGTCTTGATCGCCTCGGCGGACTTCCAGGCGGAGTGTGCGCGTTCACGGGTCATGGGACCCGAGCGTATAACGCTGGTGTCGGTTCCGGCTAGTGACCTTGGTTAAACCTTCGGCGGCGTCGCCTTGCGCCAGGCGCCGCCCAGGAACACCACCCGCCGCTTCTCCTTGCCGGCGCGCACGCGGGCCATCAGGTCGCGGTATTCGGCGGTGTTGAGGGCATCCTCGCGGGCGCCCTCGAAGTAGATGGTCTCTTCCATGTGCTTGAGCAGCATGTCGGCCGCCCATTTGTGGCCGGTGAACAGCACGTCGGCCACGGCCCCCAGCTTGCCGGACAGGGGCGCAACGGTGTCGACCAGCAGGATGCCGCCCATCTGGACCAGCACCATGCCCGAAGCCCGCGCCCGCACGCCGTCATAGATCAGCATCAGACCCGCCAGCCCGCTGTACAGGGCGCCCGCGCCCGGCACGACGTTGAGCACGGCGTCGAGACCGACGCCCAGGGGCCCGATGCCGATGATGTTGTCCGACAGCTTCTTGGTGCGCTCGATGCTGCCCCGCACGTTGTGCAGGTCGAGGTGGGTCCGGGCCAGGATCATCAATGCGCTCCACGTGCGGGAACGGCACAGTTAACGCCCCCGCCCACTCCACTCTGCAACAACCCGGCCGCCTGTTGAAAGGCCCCGGGCCGTTAATTCGCCTTCAGGGACGACGCAAAGTCACGCCTTCTCGCGCGCAAGGGGAACCCTCGCCCTTTACGCCGATTAGGCCTAATACTCATGACCGTGAAGAAACAGCTGCCCAATGTCCTGATCAGCACCACCCCGTTCATCGAGGGCCATCCGGTGCGCGAGTACAAGGGCGCGATCTACACCACCTCGATAATGGGTGCGAACGTGGTCATGGACCTGCTGGCCGCCATTCGCGATTTCATCGGCGGCAAGTCCAAGTCCTATGAACGCATTCTCGACCACGCCCGCCAGGACGCCCTGGGCGATCTTATGATCCAGGCCGACAAGATGGGCGCCAACGCCATCATCGCCGTCGATCTCGACTACAACACCGTCGGCCCCGACGGCTCGATGCTGATGGTTTCAGTTTCGGGAACCGCCGTCGTCATCTAAGGCTCGCGGGGTGAGCCTCCCCGACCTCGACACCCTCGCCAGCCGACTCATCGCGCAAGATCGCCCCCACGAATCCAGGGCGGCGCTCGCCCGCGCCATCACCCTGGTCGAGAGCCGCCGCACCGATCACCAGGCCGCCGCCCGCCAGTTGCTGCAACGCCTCATGCCCCACACCGGCAAGGCCCAGCGCCTGGGCATCACCGGCGTTCCCGGGGCCGGCAAGTCGACCACCATCGAGGCCCTCGGCTGCAATCTCACAGAGGCCGGCCATCGCGTCGCCGTCCTCGCCGTCGACCCCAGCTCCACCCGCACCGGCGGCTCCATCCTCGGCGACAAGACCCGCATGGAACGTCTGGCGATGGACCAGCGCGCCTTCATCCGCCCCAGCCCCAGCGGCGGCGAACTGGGCGGCGTCGCCCGCAAGACCCGCGAGGCCATCCTGCTCTGCGAGGCGGCCGGCTTCGATGTCGTCATCGTCGAAACGGTCGGCGTCGGCCAGTCCGAAACCGTCGTCGCCGACATGGTCGACCTGTTCATGGCCGTTCTCATTCCCGGCGGCGGCGACGAACTGCAAGGCATCAAGAAGGGCCTGATCGAGATCGCCGACCTGATCCTGATCAACAAGGCCGACACCGACCCGCCCCGCGCCGAACGCAGCGCCCGCGAATATCGCAACGCCCTGCACATCCTGACGCCCGCCCACCCCGACTGGACCCCGCCGGTCCTCACCGCCTCCGGCCTCAACAACGCCGGCCTCGACGTCCTCTGGGCCCAGATCGAACGCCACCGCGAGGTGATGACCGCCAACGGGATGCGCGCCGCCCGCCGGGCCGGCCAGAACGGCCGTTGGATGTGGGCCATGGTCAACGACCGTCTGGGCCGCGCCTTCCGCGAACATCCGAAGGTCGCCGCCCTCGCCCCGGCGCTGGAGGCTCAGGTCCTGGCGGGCGAGGTCCCCGCCTCCCTGGCCGCCGACCAGCTTCTGGCGGCGTTCGGGCTGTAGGCCGGGCCGTTCGCCGGCGGCCCCGTCATCCTCGGCCATGGCTGTTGACCCTTCCGTCAATCTTGCCGCCTGAGGCGCAAGAACGAGCCCTCTTGCCAGAGCAGAGCAGTTCGATCATTCTGACGAAATCGTCAACTAAGACCTTCGCCATGAGCACGATCAAGATCGAGGACGTCGCGTACGTCCGTTTCCGCGCCCCGGACCTGGCCGCGATGCGCGCCTTCCTCGATGATTTCGGCCTGTCGGTCGCCGAGGAAACGCCGGTCCGCCTCGTCGCTCGCGGCGCCGGCTCCGCGCCGGCGACCCACGTCACCGACCTCGGCGATCCCGGCTTCGCCGCCATCGCCTTCCGCGCCGAAAGCGTCGCCGATCTCGACCGCCTGGCAGCCGCCGAAGGCGTCCAGGTCCGCGACAGCGACCTGCCGGGCGGCGGCAAGGTCGTCACCCTGACCGATCCGGACGGCCACACCGTCGAGGTTGTCGCCGGCCAGGCCCCCGCCGATCCCCTGCCCCTCACCTCAACGGCGCCATGGAACCGCGCCGCGGAACGCCAACGGCTGAGGGCCACCAGGCGCATCGCCGCCGGCGCGGCCCAGGTCGTGCGCCTGGGCCACGTGGTGCTCAACGTCTCCGACTTCCGCGCCTCCGAGCGCTGGTACAAGGACCGCTTCGGCCTCATCACCTCCGACGAGATCCAGCCGGCTCCCGGCTTCGCCATCGGCGCCTTCCTGCGCTGTGACCGGGGCGAGACACCAACCGATCACCACACCCTTTTCCTGCTGCAGGCGCCCAAGGGCCCGGGCTTCAATCACGCCGCCTTCGAGGTCAGCGATCTCGACGACCTGATGCGCGGCCACCAGCGCCTGAAGGAAGCCGGCCGCGACGCCGAATGGGGCGTCGGCCGCCACATCCTCGGCAGCCAGGTCTTCGACTACTGGCGCGACCCCTGGGGCCACACCCTGGAACACTGGACCGACGGCGACCTGTTCACCGCCGACGACGGCTCCAACGTCGCGGGCCTGCAGGACCTGCTGGGCGTGCAATGGGGGCCGTCGATGCCCTCGACCATGGGCTGAGGAACAACCAATGAAACTGGCCACTTTCGACAAGGGCGCCGGCGCCCGCCTGGGCGTCGTCACCGGCGACCGCATTGTTCCCTTAAGCCCCGGCCTCCCCGGCGAGATGATCGGCCTGATCGCCGCCTGGGATCAGGTCGAGGGCGAGGTCCGCCGCCTCGCTGACGCCGCCGCCGACGCGGTCGCCCTCGACAGCGTCCGCCTGCTGGCCCCGATCCGCCGTCCGGGCAAGATCATGGCCATCGGCCTGAACTACGCCGACCACATTGCCGAGAGCAACCTGGGTACGCCCGAACATCAGGTCTGGTTCTCCAAGGCCCCGACCAGCGCGAACGGCCCTCACGACCCCATCCAGGTCCCCAAGGTCAGCCAGGCCCTCGACTACGAGGCCGAGCTGGTCGCCGTCATCGGCAAGGGAGGCCGCCACATCGGCCGCGAAGCCGCTCCGGCCGCTATCTTCGGCTATTGCTGCGGCAATGACGCCACCGAACGCGCCTGGCAGCACCGCACGCCGCAATGGGTGCTGGGAAAGTCGTTCGACAGCCACGCCCCCTTCGGCCCCTGGATCACCACCGCCGACGAAGCTCCTGACCCGCACGGCCGCGGCATCCGCTGCCTGGTCAACGGCGAGGTCCGCCAGGAGTCCAACACCAGCCATCTGGTCTTCGACGTCTGGGACCAGATCGCCCACCTCAGCCAGGCCATGACCCTGGAGCCCGGCGACCTGATCTTCACCGGCACGCCCGGCGGCATCGGCGCGGCCATGAAGCCGATGCGCTTCCTCAAGGCCGGCGACAGGGTCCGGGTCGAGATCGAGGGCCTCGGCGCCCTCGACAACCCCTGCGCCGACGAGGTCTGACTTGGACACCGAAGTCCTCATCGTCGGTCTGGGCCCGGTCGGCGCGGTGCTGGCCGGCCTGCTGGGCCAGCGGGGCGTGCGCGTCCTCGTCGTCGAGCAGGAGACCGGTCCCTACCCCCTGCCCCGCGCCGTCCACTTCGATCACGAGATCATGCGGCTGTTCCAGCAGCTGGGGGTCGCCGAGTCGGTGCTGGCCCACGCCCGCGACGTGCCGGACTATGAGTTCCGCAACGCCGCCGGCGACGTCCTGATGATGCTGCCCCCGGCCCGCGAGACGCCCTCCGGCTGGGGCGGCGGCTACATGTTCCACCAGCCGGGCCTGGAGGCCGTGCTGCGCGAGCGGCTGGCCGACCTGCCCGCCGTCGAGGTCCGCCTCGGCGTCCGCCTGGAGCAGTTCACCCAAGCCTCCGATGGCGTCACCGCCCGGATCCTCGGCCCCCAGGGCCCCGAAATCGTCACCGCCCGCTACCTCGTCGGCTGCGACGGCGCCTCCAGCCCGGTGCGCGAAGCCATTGGCGGCGGCCTGTTCGACTACCAGTTCGACGAGCCCTGGCTGGTCGTCGACGTCCGCGCCGGCGACGGCTGCGAGACGCCGGACCGCAACATCCAGCTTTGCGACCCGGCCCGGCCGACCACCTGTGTGATGAGCGGCCCCGGCCGCCACCGCTGGGAGTTCATGCTGCTGCCCGGCGAGGACGCCGAGGCCATGCGCCACGACGCCTCGGTGCGCCGATTGCTCGAACCCTGGAACTGCGGCCCGGTCGAGATCGAGCGGCGGGCCGTCTATCGTTTCCACGGCCTGGTCGCCAACCGCTGGCGCGACGGCCGGGCGCTGATCGCCGGCGACGCCGCCCACCAGACCCCGCCCTTCGCCGGCCAGGGCATGTGCGCCGGCCTGCGTGACGCCGCCAACCTGGCCTGGAAGCTGGCCGCCGTCCTGCGCGGCGAGGCCCGCGAGGCCCTGCTCGACACCTACCAGAGCGAACGCGAACCCCACGTCCGCGCCGCCATCGAACTGGCCATCGGCATGGGCCGCGTCGTCTGCCTGCTCGACCCCGCCGCCGCCGCCCAGCGCGACGCCGGCATGCTGGCCGCCAAGGCCTCGGGCGCGCCGCCTCTGCCCCCGCTCGCCCCCCGTCCCTTCGAAGCCGGCGCGATCCTGCCCGGCGCCCCCGCCGCCGGCACGATCTTCCCCCAGCCCCGCGTCGGCGACCTGCGCCTGGATGATCTGGTCGGCAATGCCCCCTGGCTGCTCTCCCGGGCGCCGGTCGATGCGCCGCAGGGCATCACCGTCCTGACCCTCGACACCCCCGCCCTCGCGCCCTTCCGCGCCATGCTGACCGCCTGGTTGGACAGGCAGGACGCGCAAGCCGTCCTCGTCCGCCCGGACCGCTGCGTCTTTGGCTCCGGCGAGCCCACCGCACTGCTGGCCGCCTGGACCCGCCAACCGACCCTGGAGACCGCATGACCATCGACCGCGGCAATCCTCGCGCCATGCGCACCCGCGCCGCCCTGATCGGCGCCGGCCGCCGGCTCTATCGCGAACGCCCTATCGACGCGGTGACGGTCGACGACATCGTCCAGGCCGCCGCTGTCGGCAAGGGCAGCTTCTACAACCACTTCGCCGACCGCGAGGCGCTGGTCCGGGTCATCAGCAGCGAGATCCGCGCCAGCGTCGAGGCCGCCGTCACCCAGGCGAACGCGGGCGTCAGCGACCCTGCGCGCCGCATGGCCCGCGCCGTCTGCGGCTACCTGCGCTTCGCCCTGGACCATGCGGAATCGGCCGGCGTCCTGGTCCGCATACACAGCGGCCACACCTCCCTGTCTGCCCCGCTCAACAAGGGCCTGGTCGAGGACATCGAGAACGGCCTGGCCGCCGGCCGCTTCACCGTCGCCACGGTCGAGGCCGGCGTCCTGTTCGTGCTCGGCGTCACCCAGCTGGCCCTGGTCCGTGTGGTGCAGGAGCCGACGGCGCCCTTCGCCGTCTCCCTGTCCCAGCAGATGTGCGCCCTGATCCTGCGCGGCCTCGGCCTCACCGGCCCCGAAGCCGACCTGATCGCCGCCCAGGCCAGCGACGAAATCGTCCGCAAGGGCCCCGTCACGCCGGAGCCATCGGCCACCGCCCACTAGCCCCCATTTTTCCGATCTAGCGGGCCTTGGGGGGCCGGCGTCATGCTGGCCGCATGCTCAGCCTGGCCCTTACCCTCGCCCTGCTCGCCGCCCAGCCCACTGACGGCCCCGTCGCCACAGGCCAGATCGTTCCGCAGCCTTCAGCGTCGGCCATCGAAGAGGCCAAACGAAAGGCCGAGGCTCAGCGGCAGTCTGAGGCGGCGGCCAAGGCCGCCCCGATAAACTGGGACTTCCAGCCGTCGGCCTCGCCGCCCCCGGTCCGCAAGGATGACGAGGAGGATTGGGGTATCGACGCCTATCTGGACTCCCACGCCCCGCCCAAACTGATGACCGAGGCCGAGGCCCGCGAGGCCGCCAATCGTGCAGCCATCGAACGGGCCGAGCAGGCCGGCAAGGAGGCAAACGCCCCGCCCGGAGCATGGCCGGACGAAGGCAAGATGCGCTGCAAAACCACCGAGAGCGGCTTCGTCTGCGGCAACTCCGACAAGGCGCTGGAGCCGGACTCGCCCTCGCGCAGGGCGCTCGATGAGATCTTGAAGCCGAACTAGGCGCCCGCCAGCCGCTTCGCCTGCGCCACCCAGGCTTCGCGGGTCACCCGGCCCATCAGCTTGAGCTCCTTGTCGAAGCCGGCGATGTCATCCTCGCTCCAGGCAGCGATCTGGGCAAAGCGGGTGATCCCCTTCTCGGCCAGCATGGCGGCCATCTTGGGCCCGATGCCGGTCATCACGGTCAGGTCGTCCGGCGTCGGCACAGCCGGCGCCTCGACCACGATCTCCGGTTCCGGCGCGGCTTCGATGATGGCCTCGACCACAGCCACGGGCGCCTCGACGACCGCCTCCACAACGTCCTCAACGAGCTCTGGCGCAACCTCGGCCGCCTTCTCGATGGCAGCCTCGACCTCAGGTTCCGGCTTGGGCAGGACCTTGAGCTCGGGCGTCACCGCCTCAGCCGCAACGGCCTCGGTCGTCGAGGGCGTCAGCCAGGCCTTGGCCCAGAACACGGCCGCGCCGACCATGGCGGCTCCGCCGATCATGAACCACAGGGGTGAGGTGATCCCCACCGGCAGGCGCAGGGCCTTTTCGGCGGTCTCTTCGGCTTCGGGAAGGTGGGCGTCGACAAGGGTCATGGCATCGCTCCGCATATTGTGCGACGCAGCATAACACCGCTTCTCATTTCGCAAGTGCGAGATTTCGTGATCAGCCGTCGAGCCGCCAGGCCTCGCCGCGCCCCGCGCCCTCGCCCAGCCCGGCCACCCAGGCGCAGACCTCGCCCAGCGGCCCCTCAAGCCCGGTCGGCGCCCCGGCGATGACCAGGGCGCAGCCGTTCATCTTCATCGGGTTGTCCAGCCTGCGCAGCCGGCATTCGGCGACCAGCGCATCCGGCGCTACGTCCTCGATCGACCGCAGGAACCCATCGAACGTCTCCAGGTCCTTCAGCGGCAACCACACCGCCACCACCGCCTTCGGGTTCTTCGCCCGGACCGCCGCCATGGCGGCCGCGATCCGCTGGTAATCATCCGGCCGCTCGAACGGCGGGTCGATCAGCACCAGGGCCCGCGAGGGTTTTGCAGGGACGGTGGCGGGCGCCGTCTCATAGCCATCGGCCTGCACCGCCCGCGCACCGGGATAGGGCGCCAGGGTCTGGGCCAGCAGCGCCTTGTCGTCATCCCGCACCTCGCAGGCCGTGTAGCGGTCCTGCGGCCGCAGCGACGCCCCGATCAGGCTCGGCGAGCCAGGATAGAAGCGCACGCCGCCCGCCGGATTCATCCCCTTCACCGCGCCCTTCAACCGGTCGAACGCGGCCGGCGCATCGGCTTCCATCAACCGGAAGATCCCCTGCGCCGCCTCGCCGGTCCGCCGCGACAACTCGCCCTCCAGATCATAGCCGCCGGCGCCCGCATGCGTGTCGACGATCACCAGACCGGACGGCTCCGCCATCAGCGCGTCCAGCAACAGGGTCAGCCCGGCATGCTTCACCAGATCGGCGAAGTTCCCGGCGTGGAAGGCGTGGCGGTAGTTCAAGGCGGCGGCCCCTTGCTGCGGAACAAGCTTCCGCCCGGCCACGTTGCGGGTGGAAAGGCGAGTCCAGGTCGATGTCCGGTCTTTTCAGAAACACCGCTCAGGTCAAACATATTCAGGCAGCCGCCTGATGCCCCGCGACGGCGAAATCCTCCACGAACTGCCCGAAGGCCTCGTCTACTGCGGTGACGACGGCCCCGGCTTTACGCGCCGCCAGCTCGGCAAGCGTTTTGCCTACTACGACCAGATCGGCCGCAGGATCGACGCCGCCGCCACTCTCGACCGGATCGAGAAACTGGTCATCCCGCCGGCCTGGACCGACGTCTGGATCGCGCCCCGCCCCGGCTGCCACATCCAGGCGACCGGCCGCGACGAGCGCGGCCGCAAGCAATACCGTTACCACGCCGACTGGAGCGCCCATCGCGACGAGGCCAAGTTCGGCCGTATCGCTGCCTTCGGCCGCGCCCTGCCCCGCCTGCGCAAGCAGATCGAGAAGGACCTGCGCAAAAAGGGCCTGCCCAGGGCCAAGGTTGTGGCGGCTGTCATCAGCCTGCTGGAACAGACCCTGATCCGCGTCGGCAACGACGAGTACGCCAGAACCAACAAGAGCTTCGGCCTGACCACCCTGCGCGACCGTCACGCCAAGCTGAGCAGCGTCGGCGGGACCTTCGAGTTCAAGGGCAAGAGCGGCAAGACCCACTGCACACGCTTCAGCGACCGGCGCCTGGCCCGCATCGTCAAGGCCTGCCAGGACCTGCGGGGCCAGCGCCTGTTCCAGTACCGCGCTGACGACGGCGCCATCTGCGCGGTCACCTCGGGCGACGTGAACGACTATCTGCGCCATGCGACCGGCGAGGACTTCACCGCAAAGACCTTCCGCACCTGGGCCGGCACGGTCGAGGCCGCCCGCATCCTCTGCACCCAGGGCGATACGACGGCGACCAGGGCCACCATCACCGCCTGCGTGAAGGACGTCGCAAAACGTCTGGGCAACACCCCGGCCGTTTGCCGCAAGGCCTACATCCACCCGGGCGTCACCCGCGCCTTCGAGGCGCGCACCTTGACGTTCAAGCCCGGCAAATCAGACCGCGCCTTCGAGACCGCGGTGATCCGTCTGCTGGAATCCGAGCAAACCTGACGCCAAGTCACCCTTCCCAACGCCGCCGCCCCGCGTAAGGTAATCGCCAATAACACACGGGGAGAAACATCATCATGGCCGGCACGAAGATGCGCTTTGGCGCGTTCATCGCCCCCTTCCATCCGCTGAAGGAAAACCCGACCCTCGCCCTCGAGCGCGACATCGAGCTGGTCCAGCACATGGACCGCCTCGGCTATGAGGAAGCCTGGATCGGCGAGCACCACTCGGCCGGCTACGAACTGATCGCCAGCCCCGAGCTGTTCATCGCCACCGTCGCCGAGCGCACCAGACACATCCGCCTGGGCACCGGCGTCTCCTCCCTGCCCTACCACCACCCGCTGATGCTGGCCGACCGCATCAACCAGCTGGACCACATTACCCGCGGCCGGGTGATGCTGGGCTGCGGCCCGGGCGCCCTGCCCAGCGACGCCTTCATGATGGGCATCCCGGTGTCGGCCCAGCGCGACCGCATGGACGAGGCTCTCGACGTCCTCGTCCCCCTGCTGCGCGGCGAGCAGGTGACGAAGAAGACCGAGTGGTTCGAGCTCAACGAAGCCCGCCTGCAGATGACTCCCTTCTCCCGCCCGTCGGTCGAGATCTGCGCCGCCAGCCAGGTTTCCCCCACCGGCGCCAAGGCCTGCGGCCGCCACGGCATCGGCATGCTCAGCATCGGCGCCACCCAGTCGGGCGGCTTCAACGCCCTGGCCAGCAACTGGGCCATCGCCGAGGAAGCCGCGAAGGACGCCGGCACGACCGTCGACCGCAACGGCTGGCGACTGGTCGGCCCCATGCACATCGCCGCCACCCGCGAGGAGGCCCGCGAACAGGTCCGCTTCGGCCTGGAAGACTGGCTCTACTACTTCCGCGAGGTCGCCGCCCTGCCGCTGGCCCCGCAGGACGGGTCGGACCCGGTCGACGCCCTGATCAACTCGGGCATGGCCGTGATCGGCACCCCCGACGACGCCATCGCCCAGATCGAGCGGCTGGACAAACAGTCGGGCGGCTTCGGCGCCTTCCTGATGATGGATCACAACTGGGCCGAATGGGACAACAAGAAGAAGTCCTACGAACTCTTCGCCCGCTACGTCGCCCCGAAGTTCCAGGGCCTCAACGACAACCGCGAGGCCTCCCTCAAATGGGCCGCGGAGAACCGCCCGCGCTTCATCGGCGAGGCCATGGCCGCCGTCGGCATGCGCGTGGCCCAGCACATCCAGGAAAAGGGCACGGACAACATCCGCCCGGAAATCCTCGAAGCCATGGGCATGGCCAAGAAGGACTAGAGGGCTCAACCATTCCGCTCTTCCCGGCGCATGCCGGGAAGAGCGGATTGGTGGGAGAATGGCGCTATAGGTAGACGATGAACCTCGCCGCCTATCTCGACCGCATCGGCCACACCGGCCCGGTCGCCCCTGATCTCGCCACCCTGCGGGCCGTCCATCGCGCCCACCATTTCGCCATTCCCTACGAGAACCTCGACGTTCAGCTGAAGCGGCCGGTCGTCACCGACCCGGCCCTCGCCTACGACAAGATCGTCACCCGCCGGCGCGGCGGCTGGTGCTACGAGATGAACGGCGTGCTCGGCTGGGCCCTCTCCGAAATCGGCTTCAAGGTCACCCGCATGATGGCCGGCGTCCGCCGCGAGCAGGACGGCGACATCGCCATCAGCAACCATCTGATCCTGCGCGTCGATCTGGACGAGGGCCCGTGGATGGCCGACGTCGGCTTCGGCGACGGCCCGGTCGATCCCTGGCCCATCGCCGCCGGCCCCATCCAGGGCGGCCTCTTCGCCTATCGCCTGGAGGAAATGGCCGACGGCTGGTGGCGGCTCCACAACCACCCGGCCGGCGGCGCGCCCAGCTTCGATTTCCAGATCGCCCCCGCCGACGAGCAGGCCATGGCCGACCGCTGCGTCTGGCTGCAATCCGACCCGGCCTCCGGCTTCGTCCAGAACGCCGTGGTCCAGCGCCACCGGCCCGACCGCCTGCTGATGATGCGGGGGCGCACCCTGCGCACCCTCACGGCCGGGGGGGCCAGCGACCGGCTGATCACCGACGCCGACGACTACGTCGCCACCCTCAAGGCCGACTTCAACCTCGACCTCCCCGAGGCCGCCAGCCTCTGGCCGGCCATCGAAGCCCGTCACGAGGCGCTGTTCGGCGCCCAACATGAATAAGTCTAGACATATTCATCACCAATTCCGGTCGCCGCGAGCCGCCACACCCTGAGGCGAACCAGGCCGGCTGGACTTGGGGTGGTTGCCGGGTGGTGCGTTGAGCCGTTGTCGTTGGTCGAATCCGACCAACCCGCCGCTTCAAGGAGGGCGACAGGCTGGTCCCAACACACTGATATTTTTCACAAAATTTTCCTCCGCTAGCCCTTCCCTCCTCAAAACGCGGTATATTAGACCCGTCGCTTCGATAGCAGCCGGCCCGATGCCTGCTTGGAACTCGGGCAATTTCTGCCCAAAAAGCCCGCACCATGTTTGCGTACCTTCGCCGATTCCTGCCGCAGGCCCCGACCCAGCCGCTCAGCGAACGCCTCAAGGCCTTCGCGGGCGCCCTGATCGGCATCGCCGTTACAAGTCTGGTCACCCACCTGACGGTCGCCGACGCCGGCGCCCTGCCGCTGCTGATCGCGCCGATGGGCGCCAGCGCCGTCCTGCTGTTCGCGGTCCCGGCCAGCCCCCTGGCCCAGCCCTGGTCGATCATCGGCGGCAACGTCATCTCCGGCCTGGCTGGCGTCACCTGCGTCCAGTTCATCCCCGACCCCACCCTTGCCGCCGCCGCCGCCGTGGCCAGCGCGATCTTTCTCATGAGCATCTGCCGCTGCCTGCATCCCCCCGGAGGCGCTGTCGCCCTGACCACCGCCGTCGGCGGCCCCGTTGTGCTGGCCGCCGGCTACAGCTTCGTGCTGGTTCCCGTGGCCCTCAACTCGGTGCTGCTGCTGGCCGTCGCCCTGATCTTCAACAACCTGTCTGGCCGTTCCTACCCGCACGTCGCCCACGCCCTTCCGCCGGCGCCGCACGGCACGGCCGACCCGTTGCCCGACGAGCGCGTCGGCTTCACCCTGGCCGACATCGACGCCGCCCTGCGCCACTACGGCGAACTGCTCGACGTCTCGCGCGAGGATCTCGACGCCCTGTTCCGCCAGGTCGAGGTCCAGGCCCACCGCCGCCTGCACGGCGCCATCGCCTGCGCCGACATCATGTCCCGCCACGTCGTCAGCCTGGGGTCTGATGCGAGCCAGGCCGACGCCCGCGCCCTGCTGGCCGGCCACGACTTCCGCTCCGCCCCGGTTCTCGACACCGAAGGCCGCCTGCTCGGCCTGATCACCCGCGCCATCCTGCTGGCCGGCGGTGAAGGCCCGGTCGTCGAGGCCATGGAAAAGAACCCGCCCACCGCCGCCGAAACCACGGCCATCGACGAGCTCCTCCCCGTCCTCTCCCACGGCGAATGGCGCGAAGTGATGATCCTGGGCCAGGACCGCAGGGTCGTCGGCATGGTCACCCAGACCGACCTGATCGCCGCTCTCTACCGCGCCCGGGTGGCCGAGGCCGTAGCGGCCTCAGCGCCCGCCTAGCATTCACCAAGCGTCGGCATCCGCTTGCGGACCATGACGCCGAGGTCCGCATCGCCGACTATGACTCCTGTCCGCCCGCCGATTGGCGATTGAAGTACCGGTCCGGATACGACCACGCCATCGAGGACCAATGCCAGTCGCGTGCCGACGTGGGTCTTGGTCCAGGCCAGCAGAGGGTCGGACTCGCCGTTTCCGATCTGCAGGGTGAGTTCGAAGGTCTCCTTGCCGAACACCGTCTCGCTTGCCGGGGTGATGGTGAAGCAGATCGGCAAGGCCGTTGTGATCGTCTCCCGGCGGACGTCCAGCAAGCGAGGCCCAGGCCCCAGACTGGGTAGCCGGTCGTGGCCCGCAGGCGGCGTGCTTCCGACCGGTTCAAACGCTCCATGAAAGGTCAGGAGCGGCTCCTCGGCCGCAGGCTCGGGCGCGGCCAGCAAGGCCATGGCGACCAGCAACGGGAGCATGCGCCCCTCCTCAGTCGACCCGCCAGACGCCGATCTCCACGACCGTCCGTTCCGGGTTCGCGATCTTCAGCCTGCCCGTGAACAGCCCCCGGTTCAACCGGTCGTATAGGTCATCAGACGAGCGACGGATTCACCAGGATCTTCACATGAGCCTCGGGATCCTTGAGGTCGCTGAAGGCCTGGGCCACGCCCGACAGCCCCACCGTGCCGGTGATCAGCGGCGCCACATCCAGCCGACCCTCGGCAATGTCATGCAGGGTCGCGGCGAACTCCTCGGGCGTGTAGCCAAGCACGAACTTCAGATCGAGCTGCTTGTTGATGCACAGCGACGGCTCGATCTTGTCGGCCTCCATGCAGACCCCGGCCACCAGAATCTGCGACCCCGGCGGGCAGCCCTCGATCACGCTCTGCAGCACGCCGGGCGAGCCGACGCATTCGAACACCACCGAGCGCCCTTTGAGCTGCCCCGACATCCGCGCCATGGCATGCTCCATCAGCGAAGACGGCACCCCGAAATCCTTCCACTTCAGGTGCGGACTGCCCTCGGCCGGATCGACGACGACATCGGCCCCCAGCTTTTCGGCCAGCCGCCGCCGGGCGGGCGAGAAGTCAGCGGCGATGATCGGCCCATGGCCGCGCAGCTTCAGCGCCGCGATCACCGCCAGGCCCACGGGCCCGCAACCCAGCACCAGGCTGGCGCTCCCCGGCTGCAGGTCGGCCTGTTCGACGGCATGCGCCCCAACGGCCATCGGCTCGGTCAGCGCCGCCAGGTCGGTGGCCAGCCCGTTGGGCACCTCCAGCAGCATGGCCTCGGTCAGGGCCATGTACTCGGCGAACCCACCCGGGAAGTTGTTGGAATAGCCCACAGCCTCGAACCCGGCCGGCCCGAAGGTCATCGGGATCGACACCACCCGCGTGCCCGGCTTGAACCGCCCGCCACCGGCGCCATGTTCGATCACCTCGGCGCAGAACTCATGGCCGAAGACCATGTCGGCCTTGGGATCCATGCTGTCGCGCCCGCCCGCCTTGCGGGTCAGCTCGACCATGTGGTCGAGATAGTGCAGCGCATGCAGGTCCGACCCGCAGATGCCGCACAGCAGCGTCTTGACCAGGGTCTGACCCGGTCCCGGCGTCGGCTGGCTGATCTCGTCGCAGACAAGCTGTCCCGAACGGCGAACGACGGCGCGCATATCGATCTCTCCCTCACGGCCGTCTTGGCGGCTTGCGGGCGACGATACTGGAAGGCGCCGTCAGGAAAAGACTGTCGTGGCGGAAGGCTGGGCGGATTCTTGGCGCCGCCCGACCAGCCGCCCCAACCGCCGCACACCCTCTTCGAGGTCCGCATCGTTCGGAAGGGAGTAGCTCAGCCGGAGGCAGTTGTCCGAAGCCACCTCGGCGAAGAACGGCGCCCCGGGCACGAAGGCGACCCGCTCCTCGGCCAGCGCCTGTTCCAGCAGCGACTTGCCGTCCATGCCTTCGGGCAGGGTCAGCCAGACGAACATGCCGCCCTCCGGCCGCGTCCAGCTCACCCCCGGCGGCATGTGCCGGTCCAGCGCCGCCAGCAGAGCCTGACGCTTGCCGGCATAGGCGGCGCGTAGCCGGCCCAGATGCTGGTCATAGCCCTCGGAGATCACCCGCTCGGCGACCATCTGATTGATCGTCGAGACATGCAGGTCGGCGCCCTGCTTGAGCAGGACCAGCTTTTCGATGACCACGGCCGGGCCGGCGATCCAGCCGATGCGCAGGGCCGGTGACAGGGTCTTGGAGAAGGTGCCGCAATAGAGGGTCCGCGCCGCCTCGATGGACCCGCTGCGAGCGATGTCGAGCGCCAGCAGGGTCGGCGCCGGCTCACCCGCGAAGCGCAGTTCGCGATAGGCGGCGTCCTCGATCAGCGTCATGTCGAGCCGCCCGGCCAGGTCCAGCAGCGCCTCCCGCTCGTCCAGGGTCAGGCTGCGCCCGGTCGGGTTGGCGAAGTCGGGCACGAAGTAACCGACCGACCCGGGGCATCGCGCTTCCAGAATCTCGTTGGCGTGGCCGGCCAGTGCGCCCTCGGGCAGGTCCATGTAGGTCGGCTGGTAGCCGTTGAACGCCTGCAGCGCGCCCAGATAGGTCGGCCGCGCGGTCATCACCGTGTCGCCGCCGCTGAGCAGCAGTTTGCCCAGCAGGTCCAGCCCCTGCTGCGACCCGGCGGTCAGCATGATGTTGTCCGGCCCGCACGGCATGCCGTCCCGCGTCATCCGCTCGGCAATCCACTGGCGCAGGGGCAGATAGCCCTCGCTGACCGAATACTGCAGCGCCTGCCTCGCCAGCACCGGATCGGCCAGCACCGCCTGATAGCCGGCCTCGATCCGCTCGAGCGGAAACAGGGCCGGGTCGGGAATGCCGCCGGCGAAGGAGATGATGTCCGGCTGGTCGAGCAGCTTGAGCAGCTCGCGGATTTCGCTGGCGCGCACGCGGGCCATGCGGTCGCTGAAACGCTTGGCCCAATCAGGCGTGTTGGCAGGAGTGGTTGAGGTCATGGGAAGGCAGTCCGGATGAAGTCTGGCGGCCTCTGCCGCCCATCTGCCGCACGCGCGGCGTCGAGCCTGTCAGTGCAGGAGCTTCATACGTAGCGGTGGGCGCCGGTCTTCATGGTCCGAACGCTAGCGTGATCGCCCGGCCTTGCAAACCCCTAGAACGCCCGCTTGCCCGCATCCTTGAGGATTTCGCGCGCGGCATTGTGCCCCGGCGCGCCGGTGACACCGCCGCCCGGGTGGGTGCCCGCGCCGCACATGTAGAGTCCCTTGAGCGGCCCCCGATGCGCCCCGTGCCCCAGCACCGGCCGCGCCGAGAACAGCTGGTCCAGGCCCAGCGTCCCATGGAAGATGTCGCCGCCGACCAGGCCGAAGTCGCGCTCCAGATCGAGCGGGCTCTTGATCTGCCGGCCAAGCACCGAGGCCTTGAAGCCCGGCGCCCACTTGTCGACCGTGGCGATCATCACGTCGGCGACTTCCTCGCGGTGGTCGTCCCACGACCGGCCGCCCGACAGCTCCGGCTGCACATGCTGGCAGAACAGGCTGGCGACATGCTGGCCGGCGGGGGCCAGGCTGTCGTCCAGCGTCGAGGGGATCAGCATCTCGACGATGGGGTTCTTCGACCAGCCGGTCTGGCGCGCCTCGATATAGGCCTGCTCCATGTAGGCCATGCTCGGGGCCATGATGATGCCGGCGGTCATGTGGTCGCCGTTGTCCGGCCGACAGGTAAACCTGGGCAGTTCGCTCAGCGCGACGTTCATCCTGAACGTGCCCGACCCCGACCGATACCGCTCGATCCGCTCGTTGAAGTCGCCCGGCAGAAGCGCCGGATCAAGCAGCCGCTGGTACAGCAGCTTGGGGTGGATGTTCGACACCACCGCCCGCGCCCGCAGGGTCTCACCGCTGTCGGTGACGACGCCAACGGCCCGGCCGTTCTCGACCAGCACCTCGGCCACCCCGACGCCGGTGCGGATCTCGACGCCTTTCTCCCGCGCCGCCGACGCAATCGCCTGGCTGATCGCCCCCATGCCCCCAACGGCGTGGCCCCAGGCGCCCTTCTTGCCGTTCACCTCGCCGAACACATGGTGCAGCAGCACATAGGCAGAGCCGGGCGTGTAGGGGCTGGCGTAGTTGCCGACGACGCCGTCGAAACCCAGCACCGCCTTGATCGGATCGCTTTCGAACCAGCCGTCCAGCCAGTCGCCCGCCGACTGCGAGAACAGAGCCAGCAGGTCGCGCTTGGCCGTTGTGTCCAAGCTAGAGACAAGCTTGCCCAGCGAGGCGCTCTTGATCAGCTCCGGCAACGCCTGCAGCCAGCCGCCCTCGACCATGTCCGGCGGGGTCTGCAGGACGATGTCGCGCAGCACGTCTGCAATCCGGTCCAGGCGGTCGTTGTAGGCGTCGAGATTGTCGGCGTCCTTCTGCGAGAACCGCGCCACCTCGGCATGGGTCCGCCCCTCGCCGGTGACCAGGCTGTCGCTGTCGCTCACGGGGAGGAAGTTGGCCGCCTTGCGCTCCACCACCTTCAGCCCGTGCCGCGGCAGGTCGAGATCGCGGATGACCTTGGGATTGAGCAGGCTGACGGTGTAGGCCGCCACGCTGTTGCGGAAGCCCGGGTGGAATTCCTCGGTGACCGCCGCCCCGCCAACCACGGTGCGCTTCTCCAGCACGGTGACCTTCAGGCCGGCGCTGGCGAGATAGAAGGCGCAGGTCAGACCGTTGTGACCGCCGCCGATGATGATGATGTCGCTCATTCAGCCCCTGTAGAGCCCGGCATGGGTTTCGCGCAACAGGGCCTTCTGCACCTTGCCCATGGCGTTGCGCGGCAGGTCGTCGACGAACAGCACCCGCTTGGGCTGCTTGAACTTCGCCAGCCGCTCCGAAAGCGCCGCCAGCACTGTCTCTTCGGTCAGGCCCGGCTTGCCGCCCGTGGCGATCACCGCCGTCACCGCCTCGCCGAAATCAGCATGGGCCAGCCCGATCACCGCGCTCTCGACCACGCCCGGCAGCGCATCGATCTCGGCCTCGACCTCCTTGGGATAGACGTTCAGCCCGCCCGTGATGATCAGGTCCTTGCCCCGCCCGACGATGTGGACGTAGCCGGCCTCGTCGATCTTCCCCAGATCGCCGGTGATGAACCAGCCGCCCGGCTTGAACTCCGCCGCCGTCTTCTCCGGCATCCGCCAGTAGCCGGCGAACACGTTGGGCCCACGCACCTCGATCATGCCGATCTCGCCGGCCGGCATCGGCGCGCCCGTCTCCGGATCGCTGATCCGCAAGCTGACGTCCGGCAGCGGCGGCCCGACCGTCCCGGCCACCCGCTGGCCGTCATAGGGATTGGAGGTGTTCATCCCCGTCTCGGTCATGCCGTACCGTTCAAGGACCAGATGCCCCGTCCGCGCCTCGAATTCCCGGTGCGTCTCGGCCAGCAGGGGCGCGGAGCCCGAAATGAACAGCCGCATCCCTGCCGTCGCCTGAGGCGTCAACCCGGGCTGGGCTAGCAGCCGGGTGTAGAAGGTCGGCACGCCCATCAGGCTGCTGGCCCGGCGCATAAGCCCGAGCACTTCGGCCGCATCGAACTTCGCCCGGAAGATCATCGACGCCCCGGCCGCCATGATGACGTTGGTCGCCACGAACAGCCCGTGCACGTGGTAGATCGGCAGGGCGTGGATCAGCACATCGGCGGGCGTAAACGACCACAGCTTCACCAGGGTCAGCGCATTGGCCGTGAGGTTGCCATGCGTCAGCATCGCCCCCTTCGACCGCCCCGTTGTGCCCGAAGTGTAGCAGATGGCCGCCAGGTCCTCGGGGCCGCGCTCGACGGTCTCGAACACGTCCGGGCTCGCCGCCGCCAGGTCGGCCAGGCTCCCCCGTCCGTTCGCATCCAGGGTCGCGGTCATGCCGAACTCGACGACGCGAGGCGCAACCGTGGGGTCACAGACGATCAGAGCCGGCTCGGCGTCCGTGACGAAATAGAACAGCTCCGACAGGGTGTAGGCCGTGTTCAGCGGCAGGAAGACCGCCCCCGCGCGCACCGTGGCCAGATAGAGGATCAGGTTCTCCGGACTTTTCTCGACCTGCACAGCCACCCTGTCCCCCGGCCGCACCCCCTTCTTCACCAGGGCATTGGCCCATCGGGCTGTCAGGGCATCCAGCGCGCCATAGGTGATGACAGAGCCATCCGACCTTTCCAGGAACGGCGCATCGGCCGCGCCAACGCCGGTGAGCGTGTCGTAGAGCAGATTCATGGCCGGACTGATGGCATGAGTCAGGCCCCCTCCGCCATCGCCCGCTCCAGCAGCCGCCGGCTGAGGATCTCGATACGCCCGTATCCCAGCTTGACCGCCCCCGCCGCGGCCAGCTCGCCCAGCCAGCCGTTCACCGCCTTGCGGCTGAACCCGAGCATCTCGGCCATGTCCGTCTGGTTGGCCGCAACGACATCCCCACCCAGCGCCAGCATCATCAGCCGCGAAGCCAGCTGGGCCCGGGGCGGCAGCGCCACCCGCTCCGCCGCCACCTGCACGTTGAACTGCAGCTGGCGATAGATGAGCTGCGAAATCACCTGCCACACGCCCGGCCAGTCCGCCGCTACCCGCCGCAGCGCCGCGTCGGTCAGCACCAGCACCAGGCTCTTGCCCACGCTGACCGCAGTCACCAGCCGCGGCCCGCCGCCGAACACCGGGCTCTGCCCGATCGCCGCGCCAGGTCCCATCATTCCTATCAGCGCCTCGCGGTCGCCCGGCGCCTTGGCGAACAGCCGCATCCGCCCCTCCAGCACCATCAGCACCCCGGCCGCCTCGTCCCCTTCGCCATGCGCCCACTCCCCTTCGGCCAGCCATCGCGTCCGCGCCGCCGCCAGCAGCGCCTCGCGCAAGCCCGGCGGGTGCTCGGCCAGCCAGCCGGAACGGTCGAATAGTTCGCGATGAGCGGCGATCTGCGGGTCCATGCAAAACTGTTACCTTGGTGACAATCTCTTGTCTTCACCCGTGGCTTGATGCCTCAAGCATCGGAGGACGCCATGATCCAGGAAGCCCTGACCATCGAAAAGCTGCCCGGCTGCGGCGCCATGGTCCACGACGTCGATCTCTCCCGCATCGACGCCAATATTGCCGACATCCTGCGCGAGGCCCTGTTCGAGCATGGCGTCCTCTTCTTCCGCGGCCAGACCCTCTCGCGGCAACAGCACCTCGATCTGGCGCGCGCCTTCGCTCCGATCGACGTCAACCGCTTCTTCCCGGCTGACGCCGACTGGCCCGAGATCGCCAAGGTCGAGAAGACCAGGGAGCAGACCAGCAACATCGGCGGCGGCTGGCACACCGACCATTCCTACGACGCCGAACCGGCCCTTGGCTCCATTCTGGTCGCCCGCGACCTGCCCCCCAGCGGCGGCGACACCCTGTTCGCCGACATGTACGCCGCCTGGGACAGCCTGCCGGCCGAAATGCAGGATCGGGTACGCCACATGCAGGCCATCCACTCGACCGCCCATGTCTTTGGCGAAGGCGGCGCCTATGCGCAGTCGGACCAGGACGCCTTGTCCGGCAGCCGCGACCTGCCCGAAACCATTCATCCGGTTGTGATCAAGCACCCCGGCAGCGGCAAGCCGGTCCTCTACGTCAACCCGGCCTTCACGACCGGCTTTGTTGGTCTGTCAAAGGAAGAGGGCCAGGAACTGCTCTACCAGCTGCTTCCCCACGCCATCGACAAGTCGCGCACCTACGCCTTCCAGTGGGAACCGGGCTCGGTCGCCATCTGGGACAACCGCGCCACCTGGCACTTCGCCAAGAACGACTACCACGGCCACTACCGCCTGATGCACCGCGTGACGATGGCCGGCGTTCCGCTCGAAGCGGCGTTCTGACAAAGCAAAAGGCCCGCTGATCACTCAGCGGGCCTTCGCAATTCCAGCGGTGGAAGCAGCGTTAAGCCGCGCCCGCCCCGCCCTTCTTCTCGGCGTAGATGACCAGCGGCTGAGCGCGGCCTTCGACGACCTCGGCGTTGACCACCACCTCTTCGACACCTTCGTACGACGGCAGGTCGAACATCGTGTCCAGCAAAATGCCTTCCATGATCGAGCGCAGGCCGCGCGCGCCGGTGCGGCGCAGGATGGCCTTGCGGGCCACGGCCATCAGGGCGTCGTCGGTGAACTTCAGGCCGACGTTCTCCATCTCGAACAGGCGACCGTACTGCTTGATCAGCGCGTTCTTCGGCTCGGTCAGGATGGTCATCAGCGCCGCCTCGTCGAGGTCCTCGAGGGTGGCGATGACCGGCAGACGGCCGATGAATTCGGGGATCAGGCCGAAGCGCTGCAGGTCGTCGGGCTCGACGCCGCGCAGGATCTGGCCGGTGCGGCGCTCGTCCGGATCGGTGACCTTGGCCCCGAAGCCGATCGAGGTGCCGACGCCGCGGCTGGAGATGATCTTCTCGAGGCCGGCGAAGGCGCCGCCGCAGATGAACAGGATGTTGGCCGTGTCGACCTGCAGGAACTCCTGCTGGGGATGCTTGCGGCCGCCCTGCGGAGGCACTGAAGCGACGGTGCCTTCCATGATCTTCAGCAGCGCCTGCTGGACGCCCTCGCCCGACACGTCGCGGGTGATCGAGGGGTTGTCCGACTTGCGGCTAATCTTGTCGATTTCGTCGATGTAGACGATGCCGCGCTGGGCCCGCTCGACGTTGTAGTCGGCGGCCTGGAGCAGCTTGAGGATGATGTTCTCGACGTCTTCACCCACGTAACCGGCTTCGGTCAGGGTGGTGGCGTCGGCCATCGTGAAGGGCACGTCGATGATGCGGGCCAGGGTCTGGGCCAGCAGGGTCTTGCCGGTGCCGGTCGGACCGACCAGCAGGATGTTCGACTTGGCCAGCTCGACGTCGGAGTTCTTGGTCGCGTGGTTGAGGCGCTTGTAGTGGTTGTGCACCGCCACCGAGAGCACCTTCTTGGCGTGCTCCTGGCCGATCACGTAGTCGTCGAGGACCTCGCGGATTTCCTTCGGAGTCGGGACGCCGTCCTTCGACTTCACGAAAGCAATCTTGTGCTCCTCGCGGATGATATCCATGCAGAGCTCGACGCATTCATCACAGATGAACACCGTCGGGCCGGCGATCAGCTTGCGCACCTCATGTTGGCTCTTTCCGCAGAAGGAGCAGTACAGGGTGCTTTTCGAGTCGCCACTGGCGGCCTTGGTCATTTCGCTTCTCACACTCCGGGACGCCTCGAACCTTGCGGCTCTAACGCCCCCTCCCCGCGGAACGATCCTGCGAGTTGGATTCGCAGACTACACTGTGCGGGTTGTCTAAACCTTGACATTCCCCGATCCGCCGCTTCGCGGCAAGCGCCGCGATGCCACAGGGACCGGAACATTGCCTCCGAGGCGACCCGAATGGCCGCCCCATCGTTAACAAACTAGATGGTGTGCCTGTTGTAGCCGCACAACGGCCGTGACGCTGACGCATCGCTCGAATGTGACGAATCGTGATGCAAGCGGCGTCTGGATTGGGGAAAGGCCCGACGTTCGGGCTATATGGGGACCATGGCGCGCAAGGCGACGATGCTCGGACGGCTGAACGTCAGCGGAGGGATCATGACCGATCCCCTGCACGAGCTTGGCGTGGTGGCGTTCGATTTCGACGGCACCATGACGACCAAGGATAGCTTCACCGCCTTCCTGAAGTGGCGGGCCGGCGGGGTGCGCTATGCCATGGGCTGCCTGAAGCTGACGCCGCAGATTTTCGTCTACCTGTTCGACCGCAACCGCGGAAAACTCAAGGCGGCCGCCGTGCGGGAGTTCCTCAAGGGTGCGCGCCAGGAGCAGCTGCAGGAAGAAGCCCGCCGCTTCGCCGAAAAGAATTCCGGCCGGCTGATGCGGCCCGACGCCGTCGACACCTGGCGGCGCTGGCGCACCAAGGGCGCCAAGACCATCATCGTCACCGCCTCGCCCGACTTCGTGGTCGCCCCGTTCGCCCGAGGCCTGGGGGCCGATGGCCTGATCGGCACGGAGCTGGCCTTCGACGCGGAGGGCCGGTGCCTGGGCGTCTTCGCCGGCCAGAACTGCCGTGGCCCGGAGAAGGTGCGGCGGATCAAGGAGCTCTACGGCGAGGATGTGCGCCTGACCGCCGCCTACGGCGACACCTCGGGCGACAAGGAGATGCTCGCCATCGCCGACGAGCCCGGCTATCGCGTCTTCAAGGGCAGGCCCTGATACGCAAAACGGCCCGCATCGCTGCGGGCCGCCTGCTTTTCGATCAACGCGAGCTTAGCCGGCGCCGGCTTCGGTCTCTTCGCGCGAGCTTTGCACGTGATCGACCAGGCCCCAGGCCTTGGCTTCGTCGGCGCTCATGAAGTGGTCGCGATCAAGGGTGGTCTCGACCTCTTCATAGGTCCGGCCGCAGTGCTTGACGTAGATCTCGTTCAGCCGCTGCTTGGTCTTCAGGATGTCCTCGGCGTGGCGCATGATGTCCGAGGCCTGGCCGCGGAAACCGCCCGACGGCTGGTGGACCATGATCCGGGCGTTGGGCAGGGCGATCCGCTGACCAGCGGCGCCGGCGCAGAGCAGCAGGCTGCCCATCGAGGCGGCCATGCCCATGCACAGCGTCGTCACCGGGCTCTTGATGTATTGCATGGTGTCGTAGATCGCGAGGCCGGACGTCACCACGCCGCCCGGCGAGTTGATGTACATCTGGATCTCCTTCTTGGGGTTCTCGGACTCCAGGAAGAGAAGCTGGCTGCAGATCAGGCTGCTCATGCCGTCCTCGACCGGACCGGTCAGGAAGATGATCCGCTCTTTCAGCAGGCGCGAGAAGATGTCGAAGGCCCGCTCGCCGCGGCTGGTTTGCTCGACCACCATCGGCACGAGGTTGGCGGCGGTGCGTTCGTAGTCGTCGTAGTACATGGGTGCTCCTTGAAATCCGGAAGGCATGTCGCGAATCGAACCGCGCCTACGCCCGCTTCCCGGATATCGGTCCGGGGTTAACAGGATGCAAGGGCGGCGCTAAGGCGCAAGCGGCCCCAGCGCGGCTTTCAGCATCACAAACGGGTTGTCGTTGAGCCCCAGAGCCCAGGTGACGGTGGCGACCCCATAGGCCAGGACGAACACCTTGCCGGCCAGCAGCGAGGCATAGCCGGCGGGGTTGCTGTCGGCGTTGAAGCGCCAGATGTCGTCGCCCGACTGCCCGCTCCGCACATCGCGCACGAGGGCCCAGCCGGCGACGAGGGCCAGCGATCCGAATATCAGGGCCATGATCCAGGGCGGCATGGATGTCTCCACAGGCGCAGGACCATACCTCCAATCACTTAATCAAATTGGCCGCACGGGCCCATGGTCAGGTGGACTATAGAATTGGATCAGACCAAGCGATGGTCAGGCCGCCACCATCTTTGGAAAGCACCCCCTGCCGTTCCAGGAAGAACCCCGGCGAAGTAATTCGGTAGCCGATGAAGCACTTCCTACCCTCTTCGAGATCGTCAAACGCGAGTTTTCCCAGCACGAAAGTTGTCTCGCGATAGACCGGCTGGTGATGCGGGACCATCAAGTTTTTATAGAACGCTTGGATCTCAACCCCGGAAAACGTAGCACCGCTCGAATTCTTAAAATCACCGTCCAGCTTGGCGTTTAGGCCGACCTCGATGAACACGTGAACAGTGCTGTACAGGGCGGGCTCTGGTGCGTGATTCCCGATCCGGATGCGAAATGCCGGGCGAGCTTGCGTGTTGGCCAGCTTGTGCTCGTCGGGTTCAAAATCAAGGTAGAGGCTGGGCTTGGAAGCCCGGCGTTGGACGTCTCTAACTTCATAGTCCTCCATAGGGCAGGACACGAAATTGAAGCGCTTATAGTACCGGTGATCGTTGGCCTGGTGGGGAGCCATCGCGGCCGCACGAGGGACCTCAAGAACATAGGCCGAATTTCCGCCGGGAAGCTCTATCTGCTTGATCTTGATCCCCTGCACTCGAGGCTTGATGGTGGAGTTGATGACCTGCTCAATCCACTCTCGAGAAATCTTCGCGGGATCAGTTCCATCATCCAAGCGACGCGGAAGATGACCCTCTTCCTCAATTCCAAAGACGATCAATCCCCCATCGGAATTGGCGAACGCCGAAACATCTTTGCTGAGTTCAGTACGGCATGCGCTATCGTTCTTGAGCGCCTTTGACTGCTTGTAGTCCAAGCTCAAGCTTTCAGGCACGCCGTTGTCAATCAGCGCCTGTAGGTCAGAGACATCCCATTCGGTGATCGGTCGCATCTTGGAATCCTATCACGATCACCGAAGCCATTTCGCCAGGCCGACTGCTGCCCGCAAGAAAAAGGGCCCCGGATCGCTCCGGGGCCCTCGTTCAGTTCCGATCCCTGGAGGGATCAGTAGCCTTCCGGCATGTCGTCTTCGGCTTCCAGTTCGGCCTTGGAGACCTTCTTGTCCTTGATGGTCGCCTTGTCGAAGATCAGTTCGACGACCTTATCCTCATAGAGGGGGGCGCGGATCTGGGCCTGGGCCTGCGGGTTCTGGCGCAGCAGGTCGAAGGCCTGTTGCGGCTGCAGGCCGTACTGCTGGGCCATGGCCATGGCTTCGCGCTGGATGGCCGTGCTCAGTTCCTGGTCGCTGATCGTCACGTTGTTGATGCGGCCGATCTCGGCCAGCACCAGACCCAGGCGCACGCGGCGCTCGGCGATCTTGCGGTACTCGACCTTCAGGTCGTCGTCGGACTTGCCGGCGTCTTCCTCGGGCAGGTTGTTCGCCGTCTTGTCGGCCTCGACCTGTTGCCAAATGCCGTCGAACTCGGCCTGGACCATGCCGGGGGGCAGCGGGAAGTCGTGGCCCTTGTCCAGCTCGTCGAGCAGGGCGCGCTTCAGCTTGAAGCGGCTGGCGCGGCCGTACTGGTCGGCCAGGTTCTTCGAGAGAATGTCGCGCAGGGCGGCCAGGTCCGACAGGCCGAGGCGCGTGGCCAGCTCGTCGTTGACTTCCGAGTCCTTCGGGGCGCGCACTTCATGCACCTTCACCGCGAAGACCGCGTCCTTGCCGGCCAGATTGGCGGCTTGGTAGTTCTCGGGGAAGGTCACGTTGACGGTGACGTCGTCGCCCGGCTTGGCGCCGGTCAGTTGATCTTCGAAACCCGGGATGAACTGGCCCGAACCGATGACCAGCTCGGCGCCCTCGGCCTTGCCGCCGTCGAACTCGACGCCGTCGATCGAACCCACGAAGTCGATCAGCAGCTGGTCGTCCTTCTTGGCCTTGACGGTCTTGCCGGTGCGCGGCTCGTAGGAACGGGCCTGCTTGGCCAGGTCCTTGAGGGCCTCGTCGACTTCCTTGTCGGTCGGCTCATAGACCGGCTTGGTCAGCTTCAGCTTGGAGACGTCGATCGGCTCGAAGTCGGGCATCAGCTCGACGGACAGGTCGTAAGCCAGGTCGGCCTTGCCATCCATGACGTCGTTCATGTCGACGGTCGGCTTCAGGTCCGGCTGGGCGGCGGGACGCAGCTTGTTGTCGTCGATGATCTTCTGGGTGGTCTCGTTCAGCGCGGCGTCGACCACCTCGCCCATCAGACCCTTGCCGTAGACGCGCTTGACGTGCGCGGCCGGCACCTTGCCGGGGCGGAAGCCCTTGATGTTCATCTGGGGCCGGATCTCTTCGATCCGCTTTTCGAGGCGCTCGGCCAGTTCACCGGCCGGGACGGTCACACCGTAGACCTTGCTCAGGCCTTCACCGGACTTTTCAACAATCTGCATGGTTCGTCTTCATCTGGCGGTTCGCCGCTCGAGAGTGAGCGGATCGTCCCGCGTCGGGGTGGATCGGGCGCGCTGAGTTTGGCCTTTCGAAGGCCCGGCCCGGCGCGAAGCGGGCCTTATGTCACGCAGGGGGCCATGGGCCAACCCCAAAGGCAGGCGCGCGCGCCTATTCCTTGGGCTTATCCCCGCCCTCTTCGCCCTCTTTCAGGTCCTTGCCCATCGAGCGGGTGATGTCCCGCTTCTGGCCGTCGGAGTTACGGGTGTCGCGGCGCGCCTCATAGACGCCGGTCAGATAGGCGACGTCCCAGCTGGTCAGCGCCTCCTGCGGCTCGATGCCCGCCGCCTTGTCGGCAAACAGGTTGAGGATCGAGCTGCCGGTCTTCGGCTCGGCCTGCGGATCGATCTGCGCCAGCGAGACGAAGGCCAGGTAGTCGGCCAGGGCGGCGAACCGCACCTGCCCCACCTTGGTCACGTCGACCACCACGATGGCGCGGTCGAAGTCATCGCGCGTACGGCTGGAAATGCGGCCGGTCGAATAGACCTGAACCTGGTCGCCAGAATTGTACTTGGTGCCGTCCTCGGTCACCCGATGGGTGACATGCCACCAGCGCACCGGCGCATCCGAGCCCTGGAACATGCGCAGCGCCTTGCGGCCCGAAGTCATCTCCAGGTCATAGCGCGAATAGGCGTAGGGGTGGTTCTTCAGCGAGCGCTTCACGAAGCCATCGGCGTCGGCGGTGAACACCACCAGCACATTGACGTTGCAGCCCGGCGCGCCGGGCTCCAGCCCGACCTTCAGCGCCACCGCCGCGATGTGGTCGGCGACCACCTGGGCGTATTCCGGCTTCACCCCGGCCACGCCCGGACAGACCTTGCGGTCCCAGCGGGCGATACGGCCGTTGCCGCTGTCGGCGGCGACGTTCTCGACGAATGACTCGATGGCCTTCTTTTCGTCCAGCGGCGGGGCGGTGATCTGGATGCCCGAGACCGTGGCGTCTTCAGCCGGCTTCTCGGCCGGCGCGGGGGCCTGTTGAAAAGCGAGCGCGGCGGCGGCGGCCAGACCGATAAGCGACATGACTAAAGCATCCCCCGCCCGTCAGGGCGCAATCGTTGGTGCGGATGAGAGGACTCGAACCTCCACGCCTTGCGGCGCTGGAACCTGAATCCAGTGATATCCTCTCTTCTCGCTGTTCAACATACAATAGTCTGAGTTAAAACAACAAGTTAGTTTTTTCGACAATCTACAGTAGGCTGGACACACCCTGGACACACTTTCGACCGGGAGGGGTTGGATGCAGACGCACTCGATGTTTGATGGCCGCTTGCAGGTCTATAAGCGCGACAACAGCCGTTATTGGCAGTGTGCCGCGCGGGTTGGTGGTGAACGCCACCGTTCCTCCACAAAGGAGGAAAGTGTCGAACGGGCGAAGGATATTGCCGAGGATTGGTATCTCGAACTGCGCGGTAAACTTCGCCGCGGCGAGATCGTCAAGGCCGGCCCGACCTTCGCCGAGGCTGCCGCCTCCTATTTGAAGGAGGCTCGTGTCCTGGCGGCCACGACGCGCAGCCCCAAATACATCGAGTTCATGGAACTGCGCCTGAACAGGCACGTCCTCCCCTACTTCGGCGACAAGCAGCTGACGGCCGTGAACCGGGGCCTGGTTCAATCCTATCGGGTCCAGCGAGCCGAAGAGACGATCAAGCGCACCGAGAGGCCAGCCACCGATACGTCGCCGGCCGTGCCCGGCAAGCCGCCGGCTCGCAGCACCATGCTGCAAGAGATCGTCATCATCCGGCAGGTGCTCAAGCACGCCGAGGGCATGGGCTTGATCAGCCACGTTCCGAGCCTGTCGACCGCCTACATGACTCAAGGCAAGCGCGGTCGCAGGGCTTGGTTCTCCCCGGCCGAGTACAAGCAGCTTTATGAAGCGACCCGTCGCCGTATCGATAAGGGCGCACGCCCTGGCTGGAAGTCGCACTATGAAGACATGCACGACTTCGTGCTGTTCATGGCGAACACGGGCCTCCGGCCCGACGAAGCGCTGCGCCTCCAGCTTCGCGATGTGAGCGTTGAAGACGATGCCGCCACTCGCACGACCATCCTCGTGATCGATGTGCGCGGCAAAACCGGCGTGGGCTTTTGCAAGAGCATGCCGGGAGCCGTCCTGCCCTTCCAGCGCCTGAAAGCACGCCGCGAGTCAGAGGCGACCGAGTCGAGGGTTGAGCTTCAGCCCACCGCGACCGTGTTCCGCAGGTTCGACCGCGACCTATTCAACACCATCCTTGCGGAAGAAGGCTTGAAGTTCGACCGCGACGGCCAGCGCCGCACGGCCTACAGCCTGCGGCACACCTACATCTCGATGCGCCTCATGGAAGGCGCGAATATCTATCAAGTCGCCAACAACTGCAGAACCAGCGTCGAGATGATCGAGCAGTTTTATGCGGCCCATATCAAGGACCGCTTGGACGCCGCCGCGATCAATGTCGAGCGGCCGAAGGCGCTCAAACGACCGGCCAAACCCCGATCAGGCGGCACAACCAAAGCCAAGCCCGCCAACGAATCTTCCAAAACCCAGGCGCAGACTGCCGGCTAGCCATGTCCCTTGGCGCAGGGACTCCGGCCCGCTATGATTCATGTGTAAGCGGCTATGGCGGAATTGGTAGACGCACCTGGTTTAGGTCCAGACGGGTGACCGTGGGGGTTCGAGTCCCTCTAGCCGCACCATCAAAAAAGCGAAGCGCGCAGGGACGAAGGTCCCGGCCGCGAGCTTGCGAAGGCGGACCCGAAGGGGTCTGCCGGTGGCCATCAGAGGTCCGAACGGACCTCGGCCATCGCCTCCGAAAGGAATCTTCAGTGATCAACGAGCGCGGTGAGGCACTGAAGAGGAAGCTATCGAAGCTCCTCGTCGGATTCACTCGCAACTTTCCGATCAGTTTGGACGCGTCGGACATGAGCCGCACGCGACCGAGCGACGATGAATTCCCGGTGCCCGCCCTCATCCTCTTCGTCCTTCGTAACGCGATGGGCTTCTATGCGACCGGACCGGAAGAGAAGGTCGCGTGGACCGTCTATTTCAACGTCAAAGAAGTTCCCTTTGCCGTCCAGCTCCAAAAGTCTGGCTTCATGATCCGTACGCAGGGTGGCTCGAAGGCAGATGTGGATCGTGTCTGCGGACAGCTCAAGCGCGCCCAAAAGTCCGTCGAAGAATACCTCCGCCCTATCGCGATGCTCCAAGCTCGCCATGGGAACGTGACCATCGCCAATCGCTTCAGCCAGTTTGACGGACGCTACCGATTTTTCCGTGACAGCGCTAAGGAGGCCTATGCAAGGGCAGCCAAGAAGCCCGGCAGGCCAAAGGATATTCCGGAGGACGCCACCGCAGATGAGAAGATCGCGCTGGCCATGAGCGAAATGACGGCAAGCTGGAACGCCAAGGTCCGTGCCGAACGGGAGGGCTTCTATTTTTCTATCGCAATGATCGACGCTTACTTCAGCCGATTGGAGCACGAGCTCGCCTTGATGCGCGCGTTCGTTGGAAAGCCCCTGGCCGAAGGCGAACTCCTCGACTTCTTTTCAGCCAAGGCAAAATGGGACGAGAAGGTCGGGATGTTTCTCGACGTCGGCGGAAACCACCGTGCTGGACTCGCCCTGGGAAAGCTCAAGCGGATCAAGGAGCGGATCCGCAACCCGTTTGCCCACGGGGGCGTCGAGAACGACCACGGCTCACTGTTCGTCCACCTGCCCTCCCTTGGCACCGTGCCGGCGAATTTCACTCGTCATAAAGACAGCGTTCAATTCAACTTTGTCCCGGTAGGACCTGACGACTTCAAAGAGGCCTGCGCTGCTTTCGACGCTTTCGATAGTCTGCTTTCGGCCGGACCCCTCGCAGGGGTGCGTCAGATGATCGATGCGGGTATCGACCCTCAATTCGACGCCGAAACCCTGACAGTCTACAAGTCATTGGTAAGCGGCACCGCCGAAGCCCGCGAAGCGTACATCGACCGATGGGGCGATGCATGGATGCGCCAATCGAACATGGATTTCTAGCGTCACCAAGAGCCAGTCGCGGTCGTCCGGGGCAGGACTAAGTGATGCGTTTCGCCGGCACTGTCGCCCATCTTAACGGACTTCAACTGCGGCCTTCGCCGGCTCCCAAACCAAGTATCAGCAACCTCCAGGAGATCGCCGCTTGACGGTCGACTGAGGAAATTCTTGAGCAGAGAATTTGTCAGGTCGGGATCGGGCAGAGTGAAGAAGTCGCCAACTTCGGCGAGGTCATCAAAGCTTGTCGCTTCGGACGCTTTCGGCCGCTGAAACATCTTTCGCGGCACGACCACATTTCGCTCTGCGAAAGCCTCAGGAAAGATCGGGGCCATGAAATCGATGAAGTGCGTTTCGGTTTGGACCCACATATGAAAGCCTTCCGGCGAGGTGCAAATTCGCCCGTCCTTCTGCTCACCGAAAAAGACAACCTCGGACATATGATTGACGCGCAACGCGAAGCCGCCTGCGACAGGGCGCGCCGGAATCTTGTAGTGCTTGCTCAGGACCACAGCGCCGCAGGCGGCGAAGAAGATGCATCCTTTCTCGGAATTACCGAAGGCCTGCCTCACGCCATGGATGACCTGATAGATACGATTGTAGTCGCTCAGCGGAATAAGGAACCGGCTCAAATCGCACCTGCCGACAGTTGGGAGAAATGGCGCTGCACGGTCAGCTCTTGGCGGCCTTAAGAGCCATGACGTTGCAGACGAACCGTTCGGCTGCGTTCCGCGCCGCGTAGGCGGTTGCCAGATACGCTATGGCCGTGATCCCACAGAGTAGAAGACCGCCCGCCCAATTGTGCGGCGGGATTAGGCCGAGCAGCGGGCTCACACCGCTCAGTGAGGCGAGCAGGACTGCCGACTCCCGTAGGGCCAGATATCGCCGATGACTTTCAGCAACGACGACGTTCTCCTCGAACTCCTTCAACCAGCGATACCAAAGAGCGTTCTCCTCCAACGGCGACATGGTCGCCGAAGGAAGCAGGGTCGCCAACTTGGCCTGGTCGATACGCGCTTCGCGCGGAGCCAGGATCGAGAACGCCCGGCAACCCGGCAACCGATCCTTGATGCGCCAGAACACCAAAGCCTCCTTCACGGCACGTGGGAAGACCTCTTGAAGTACCAAAAGGAAGACGCCGGCCAAACCGGCGACAGCGCCGTGCTTCAAGAAAGCATCTAGTAGGCTGGCATTGTGGACACCAAAATACGTCGCCGCACCGATATAGGCCGCGAGGATCGGCAGCTGATATTTGGCACCAATGCCTTTCTTGAGGGTCTCAGCCATTTCAAATCTTCAGATGTGTTTGTACGTCACCGTCGGCAACGATGACAATGAGGGTCGGGCGCGCATGCTCGACGTCGACGGCGTGGTGCTTTTCCATCGCCTTGTAGTCTTTCCCAGACATCGCCGCAGACTGGTTCGGGTGGCTATGCCAAGTGCCACAGAGAAACAGTCGTCCGCGTGTTTTTCGGAGAAGCCGTCGTTCTTCTGCCAGATGCCCGGCGGGGCCGAGTTCTAGCGTGGTGGCGCTGAAAGTCGAACCAGGTGGAAGCGCACTAGCAAAGAGAATTGTGATGGTCTTACGGGCGGGGTCCCAGTTGCCATATAGATATCCCCCGGTTTCTGACGGCAGAGCATCGGCGCGCAGAGCTTTCATGCGATCTAGCGCTGGGACGGAAATCGCAACCCGCCACTCGGCCTGGGTCGGTGGAACGAAGGATGAGAACGGACCGACGGGAAACCACCGCCACCCAAGGGGCCGGAAGTTCTCGTCCAAGGGATTCAGCCCGATTCCGGATTCGGTTTGGCCACCGACAATGGACGGCAGCGCTGTCGCCGCATGTTGCTCCACGACGTAGTTCGGCAAATGCACCGTCTGCGAGCCGCACCCGAAACCATACAGAAAGGGATCAGGTCCGAGCGGGTGCTCAGCTTCGTAGTCGAGCCAGCGGGCGACCGACGGCTCATCCACCGCCAAGGCCAGCATGGACGCCATCAGGTCTGCCAAGCTGGGCCCCGTGGGAAGCGAGACAAAGGTCGCACCCAAACGACCGTCGTGAAAGATTTCCGAGCGAATGACTGTGCCGGGATCGACGGTCCGAAGCGCGTCCATTTTTAAACGGACGCGCTCATCAGCCGTCGCATCAATGATGAGCCTGCCGCGCGTTCGCGCGGTCAGATCATCGTCAGGCAGATCGAGAATGTCGTCTTTGTGCACGACGAGCTTAGGCTCTGAGCCCTCGACGAGGACCGCATTTGTCAGTGTCAGGCTCTGCGCGGCCTTGCCCCGATAGATGTCAGAGGTACGCGCGGTATGGCGCGCCAAGTTGTGCGGCATGACCCGGTCTGAGTCTTGGACCACGACATCATCTGCGCCGGCACGGACGAGATTGTTGAAGATCGCGCTGCCCAGCGCCCCCGCACCAAACAAGGTGATCGGCGGAAGCGTGCCAACCCCGGATACCCACCTTAGCAGTTCTGGTGTCGGTGGATGGTCTGCGACAACCGCATCGACCTGCGCGTCGTCGTCGATGACCTTCTTGGCGAGCTTTTGCGAAACAAAATAGGCGCGAAGCTCCAAGCGCCTCGCTTTCGGATTCTCCGAGTAACCGAAATAGTTCGCGAGCAGTGGGGAGGGACGCCAAACGCCCAAGACGACTACGAATCCTCGCCGGCCTTCTGGGTGCTCATAGACAAAACTAGCGTCATTCAGGAGCAGCCCGCCCAGGGCAGCGTCAAACGCCCCTTCGACGCCGATGCGCTGAAGTCCCTTCCGGAACTCGAGCATCGTCGGCCACTCTTCGAAAATGGGATCGTGTTCGACCTTCTCCGCCTCGGGCCAGAGGAAGACAAAAGGAACGCCCCGCTTCGGCCCTCCCTTGTTGCGAAACCCGATCGCCGCACGAATGTCGTTGATCTCGATGATCTGCGAAACCAAGGCGACGTGACTGCCTTCAGCCTGCTCGTAGACAACGGCCACGCCAAGCGCGCTTCGCTTATCGAGATTGGCGAACGCATGGTCTTGAAAGAAGCCAGGATCGACCTGACCATGCCGGTAGGTCTGGGCGACGCCGAACGGCACCGCCTCCCAACCTTCCGCCATCAAGGATCCGGTTTTGGCGTCGCGCATGAAGCCCCGGAGACGCTCCATGAGAGCTTCGATGCCACCACGCTCATAAACCGGCTGGATGCCGCCAAGGGCCAAACACGGCGCCGCAGGGCAGCCAGGCGGTCCCGAACACAGATGCCCGATGTTGCGGGGGAAATCCCCACGAGGGCAGATGACGTTCCTCGGAGCTGTGAAGCCGAAGCGGTATCCCGCGTAGTAGTGAAACTCGACGGTCTCCACATCGCGAATATCCGCGGCCGGCTCACCAATGGTCTGCTCGGTTTGAAGGTCAAACCGAAGAACCACGCCATCCTCCGCTTGGTGCAACGCGACGGAGTCGGGGATGACGCCGGCAGAGCGGCGCACGCGGAGGAGCTCCAGCTCCTCCAGATATGTCAGCTGCGGCGTCCCTTCCCCGTCCATATCAGCCGTAGGAACCCCCGCCGCTGACTGAGCCGGAACTGCCGCCCAATCCAACTGACGCCGGTGCAGCGGTTGCCGCCAAGCTAGGCCCCGTGACCGAAAGGTTGAAGATCACATGGGCCGGCTTATCGTTGTCGGCATCGCCGCCCGTGCATTTGAAGCGCGCACGAACTTTGTCATCCACGAGGCCTCCATCGGCCAGGATGCGCAGATAGCGAAGCTTGGCATGGTAGGAAGGAGGCGTGTTTCCCCCACGGATTACCCGCCGGCTGCTCGCCACGACGAACCCCTTTCCGCGCTGCTCGCCGAGCGCGGCCAGCGCGCCGGCGGATTCTTCAAACTCCTCATCGACACAGCCACCCTGCCAGACCCGACCAATCGACCGCCTTGAGCAGTGGTGAACCGCAGCCATGATGTGCCACGCGATGTGGTCGGGGTTCTTCTGCTGAACGTCTTTCTCCAGGCGTTCGAGAACCTCGACTGTCGTGTCGCCCAGCAGCAGGATTTTGTTGTCGCCCCAGCCGCGCGTGATCGTCCACTGAATTACCAGGCTGGTGGAGTTCGACGACGTCGGCGGGCACCCGTCTTCCGCCTTTGGAATGTCCCACTCGGCCGGGGTCGGCGCGAGGAGCCGCCATTCGAAACTCTCGGTCACCTTTCCCGTCGAATGGGTTGTCGTGTCCATGATGACGAGGCGGTTGCCATCGAGGTCCGCCTCCCAAGTCGCAGCCAGCGCCTTGCGGCGCTTGATCTCATTGGTGAGCGGCTCCGACTGCGGCGTCACATAGTGCGGGTTGGCCCCATACGGCGAACACCAGATTTCATCGACAATGATTTTGGGCTCGCCCTCTTCCGGGTCGGAATCCCAATCCTGAGGTCGCCCACAATGGAAGATGTCGCAGAAGCCCGCGACGTGGTCTTTGTCGGGGTGGGTCGAAACGAAAACGTCGAGATGGTTTCCGCACGCCTTGCGGATGTCCGGCGCAAAGTTCGGCACACGGTCATTTTCCGGGTCTTCGGCTTGATTGCGCCGATAGTGAATGTCGGTCAGCACCACCTTTTGGTGGGCTTCAATCATGATGCTGTCGCCGCAGCCTGCCGCGAACACCGTGACCCTGTAGTCGCCACGCATTGTAGTTCTCCCAGCCCCCGCCCTGACGCGTGGCGCTATTCGAGTTGGTGGCTGCGTCGCCACATTTCAAGATGTTGTAGTGATTTTGGTTGACGACACACGATATAGAGGCATCAGCCGCGAATCAAGAACATATCCGCAACAACCATGACTGACCCGGCGAAAGGCGCAATGAGCGTGAACGCATTAGCTGTGGGCGGCCTAGCGATAGCCGCAAAGATGAGTTGTCCGTTAGGCTCGGTCGAACAGGCGCGCGGGCTCAAGATCCAAGCCGCGCGCGAGGTCGAGAATGGCGGTCAGGCCGAGGTTCACATTGCCAAGCTCAACGCGCGATACGTAGCGCGCCGATAGCCCGCTGCGCTCAGCAAGCGTCTCCTGGGTGAGACCTTGCTGTTTGCGCAGTCGCTTAACCTGCGCTCCGAACGCTTTGAGTTGAGACTCTTTGGACACCGCCGAAGCGTGTCAGGTCTACGGATCGATTGAAGGAACGATCAGTAGAGTTTTCGCTGGCGGTGGCCGCCGCGATGTGATTCAAACTCTACTGATCGAGGGATTCAAATCAGGGGTCTCCCCATGAAGAATACGTCCGTTCGGGGCGCGCTCGCGCTCGCCCTTTCGCTCGCCTGCGCACAGATGGCACAGGCAACCAATGACGATCCGAAGAAAGTCTACAGCGACTGCATCGATGACGCCGAGAAGGCGAAGGAAGCGGCGCTAAAGCTCTGCACCAGCAAGACCGGCGATCTTCTGCGCAACTGCCAGCAGCGGGCTCAGAACACGCGCACCGCCGCCGACACGAAATGTACCCTGCGCATGCAGCAGGCGGTCAATTCCACGGGCGAGCGTGAGCGAGAACGACTGGCCCGCGAGGCCGCTCGCGCCGGCCGGCCGAACTGAGGGGGCCGACATGCGCATCAAACCCTTTCTCGCGGCTGGACTCCTGAGCGCCATCGGCGCGGGAGCCCTGGCCCAATCCTCCGCCACCTGGGCCGGCCGCTATGTCGGTCCGTTCGATGGTGGCAATGGCGAAGTGATCATCGCCGGGCCGTCGGCCAACGGCTCGAACTACAAGGTCGACGTCCTGGTCGGCGGAAGTTCGAACGGCTGCGGCGGCAGTGTTGGCGGTGTCGGCACGGCGCGCGGTAACCGACTCTCGCTCGAAGTGCCCACCGACAACGGCCTTTGCGTCGTCACGCTGGCGCGGAACGCTGGCGGGCTCAGCGTGAGCGAAAGCGGCTGCGCTTATATGCACGGCGCTTCATGCGGCTTCAGCGGCACGGTCAAACCGTCTGGCGGCGGGGCAGCAGCAGCAAGCGCTCCTGGTCCGGCTTGGATCGCGACCGCAGGTGGCGAGTCATTCGTTCGCGATGCGGGCGGGTTGGGCCTGGTCCTCGAAGTCGGGTGCGGCGTCGAGGACGGCAACCCTTTCGTCGCCATTGGCATCCCGAATGGCGCGGGGAGCATCGAAACATCCGGACAGATGGCAGGCAACAGCGCCTTCGCTCGCAAGTTCCGAGGCTTCAGGGGCGCGACCGTCAAAGCGCTCGACGGTCAGGGCAAGCTCATCGGTTCGGCGACGATCACGGTGCAACGCGCTCCCGATGGATCGGGTGTCGCGTGGCTCGGCGGAGCGATGAGCGAGGCCGCGTTCGCCGCGGTGAAGCGCTCCGCGTCAATCGAAGTCGTCTCGTCCCAATGGACGGCCACCTTCTCCGGCAAGGGCGCGACCGCCGCCATTCGCCGGGGCTCATGCCAACGCTGAGGAGATAGATCGATGTCTTTCAATCAAGGCTATCAGGACGGTCTCGGTGGAATGAAACGTCCCTCCAATGGCGATTGGGGATCGTTCAACGCCGGCTCGTCCGCCCGGCAGGAGCAGGCGTTTTATACGGGTCTGCAGAACCAAGCTAACGCGTGGTCCAACGCCAAGCCCAATGCGTGGTCGTCGTGGTCTCCTGCATCGCCCCCGCCGTTGGCGAGGCCTTGGACAGCTGAGGACGCGGCTGCCGCCGACGCATTTTGGTCGGGTGCCAAGCACGTTCTCCTCTTCGCCTGGGCCCTCGCGCTGTTCGCGATTTTGATTGTCCTGGTCGGAGCGTTCAGTTGGTTGCCGCGCGCCATTGTCTTGATGTGCGCAACAATCGGACGCCTGCCTGGTGGGCGCGGATTGGCGCTCGTGCGCGTCGTCCTCGATCCCATCTACAACGCGTTGGCACTAGTCGAAGATTTCTTCGCTCGGATTGCCTACACCCTCTTCGACCCCAAGCACATAGCCGAAAGCTAAGCGGAGTTAGTTGTTCGGTGAGGCCGAGGCGAGCGCCTTAAGGCGCTCGTCCTCGTACCAAAGGATTTTCTCACCAAGGACCGGATCAGCGTTCTCGATCAGAACGATCTGCGCATTGCTATCCATGCGCATGAGCTCGTCCGGGAAAAGCAAAGGTCGCTGGGTTGGGGTGAGGCTGACCGAACTGCTCGATCCTCCAGAGCCGCCCCCTTGTGATGTGCTGCGCATCTTCTGCGTCGTCACGCCGATCATCTTCGACACGTACTCCGCTGTCTGCAGGTCACGCGTCCCAAAGACCTGGATCGCGCCGGCGTTGGCAATAAAGGTCTGCCACCCCTTATCGTAGAGGCGTTCCAGCTGACTGAAATCTTGCACGATGGCATGCAGCTGAATGCCCATGCCGGCCATGAGCCCATACGCGTCCTCGACGATCTTGAGGCGGCCAAGCGCCGCGAACTCGTCGAGCAGAAACAGCACTGGCCGAGCAGGCTTAGCGGATGATCGAGAGATATCGGCGATGCCCAGAGCGATGAGCATCCGCATCCAGCGACTGTAGGTCGACAGTCGATCAACAGGCAGCACGATGTAGACCGACACCGGGCTATCGCCCTTGACGTCCGCAAACCGGAAGTCGCTCGCTTCAAGGTGCGCACGCAGCGCAGGGCTCTCCAGAAAATGGGTGTTTTGCTGGGCGCTCGAAAACACGCCAGACCTCTCATTGTCCGACTTACCCATGATGCGCGAGGCCGAAGCCCGGACAATAGGTGAGGTCGAAAACAGCATGGCGGCATTTATTTCGGCCATATCCTCGGGACCGGCCGTGAGCATGTCGCGCAAACGACCGAGGTGGCGTTGCCCCTCTTCGTCGGGCGAGGTGGCCAGGTGGACGATGAAGCCCATGATTAGGGCCTTGGCTTCGTCGCTCCAGAAGGTGTCGCCCTTCCCTTCATGGATAACGAGGGCGTCTGCGATCAAAAGCGCATCCTCGACCAAGGTCGGGGAATCCGCTGACAGGGTCGCGAGCGGGTTGAACTTGGCTCCGGGCTTTCCTGTCAGGCCCCACGGATCCAGCGCGATGGCGCGTCCGAACTGAGCGCGTCGATCATAGGTGAGGATCGCGTTCTCGCCCTTCGGGTCGATCACAATCGCCGAACCTTCATAGGTGAGAAGGTTGGGGATAATGGTGGAGACACCCTTGCCGGCGCGCGTCGGCGCGACGGTAAGCAGATGCCGCTGTCCTGTGTAGTGGAGCGGACGCCTGATGCCTTTCTTGTCTTCTTTAGCCCGGGCATTGGGATCGGGATTGCGCAGGAAGCCGAGGCGGATGCCGACTTCACCGAGCAACGCCAGTTCCTGCGCATGTTCGGGCGTTGCGAATTTCGCCGAACCGAACACCAGGTCGGGCTGATCGAACAACTTCGCGATCACGATCCAAACGAGGAAGGCAAATTGTGCGAGGGCGCTGACGCCGGCGACAATCCGAACGGCCAGATCTGGAACGCGCTGCGCCTCTCCCCCGTCCTCGGCCTGTGGCATGCCCGGCAAATTGGCCATGCCCGCAGGGAGGGCAGCTTGCGCGTCTGTCGTGGCCGTCAGCGCGAGGAAAGTGAAAAGGATCGCGCCGGCCGCCAGGACCCATACGCCCGTAGATCCCTTCAGGATCGCGGTGAGCCGCTTGGCAAGTTCGGCGAGGTTTCCGCCGCCCTGGATGAACGCAAGCGCGATGGCCGCCGCAATCTGCAACAGCCAAATGAAGATGATGATGAGCACCGCGTAGCCCCCGCTGACCGCAATGCGAGAACGCTAAGGCGAACGCATCCAGAAAGCGAGTCCTTTGGAGTGAGCAATAGGCAGTTCTGGTCTGCTTTTGCCTACGGCATTTGGCGAGCGCGCGCAGCGCGCGAGCCGCGGTTAATCGTATGCAGGGGGCAGCGGTTCAAAATTGCTGTGGGTCTCACGCCAAGCTCTACATTTTTGCTGCTGGTCCTGATCGGCACGCAGCGTCATTCCGAGCCAGTATTTTCGATCTCTCTGGGCTTGGCACCAAGGATAGAAATAAGTGGGATCGTCTTTGATGTCTTTGAGGGACTGAAGTAGCCGCTCTGCATATGTGCAGCCCTCGGCCGCAGGCTTTTCGCAAACGATCTGGTCCAAGACCTCAAGGGCGTGGTCTGACTCAGGATCCAAAAGCCAGTAAAGAAAGTACTTATGCTTTTCCGGAACTGTGATGCGCCGGAGATCGCCGGAAAATGTTGGAATGTAGATATCGAAGAATTTTTCCTCGGGATACTCTTCGGTAATAATGTTGAGAGGTCTAGATAGATTTAAAGTCATTCGAATATTATATCATAGTTCGGCCAAATTATCTACTTCGGCCCTCTCGGTTACGTTCGTTAAATTGTTCTCGCACTCTATCTATCTGAGCTATTTGCTTATCCAGCGCCCTTCGTTCTTTTTCGACCCCCTGTAGGTCACGCGCCTTCGTGGTGCCCCCAGGTTTCAACTCCTGCTTCGGTGCGCCATGGCCAAGCTGGCCCTCAAGCTGACGTAGACGGGCTCGCATCGCCGAGACCTTTGGGCCGTCCTTCTCTCTAGGCTGGGAGCGTTGGGCTTGCTCCACCTTGTCGATCCCGGGCATCTGCACCGCCCTTTCGAAGGCCGGTGTGGGCGGTCTTTCCGGCGGCGGCCTCCAACCAGGCACATTGTTCTTGTCGTCGGCCATGGTGGCCTCGCGAGGGATGGAGCGACTAGCTTCTCTCAGCTCGGCTGACGCCGCAAGGTGGCGAGAACGGAGCGCTTTGGCGCAAGCTACGTTTGGCTCACATCGCGGGCGCTGTTCGCTGCGCGGAAGGCGTGGCCTTTCAACACCGCGCGGCGGCTGGAAGCCGCATACATGACTGTGTCTGATATCGGTTCAGACTTGCAACTCATGATCGTGTCGTGATCTCTTCGAATTTGGAGGGCGCACTTTTGGGTTTGCTTTGCAAACCCACGCCCAGTGGCCCGTGGCCACGCGGGAAGATGCCATCCTCCCGCACCCGCCTAGCCAAGGGTCAGTAAGACCCCTGGACCCCGTACCCACGCCGCCAAGAGAGGCGGCGGGTGCTTCCGCAAGGCGCGGCATTGACCGCGCCCCCGGAAGCAAGGGAGCCCTCGCGTCGAGGGCGCCTGCGCGGAAGGAGCCGCAGCAGGCCTCGTCCCACCTACTCTTTTGTGTGTGCCGTTTACGAAAGGTGAAGACCGCCAAAATGGCGATCTACTCGTGCAACCTCGCGTCCGTGGGACGGACGACGCACGCCGCCGGCACAGCCGGCGCGCATCTTCGCTACATAGCGCGCGAAGACGCAGAACCCGTGCTCGCGGTACACGCGATGCCCTCCGATCCGGTCGATGCGCGCACATGGATGGACCGCCAGGAATTGGCGGACCGCAAGAATGCCCGCGTGCTCGACAAAATCCGGATCGCACTGCCGCGCGAGCTGTCGAAGGAACAGCGGCTGCAGCTGGCCCGAGACTTCTGCGAAGAGCTCACGGGCAATCGCATCCCATGGATGCTGGCCATCCACCAGGAGGGCAAGGACGCGCAGAACCCGCACGCGCACATCGTGGTGCGCGATCGGGATTTGGAGACCGGCCGGCGCGTGTTGCGCCTCTCCGACTCTTCTCGGGAGCGCGAGGCTGCCGGCCTCGAGCCCAAGGCTGTCGAGTGGATCAGGCAGCGTTGGGAGGCCTCTGCCAACGCCGCCCTAGAGAGCGCCGGCCATGAGCAGCGCATCGATCGTCGGACGCTCGACGCCCAAGGCATCGAGCGCGAACCCACGATCCACCTCGGGCCTCGCGGCATGTTCGTCGACGGTCACGTGCATCGGCCGCGTTCGAAGAAGAAGATGAACGCGCTCGGCCGTGAGGTCGATTACCCCGCCATCGACCGAGGCCGCACGCGCAAAGAGCGGCACGCCGAGATCATCGATCTCAACCTCGAACGGGCGGCCAGGTCTCCGGATGCTGAGACCAGGGCTTGGGCGAAATTCGAGAAAGCCCAGGCCGCCGCTGATCGCAAGCTGGCCTATGAGCTCGCGGCGATAGCGCGCCAGCACACCCGCGAGGAGCGCCGGGTGCTTTCCGCACATCGGAACGAGGTCCGGGCACTGCGCACCCAGCACAAGCGCGCCCGTGACGAGGCCCGATCCGAACACCGCCGTCAGGCGGCTCCCGTTCGCCAGGCCCTTCGCGAAAGCCAGGCGCGAGAACGCGCCGCCCTCAAGACTGAGCAATCTTCGCTTTGGCGACGTATCGCTCGGGCCATCGACATCACAGGCGGGACGAAGCGGCGACAAAAGGAAGCGCGGCAGCTTCTCAGCGCCACCCATAAAATGGAGCGTCGGGAGCACGCATTGGCCGCGCTCTCTAGGTGGGAACAGACTAGGGTTTCACTAGAAAACCACTACGCACCGCTTAGGGCGGCGTTAGACGACGCGTTAGGTAAGACGCGCGGCGATCTGCGCGACATGCGTACGCGCGTGAACGCCATGATCGAGGCGCGGCTGCAGCTTCGAGAAAGCGTCCGGGAGCATGAACGACGTGACCTCCAAACCAACCTGCAGCTCTCGCGCGGCTCGGACCATCTCGCCTTTGGGCGAGAGCGCCCTGGCCCAGGACGGTCTAGGTAACTCAAGGCGTCTTTCTGCGCCTAGCGACGCTAGCCATTTTCGCTGTCGTCGCTTGCCGCTGTTGCTGCGAGCGCCTGCTTCAGCGCTTCGACGCCTTGCGCATGTCGGTCGGGTTCCGCGCCGCGCAGCTTGCGCAGGTTCTGCAGTTTCCATTGCGGGGCGGGCAATGCCTCAAGGCCCGGAAGCGGAAACAATGCCCACTCCGGATCGCCACCCTCAAAGCTCGTCAGAAAAGCGCGCTCATTGTCTGTGAGCCCGTTCGCGATGGCGGCGCTCAGACGCTCCAGCGTCTCCACATGATCGTCGTAAGTAAAAGGCTCGAAGGGCATGCCTTCGAACTGGGACGCGAAAGCCTCCTTCCGATCCTTCAAGCTCGGTTTGATCAGTTCGGCGATCGGTCGACCGTGGCTGGCGAGACCAGCCAGCATCCCGTACCGAACCTCGTCAGTCAGGCCGCCTTCGTCGAGCAGCCGCTTCACGTCGAACAGGTCGCGAGGGTGTTGCCGATCCAGTGCAGCGCAGATCTTTCCGCCAAAAAGTTCGCCGCGGGAAACAACCGGGGTCTCGACGAAGAGCTCGAACATTTCCTGGACGCGCGCGCTGCACGCCATCGTGCGGATAGGCAGAAGGTGGCCGCGCAGGATCGGATTGACCTCAATCTTGATCTGGGTCGTTCCGCGCTGGCAGTGCAGCTTCGCTTCAAGGCCGCCGCCCTGATTGACCAGGGTAGCCTTGGTCGGCTTCAGCTTGTCCTCGATGCGCTTTTTGATGCGCAAGAGCCCATCCGTGATGGACCTGAGCGACGTGCCTCGATCTTCAAGGGGCAGATACGTCAGATCGATATCGACCGAGAGGCGCGGCAAATCCCATTCAAACAGGTTGATCGCCGTGCCGCCCTTCAGCGCGAAGGCCGGCTCCTCGGCAACATAGGGCAGGACATCGAGAAGCAGCTGGACCTGGTCGCGATAGCGCTTATCCATCCAGCCCCACCAGCTCTTTAGGCAGGATCAGACCGTATTTTGCGTTGTACGCCCCATGCGGCACCAGGCTGCGGTCGCCCGAGCCAAGATTGAACTTGCTTACATCAAGGTGACGAAGAACCGGCAGGTTGGCCTTCTCGGCCATGAACAGGAACAGCCGCGTGACTTTGATCGACCCGCAGGCTTCCAAGAGCCTCTGCATCATCTTCGGCCGCAGCGTCCGCAAGCCTTCGATGATCTGGTAGGCCTCAACGAGATCGATGTGGCGCGGTGCGAGATGAAGCATCTCCAGGACCGCGCGTTCGGAGGTCGAGGTGCGCAGAGCAAAGCCCCCGTCGTCCGTGGTGGTCAGCCCCTCATCCGGCGGCAGAAACTTGCTTTGGAAATGGCAGATCGTTTCAGGCCAGTCCTGGGCCTTGAACCAGACCGGAAGGTTCGTCCCGGGCGAGGACAGCAAGAATATCGTGACCTTGCCCAAGCGGGCGTAGTGACTGACGCCGCCAGCCTCCATCGCCGTGCGGGCCCCGACATGAACCTGAAGGCCGAGCTGGCTTTGTAAGGAGTAGAGCGCGCCCTGCCATGTGAGGGTGTCGCTGGGGCGTTTGAATGCGCCCACTCCCACGGCTTCGATCCATTTGCCGGCCACATATTTTTGGGTGTGCTGGGGGGTGACGCCTAACGCCCGCAAATGGGCGCTCGTCATTACGGTCGCCGGAATCCAGCGCTCCAAAAGTGGCCTTAGTTTTTCTTGGCTCGATACACTCATGGTATATTTTTAGCATGATTTTCGAGGAAAATCCACAACGGGCGTTCTGTGAGCCTTAAAAGATGGGGCTGAAATATACCGAAGGTATAGCGAGCCCCTGAAAATCAAGCTTCGAAAACGAAGCCAAGCGACGAGCCCTCCAAAATGGCTACTCGGAAGCGACCCGGCTACCGAACCACGGAAGCCTCGACATATCCTCCCCAGGGGGATAGGTTACGGCATGCTCGATTTCACTGAATTGCTCCAGCAGGGCGCAGCGCACGCCTGGCTGTTCATCCCAAGCGCCATCCTCCTGGGCGCTCTCCATGGGCTGGAGCCCGGCCACTCGAAGACGATGATGGCCGCCTTCATCATCGCCATTCGCGGGACGATCCGACAGGCCGTGCTGCTCGGCATTTGCGCGACGCTCTCGCACACCGCCGTGGTCTGGATCATCGCGTTGGGCGGGCTCTATCTCTGGCGCGGCATCGATAGCGAAACGCTTGAGCCCTACTTGCAACTCGCCTCCGGCATCATCATCGTCGGCATGGCGCTTTGGATGATCTGGCGGACTCGCCGCGATCAGCAGCTCGCCGCCCTGCATGATCACGATCATCACGAAGAAGAAGATTACCACCATCACCACGACGCGCCGCATCAGATAGACACCGGCCACGGCGTCGTCGCGCTATCCATTTTCGAGGACGGCGTGCCCCCGCGTTTTCGCCTCGTCTCGCCCAACGGGCGTGCGCTCAAGGCGGCTGAGGTGGCCGTCGAAACCGAGCGCACCGATGGCGCTCGGCAGACATTCTCTTTCGTCGAACGCGACGGCTTCCTGGAGTCGGTGGATGAGATCCCCGAGCCGCATGCCTTCATTGCCCGGCTCGAACTGCGCCATGTGGATCATGCGCACCACTATGACGTGGCCTTCCTCGAAGACGACCATGGTCATGATCATGTCCATGAAGAGCTGCGCGGCCTCGACGTGTCGGCGGGCGGCTACCAGGACGCTCACGAACTTGCCCATGCCAACGACATTCGCCGCCGCTTCGCCGGTCGCGACGTCACGACGGGCCAGATCATTCTGTTCGGTCTGACAGGCGGGCTCATTCCCTGCCCTGGCGCGATCACAGTCCTGCTGCTGTGCCTTCAGCTCAAGGAGTTCACGCTCGGCGCGGTTCTCGTGCTGTGTTTCAGCGTGGGCTTGGCGCTGACCATGGTCGCCTCCGGCGTGATCGCGGCGCTCAGCGTCAAGCATGTCTCCAAGCGCTGGTCAGGCTTTGGAGAGATCGTGCGCAAAGCGCCCTTCTTCTCTGGCGTCGTCATCCTGCTGATCGGCCTCTATATCGGGATAAACGGCTATCTCGCCATAAGCGGCGGGCACTAGGAGGGCGGCCATGCACACGCACGACAAAGCCATGCAAAACCGCTTGAAGCGCGCGCAGGGCCATCTCGCCAAGATCATCACCATGATCGAAGGCCAATCGCGATGGCTTGGAGATCGTCCAACAGATGCAGGCCGTGATCGGCGCGTTAGAAAAGGCAAAGACCGCCATCGTCGCGGACCACATCGAGCATCACCTCGAAGAGATCGTCGGACCACTGCCGCGCGAGGCGCGTGAAAAACTGGCGGGCCTCGGCGAGCTCGCCAAATATCTTTGAGTATCTGGTCTCGAAACGGAAAACGCCCGCGCCGTTTCCAGCGCGGGCGTTCCCTTAGCTAGCGCTCGCTAGCCCTTACGGGCAGCAGGGCGCACCGCCGCTGCAGCAGGCCGCCAGGGCCTCGCAGCAGGACGACACGGCCTGGATGACCGTTTCCGGCGAAGCCGCAAAAGCGGCCGTGCCGGACGCCAGCAACACGAGGCCGGCGGTGATCAGGATACGTTTCATAACAATAGTCCTTGTTGAGTTGATGGATGGTCTTCTCTTTCAGACCACCCCTCGGGGAGGCGGCACGGCGGGATCGACGACGATCCCGGCTGGCGTGCGCTGCTCCGTTTCAAACTGAACCTCATAGACGACCCGCACGGGCGCGATGACTTGCGGGCCTAGCTGCGGCAGCAGCCGGCAGCCGACCGCACAATCCGGCTTGGCCGTCGGTGCGCTTTGATCATGACCGTGATGATCGCCGCTATCCATCGGCATCATCGCCATCGTGTCGCATGCACTGCTCTGCGCTTGCGCCACGCACAAAGGGGCGGCCAGGAGCATCAACGCGCCGACAATCCCAACAGCGAGACGCGCGACCGCACCGCCGAATGACCGGCGTGCTCGGATCGACAAAGGGCGTCTCGAGTTGCGCATCAGATCACCGGCTCATGTTTCGGCTCTGAGGGCGGCTTGCGCAAGAACGGATCGTTCCTGCGCATCCAGTTGCGCGCTGGGCGCTCCACAAGGTGATAGGTGGCGATGGAGGCAATCAGCGTCGCCACGAACACACCGAGCCAGGCGGCCCAGGCCGCCGCGCCGATAAGGCCGGGCGCGAGGCGGTCGAGAGCGTGGAAATACGCGATGTCGACCGGCAGATGCGCCATGTAGACCGAGTAGGAGACCTCGCCGAGATAGACGAGCAGCGCCGCGCCCAGAAGGCCCCGCGCGTTCGACTTCGAAGCCTCGGCGAGCGAGAAGATCAGCAATCCAAAAGCCGGCCAGATCGCGGCGTCGCTCCAATGCAGCGAAGAGCCGACGACGATCCAAAGTGCAGCCAGGCCCGCGCCGAGCAGCGAGGCGAAGCGCGGCAGGCTGATTGTGCGGCCCAGCTGGTAGAGCGCCGCGCCGAACAGGAAGGCCGGAACGATGCGGATGAATCCCAGACGCGTCACTTCTGAGAGTGGGAGCCCGTTGGACTCGACGCTCCAGAACATGACGAAGAACAGTCCGAGCGATAGCGCGACCGCCAGCCAGGCGAGCCGGCGCAGGGCAAGCACCATCAAGGCCGCGAGCGGAAAGACCAGATAGGCGAACCACTCCGCCGAGATCGACCAGGAGGGAAAATTCCACTGCACCGACGGCGTTGTGCCCCAGGCGTGGATGAGCAGCAGATGCTGCGGCAACACTTTCGGATCGAAGGCGACGGGGTCGAAGCGCGCGCCCATCTTCATTGCGACCAGCCAGATCGCAATCGTGGCGGCCAAGGTGACCAGGTGGACGGGGTAGATCCGCGATAGACGCGCCCACAAGAAGGAACCGTAGTTGAAGCGCTTCTCTTCGACCCGGCTCAGATAGACGTGGCTCAGGATGAAACCCGAGAGGATGAAGAAGAGATCGACCCCGAGATAGCCCTTGGCGACGAACCCCAGGCGATCGACATCCAGGCCGAGATGATCCCGAAAATGGTAGACGAGCACCCACAGAGCGGCCGCGATCCGCAATGACGTCAACGGCCGGATGTCGTTTGGATACATGCGCGCCCCCGTGCGAGAGCGCGCTGATCGCAGGGCGCTCTAAGGGCTATACGGCGCGCAGGCGGGCATCCCTCAGGATCGAGGAACGCCCGCGCACTTTTTCTAGAGCTTCACCGCGCGGAGCCGCAGCGCGTTGCCGATGACGCTCACCGACGACAAGGCCATGGCGAGCGCGGCGATGGCCGGTGAGAGCAACAGCCCGAAGACCGGATAGAGAATCCCGGCCGCAATCGGCACACCGCCAACGTTGTAGACGAAGGCGAAAAAGAGGTTCTGGCGGATGTTGCGCATGACGGCGCGCGAGAGGGTCCGAGCCTTCACGATGCCGGAAAGGTCGCCCTTGAGGAGCGTCACCCCGGCGCTTTCTATCGCAACATCAGCGCCCGCGCCCATGGCGATCCCGACATCGGCCGCCGCCAATGCGGGGGCGTCGTTGACGCCGTCGCCCGCCATGGCGACGACGCGGCCTTCGCTGCGCAGCCGCTCCACGACCGCCGCCTTGTCCTGGGGCAGAACTTCGGCCGCGACTTCAGAAATGCCGAGCTTGTCCGCGACGGCGCGCGCCGTCGTTTCGTTGTCGCCCGTCATCATGACGATGCGGAGCCCGATCTCTTTGAGCGCATCGATGGCGGCGCGCGCGCCGTCCTTGATCGGGTCGGCGATGCCGAGGAGCCCAGCAAGTTGTCCGTCGAGCGCGACATAGACCACCGTCGCGCCCTGGCGGCGCAGCGCATCGGCCTCTTGATCGAGCGGCGTGATGTCCGCACCTTGCTCGCCGATGAAGCGACGGCTCCCGATGGCGACGCGCTTCCCTTCGACGATGCCGAGGACGCCGCGGCCGACGGGAGAGTCGAACTCGCTGGCCTCGGTCAGGCTTACGCCTTCTTCTTCGGCGGCGCGCAGGATGGCCTCGCCGAGCGGATGCTCCGAGCCACGCTCGAGGCTCGCCGTGAGACGCAGCAGCGTGAGCCGATCAACGCCGTTCACAGGCTTGATCGCGGTGACGGCGGGGCGGCCTTCGGTGAGGGTGCCGGTCTTGTCGACGACAAGCGTGTCGATCTTCTCGAAGCGCTCCAGCGCCTCAGCATTCTTGATCAGAACGCCGGCCTGCGCGCCCCTGCCCACACCGACCATGATCGAAATGGGCGTCGCCAGACCCAAGGCGCAGGGACAGGCAATGATGAGAACGGAGACGGCCGCGACGAGCGCGTAGCTGAAGCGCGGATCGGGACCGACAATGGCCCAGGCGATGAAGGCAATCGCCGCGATCAGGATGACGCCCGGCACGAACCAACCCGACACACGGTCGGCAAGACGTTGGATCGGTGCGCGGCTCCGCTGCGCTTGGGCGACCATCTGGACGATCTGCGAGAGCAGCGTGTCGGCCCCGACCTTGTCGGCGCGCATCACGAAGGAGCCCGTCTTGTTGATCGCGCCGCCGATGACGGCATCGCCGACATCGCGCGTCACCGGCATGGACTCGCCCGTGACCATCGATTCATCGAGCGACGCCCGCCCGTCGAGGATCGCGCCATCGACCGGCACTTTCTCGCCGGGGCGCACGCGCAACCGGTCGCCCACTGCGACGAGGTCCAGCGAGACCTCTTCATCCGTACCGTCGTCGCGAATGCGCCGCGCCGTTTTGGGCGCGAGATCGAGCAGTGCCTTGAGCGCACCCGAGGTGCGCTCCCGCGCTTGCAGCTCCAGCACCTGACCAAGCAGAACCAGCGCGGTGATCACCGCCGCCGCCTCGAAATAGACGGGCACCGAGCCGTCGCTTTGCCGGAAGGCGTCGGGGAATATCTGCGGCGCGGTGACGGCGACCACGCTGTAGAGCCAGGCGACGCCCACGCCCATCGCGATGAGCGTGAACATGTTCAGATTGCGGGTCTTAAGCGAGGCCCAGCCGCGCTCGAAGAACGGCCAGCCGGCCCAGAGAACGACGGGCGTTGCGAGCGCGAACTGAATCCAATTTGACGTTTGCCCCGGCAGATAATGGTGAAGATCGAAAAGGTGCCCGCCCATCTCCAAAGCGAAGACCGGAAGGGCAAGCGCAACGGCCACCCAGAAGCGGCGCGTCATGTCGGCAAGCTCAGGGTTGGGGCCGCTATCGGCGGTGATCGTCTCAGGCTCCAGCGCCATGCCGCAGATCGGACAGGAACCCGGGCCGACCTGACGGATCTCCGGGTGCATCGGGCAGGTGTAGATCGTGCCCGGAGGGGCGGGCGGATCTTCAGCCCGATCCTTGTTGAGATATTTCTCCGGATCGGCCGTGAACTTCGTGCGGCAGCCTGCCGAGCAGAAATGGAATGCCTCGCCCTGGTGCGTCGCGTGGTGCTGCGTCGTCGCCGGATCGACGCTCATGCCGCAGACCGGATCGATCACCGTGCCCGCCGCCTTCGGCTTACCAGCGCAACAGCTATGGCCCTCGTGGTCGTGCCCATGATGGTCGTGATGGTGATGATGATGATGATCGCTCACGCCCGCCTCCTTTTGAATGTGTTTCAAAATACCCCCTGGGGGCATTTCATGAGTTCGAGATATACCCCCCAGGGGTACTTGTCAATTACCCCCCAGGGGTATACGTTGGTTGCTTCAGGAGACGCTCGATGCACCGCACGAACAAAGCCAATCTGCAAAACCGCCTCAGCCGCGTCGAAGGCCAGGTGCGCGGCATCGGCCGCATGGTCGAAGAGGACCGCTATTGCGTCGACATCCTCACCCAGCTTCAGGCGGTGCGCGCCGCACTGACGAAGGTCGAACAGGAACTCTTGCGTGAGCATATCGACCATTGCGTCGGCGCGGCCTTTGCGAGCGGCGACGCTGCTGAACAGCGCGCCAAGGCCGACGAGCTCGTGGCCCTGCTGCAAAGGTCACTGCGATGAGCGAGGCCCTTTGTGTGATCTACGCGCCTCGCGGGCCCGCCCCTCACGCTCGTGAGGGATCGAGCCTATGGATGCGTATTGTGAAAGGGGTGCGGGAGGTGCGCCGCTTCATGAATACGCTCGAACAGACATTGCGCGTCCTTGGCTCGTCAAACCGCGAGCCCGCATTGGACGGATTGGAAGACAAGGTGTGGACCCGCGTCCGCACCGCAAGCGCGCGGGCCGCGCTGGAGCGTCGATGGCGCACCGCCCAGATGCTGGCCGCCTCTTTCGCGCTTGTGACGGGCATCGCCTTCGGCGGAGCCGAAGCCACCGCCCTCCTACGCACGCAACAGCCGTCCGCCTCCTTGATGACCCCGGCGCTTGCGCCCTCCGAACTCCTGGAGGGACGCGGATGAAGCCGGGTCTGCGCAATCTCCTCATCACCATCGCCCTTGTCGTGATCGCGGCCGGCGGCGGCGCTTGGCTATGCGCCCACTACGTGGTCAGCCATCACGCCCAGGGGCCGTCATTGCACGACATGGTCCACAAGGATCTCGACCTTAGCCCCGAACAGTCGCGCAAGCTCGAAGCCATCGAGACGAGCTACGCAGCAGAGCGAACGCGCCTCGAAGGTGAAGTCCGCGCCGCCAATCGCGAACTCGCGCTCGCCATTCAAAAGGGCAAGAAAGACTCGCCCGAACTCGACGCCGCCATCGATCACCTCCACATGGCGATGGGCGCGCTCCAAAAGGCGACCATCACGCATGTCTTCGACATGCGCGCCGTGCTCACCCCCGAGCAGGCCAAAAAGTTCGACACTGAAATCACCGCCGCCCTCACCGAAGAGGGCCGGTGAGCGCGGCTTCCGAGCCGTCTGATTCAGAGCTTGCCGCCAGCGCGGTCGCCGGCGACGAGCGCGCTTTCTCGTGGCTGATGCAACGCCACAAGGATGCGCTCTACAGATTCATTCGTCGCTACACGGGGGACGCGGACGAGGCTTACGACCTCCTGCAAGAAAGCTTCACCGCCGCTTGGGGCGCACTGAATCGCTACGACCGCGCGCGGTCTTTTCCCACTTGGCTGCGCCGCATCGCGCTCAACAAATGCAGGGATTGGTCGCGCCGAAGGACGGTGCGCCGCTGGCTCACCCGCAACGAAGGCCTCGACAACTGGACGGGGCAGAACCTGGCTGCCGACGAGCCCTCCCCGGAAACAAACGTCTCCGATCAGGAGCAGCTCACGCGCCTTGATCGCGCGATTGCCGATCTGCCCGCCGGTCTCAAAGAGCCGCTGATCCTCACGGCGCTCGAAGGCTTCTCCCAGGACGAGGCTGGCAAGCTTCTGGGCCTCAGTGCCAAGGCCGTCGAAGTGAGGGTCTATCGTGCCCGCAAGGCGCTCACCTCAGCCCTATCGTTGCAGGACGCCTAGCTAGCTGCAGGGGCAGCGCGCGACGACCAATGGATATGCGCGATACGCCATCCATTCTTGGTCCGCTTGAGGACCATCGTCTCCACCGTCAATCGGTCGACTTTCTTGCCGTCATAGGTGCCCGTCGTCCGCCCTTGCGTCATGACCCAAGCGACTTTGCCCTCCACCACGCTGCGGCGGCTGGTGATCGTGTCGGTCATACCTTGGCTGTAGGCGATGTCGCCGGGCAGGTGCGCTTCGACGTACTCAGCTTTTGAGGACTCGGCGCCGCCTTGCTCAAAGATCACCGCGTCGTCGAGCAGAAGGTCGGCCACGCCCGCCGCGTCGCCCTTGCCCATCGCCGCGTGAAACGCATCGACTGTCAGAACGGGCCCACTTGGAGATGCGGCGAGCGCGAGCGATGGGGTGGCGGCTCCAAGGAGGCCGAGCGGCGCGATAGCGAGCAAAGTGCGACGATCCATGATGTAGTTGTCCTTCTTCAAAGTGAGGGAGCTGATGAGTTGGGTTTGCTCAGTTTAGATCTGATCCAATCGCGCGCCGGCCGTTCGAACCAGATGTAGAGAACGATGGCGACGGTCTGCGCTGTCAGCAGCATAGCTCCAGCCTCGACCCACCCGAGCTTGTAGGAACTCGGCTTGTCCAGCAGTGCGGCCATCACGCCCCGCCAAGCGGTGAACAGCGGGATGTGCGTCAGGTATAGCGCGTAGGACGCTTCCCCGAGCAGCTTGAGAAATCCGCCAGACGATTTCGCCGGCGGGCAGGCCTTCGAGAGCAAGGCCAGGCTCAGAACGACCGCACCGGCCAACACAACGATGATCCGGTCATCGACGCCAAAATGCATGGCGAGGATCATCGCGGCGGCGCTTGCGCCTGCGTAGAAAACCACGAGCCGCGGCCTAGGATCGAGGCGTCCGCCTAGATGGTAGAGGCCGATGCCGAAGAGAAATTCCGGGATGATGCGCAGGATCCCGAGGTTTTCCTCGGCGTGAGTCAAAAGCTTGCCGAACGAGGCGCGGTAGCCTGCATCCAGCCCAACGAACAGGACGGCGGCCAGGACTAGAATAAGCCAGCTGCGGTGCTGGAGCTTCAGGCCAATCCACGCAAAAACCGGAAACAGCAGATAAGCGAACCACTCCGCCGAAAGCGACCAAGAGGGCCCGTTCCACTCATTCAACGTGCTGGTCGGAAACCAAGCTTGAACCAGCAGCAAGGTCTTCAAGAAACCGACCAGTGTGAAATGCTCGCTTCTATAGTCCTGGTTCAAAAGCTCAGCAGCCAGCACCATGGCGAGCATGCCGCCAAGCGCCAGAATGTGGACCGGAAAGATGCGGGCGATACGGGCGGCCAGAAAGGCTCGATAGCTAAACGAGCTGTCTTCGTTTGACCGGGCGTAGACATGCGTCAGCACGAAGCCCGAAAGAATGAAAAACACATCCACGCCGAGGCGTCCGCGCTCGAAGAGCCAGGTCAGCGCCATGTCGTCGTAGCGCCACCCGAGATGCAGGTGGAAGAGGACAACCCCGAGCGCGAGAAAGAAGCGGAGGGAGGTGAGTGTTTTCAGCTCTGCCGGATAGCGCGCCTGCTCAAACTCACCCGGCATCATGGCGGGCGCTCCGTGTGCAGATCGCTCCGTTAGCCGCTGATAGATCGCTGTGCATAGACGACGTCCCCTCGTCAGTCTCTACGCAGCGATGGCCTAGAACCCTCAGCTCTAGAGCGTTTTCGGGTCTCTATTTGTGGTGCGCGAAAACGCTCGTCGTACCGTCCGCCTTGATGAGCAGCACGTCATAGGGCTCGCTCGATCCATCGGGCATTTCCATGCCCGGAGAACCGATCGGCATGCCCGGCACGACGAGACCCCGTGCGTCGGGCCGCTCTCTGAGAAGGCGTTGCACGTCGGCCGCCGGCACGTGCCCTTCGATCAAATACTGCTCGACTTGGCCCGTATGGCAGGACGCCATCTCCGGCGTTAGGCCGAGACGCGATTGCAAATCAGAGCGATCGGTTGTCTCCACGATCTGCGTCGTGAAGCCCGCCGCCTTGAGATGCTCGACCCAGCCGGTGCAGCAGCCGCAGCTCGGGTCCTTGTAGACGGTGATGGTCTTGGAGACGGCGCTGTCGGGCTCGCACGCCGCCAGAACGAGCGTGGTTCCGAGCACGAGAAAAGCGCGGCGCGTCCCTAGAACCATGCGCGCACCCCAACGACGAAACTCGTCTCGTCGTCGTCCTCGCCATGTGCTTTCGCGTAGTCCGCGGTGCCACCGAATTTGCGTCCGTAGACGACGCCGACATAGGGCGCGAACTCGCGCGTGACCTCGTAGCGGAGGCGGACGCCCAGCTCGAGATCCGTGACGCCCGAGCCGAGCTCGAGCTCGGGGATGTCTTGCGCCGACAGGTTCATCTCGGCGCGCGGCTGCACGATCAGACGCTGGGTCAAGCGCAGATCGTAGCTGCCCTCAAGGCGCGCGAACGCCTCACCCTTGTTCGAGAGAAACACCGCGCCCTCGGTCTCGAACCAATACGGCGCGAGGCCCTCGAAACCGACCGTCGCATAGGTCCGCTTGGGACCGTCCTGAAGGTCCTGGCGAAGACCAGCCTGCAGATCGAAATAGGGCGAGATCGCCCGCGAATAGAGCAACTGCAGCTCAGCCTCTTCGAGATCGCCGCTCGCGCCTTCGCCTTCCGATTTCACGACGAGACGATTGTAGTCGCCGCCCCACCACGCTTCGCCATTCCAGGCGTAGCCGTCCTCGCCGTCGCGAACACGCCACTCGGCCTGGTCGATCATGACCTTCCAGGTGCGGCTTCCGCCGTGCTCTTCACGCAGCTGCTCGCGCGAGGGCCGCATCGCCTCTTCCCCGAAAATCGCGTCGGCTGGGTGATCGGTCGGCGCGGGCGGCGGCGGTTCGCTGCCGACCTCTTCTTCCATCTCGCCATGGGCGCTGTGGTCCATGCCTTCCATCCCGGGCATGCCCTTCATGTCGTCCTGGGGCGCAGCGCCGGCGGGCAACTCCGTGGGCCATTCCATCGCCGGCATCGCCTCTTCTTCCGGCGCGGCCGGCGGCGCTGGGGCCGGGGCTGGAGCCGGCTTTGCCGGAGCAGCCTTCGGGGCGGGTTGCGCCGGCATGGGATGGCCGGGATGCTGTTGCGCGAAAGCGGGCGTCGCGAGCACGAGCGTCAAGGCGGTCAGGCAGACGGCGGCTCTCATTGCGAGGCTCCCGTCATCGGTCGCACGCTCACCACGCGGAACATGCCCGCGTGCATGTGGTAGAGCATATGGCAGTGGAACGCCCAGTCGCCCGGCGCGTCCGCCGTGAGATCAAAGGTGACCTTTCCACCCGGCGCGACATTCACCGTGTGCTTTCTCGGGTGCATCCCTTTGGGGCCGGTGAGCAGCTCGAAGAAATGCCCGTGCAAATGGATCGGGTGCGCCATCATGGAGTCGTTCACGAGCGTCACCCGCACTCGTTCGTTTAGACGGAAGGGGATCGGCTTCGTGACTTCGGAGAACTTCTCGCCGTCGAACGACCACATGAAACGTTCCATGTTGCCGGTCAGGTGAAGCTCCAGCGCACGCGTCGGCGTGCGCGTGTCGGGGTTGGGGTGAAGCGCTTCTAGGTCCTTATAGACGAGCACCTTGTGCCCGACATTTTCCAGGCCTTGGCCGGGCTCGCCGGTGCGATCCATCGGCATCGGTGAGATGGTCTGCACACCAGGTCCCATTTTAACCTGAGGCGCGTTCTCGGGATTGCGCATCGACATGTCCATGCCGGACATATCCATCTGCATGCCGCCGCCTTCGCCGTGATCCATGCCCTCCATTCCGCCATGGTCCATGCCGTCCATCGAGCCATGGGCGCTCATATCCATGCCCATGTCTTTCATGGTCGCGAGCGGGCGCTCGCGTAGCGGCGGCACGGCCGCCACCATCCCAGGGCGCGGCGCGAGCGTGGCCCGGCCCATACCCGAGCGGTCGACCGCTTCGGCAACGAGCGTGAAGGCCTTGTCCTCGGTCGGCTGCACAACGACATCAAAGGTCTCGGCGACCGAGATCTGGAATTCTTCCACGTCGACCGGCTTCACGTTCTGCCCGTCGCTCTGCACAACCTTCATCGAAAGGCCTGGAATGCGGACGTTGAAGATCGTCATCGCCGCCGCATTGATGAACCGCAGGCGCACCCGCTCGCCGGGATTGAACAGCGCCGTCCAATTGTCGTCCGGCCCATGGCCGTTGATGAGGAAGGTGTAGACCGAGCCGGTGACGTCGGAGACGTCGGTCGGGTCCATCCGCATCTTGCCCCACTCGGCGCGGTCCTTGAGCGACTGGTCCTTTCCGGCGAGCAAGCTCGCGACGGTCTGCTTTTGGAAGTTGAACGTGCCGGCCTGAGCCTTCAGTTTTTTGAAAATCTCATGCGGGTGCATGAACGCGAAGTCCGAGAGCACGACGACGTACTCACGGTCAAAGGCGACCGGATCGGCGTCCTTCGGCTCGATGACGATTGGGCCGTAATGGCCCTCTTGCTCCTGAAGCCCGGAATGGCTGTGGTACCAGTAGGTGCCAGATTGCACGACAGGGAACTCGTAGACGAACGTCTCGCCCGGCTTGATGCCGGGGAAGCTCACGCCCGGCACGCCGTCCATCTGGAAGGGCAGGATCAGGCCGTGCCAGTGGATCGAGGTGTCCTCGTGGAGATCGTTGGTCACCGCGATACGGGCGATCTGACCTTCTTTGAGGCGAATGAGTGGACCCGGCACCGTTCCGTTGATCGTGACGGCATGGCCTTTGCGACCGTTCACCGGCCATTGGGTGTGGCCGATGCGAAGCTTGATGTCAGTGCCGGAGAGACTCGGCAGGTCGCGCACGAGCCCTGGTGAATTGCTGCGCGCCCAAGCCGGAAAGAGGCTCGACATCGCAAGGCCTGCACCGAGCAGGCCTGCGTTCTTGAGCAATGTACGACGGGCCAAATCAGCCATTAGAAAACCCCAGTCACTTTGGCCCGCCGATCAATTCCAACGTCACGGGGTGCGCCTTGTTTATACGCGCGCGCGGCGCTAACCCCTCACGGCGCGAGCAGATCAGAACTTCAAATGGCCTGCGCCATGCGTCACTTCGGCTCCGAGATAGGCCTGAACGAGGATGAGCAAAACGGTGAGCGCAAGCGCCGCTTCATAGCCGCGTGCGCTGAGGCGACGCGCGGCCTGTTCGGCAGGCCTCTTTAGCCACCACAACGCGAGGATGAGGAACGGCAAGGCGGACCCTAGCCAGCGGTGGAAGACCAGCGCGCTCTCGTCATCCGGCGCTGGCAGGCCGGCGCTCATCCAGCCCAAGGGGGCGGCGACGAAAGCCCCCAAGGTGGCGATGCCAAGCAGCAGCTTGTTGCTCGCCGCATAGACGGGCTGACGCCGCAAGGCGGCCGCCGCTTCGAGTAGGCCAACGACAAGCACCAGCGCGATCGGGAAATGGATGGCGGCCGGGTGCCACATCCCGAGCCACGAGACGAGCCGACCTTCGAAGGTCTTGGGTTTCTCGTGCGACATCTGCATGCCGCCTTCCGTGGGCCAGGCCATATCGGTGACCGGCATGTCGTCGGTCGCAGGAGCACCCGCCTCTGCCGAAGCAGGCGCTTCCGCTGCGGGCGGCGCGCTCGCCGGTTCTGCGGCATAAAGGGGCGCTGCCGTAAAGGTCAGCGCAACAAGGAGGGCGAGCATACCGCCCCGCAGACTCTGAAATGCCATTGCGCGCCCCTCCTTGACGCCGAAGGGGCGCGCATCGCTGCGCGCCCCTTGCGGTTTAGATCACGTGGATCTGGGTGATGACCGGCTTCCCGCCGACGTTCTTGAGCACGAAGTGGATCTTCTTCCCGGCCGTGACGCCGGTCAGAAGCGAGGCCTTCTCGACCTTGAACTTCATCGTCATCGACGGCCATTTCAGCGCCGGGATCGGCCCGTGCGCGATGGTGATCGTGCCCGCTTTGGCATCCACGGCCTTGACCGTGCCTTGACCTTCAGCGGTTTGCGGCACCGGCGCGTGGTCTTCGCCGGCATGGGCCATCGCCATCGGAACGGCGACGCTCGTCGTCGAGAGGATCGCGGTGAGCGCCGCGATCAGCAGTTTGCTCTTCATCGAAAAACTCCAATCGTTTCCACGCCGATCCGGCGTCGTTGAGGAGATATACGGCTCTTCTCCCGGCATCCCTCACGCGCCATGCACTAGCGCTTATCGGCAGGCTGCGCTTTTATGGCGTGTACCTAGCGTTTCGCGGACTCCCAATGACTGACCGGCTCGACACTCTGCTCTCGCAATTGCGCGACACCGAAACCGACCACCGGCTAGACGCTCTGGAGCCGGCGGTGCGGCAGCGCAGGCAGGATGTTAGGCGCGCGGATGACCGCGCAGCCCTTCGCCTCGTCGCGGTGCTCTTCGCTTTGCTCGTGGGCACTGGCGTTGGCGGTGTTACCGCTACGGCGTTTGCGAGCGCGCCCGTCGCTTCCTTGGATGCCAGCGCCGCGCTCGCGCCGTCCACTCTGCTGGAACGTCGTCGCTAGCGTATTCAGCAGGCGAGGTTTCTGGGCCGCATAGGGAGAGGTTTGGGCGTGCTCAGCAGCCTTTTCCCCCACGGCCTGTAGCGAACTTCATTCACGGCTTCACAGTGGCGAGCGGTGTGGCACGGGCCCGCCGACCCTCAACCCAACTCGCTTCCTACGCTTCGCTCCGTGCAGCTCCGTTCCCTTCGGGCGCGCTGACGCGCGGGGTTTGATGGCCGGCTCCCTGGCCCGTGCCCCGGGCTCCCCATGAAGCCGCGGAATGGTCCGCGGCAACTCAGGGAGACCACCATGCCTAAGCAACCCCAATCCAAACTGTCTATGGGCCGCAAACCCACCCATCGCCTGTACCGCGTCCTGGGCGACGGCGAAGCTTCCAACTGGACGCCCATCGGGGCGGCCTGGCCGCACAAAGACGGCAAGGGCTTCAGCCTCAGCTGCGATGCCGTGCCGCTTCAAGGCCGCATCGTCCTGCGCTTCATCGAAGAGCGCGCGCAAGCCGCAGGGGGTCAGCAATGACCCCCCATTCCTCCAAATCCCGCAAGGCGATCATCGCCGCCCTCAACGACGAGTTCCGCAGCGCGGGCCCCGCACTCAGCCGGATCAAGTTCGATGGCTCCTGGCTCATCACCAGCGGCGTGCAGGCCAAAGGCCCGCAGTTCATGTGGTTGGCGCTCATCGGCACGCAGGTCTTCAAGACCTTCACCCCCGATAACGACCCGCACGGCGAGCACGATTTCGGCAGCTTCGAGATCGAGCACACGCGCGTCCTTTGGAAGATCGACTATCTCCAGCGCGGCACGCCCTGGGGCGCGGACGATCCCGCCGACAACGCGAACACCACGCGGATGATCACCATCATGCTTGCGGAGGAATACTGATGTCCTCCGAACGCAGCATCGTCACCGATACCTTCGATTGGCGCGGGATCACCGTGCAGGTCGAGTACGAGGCCGATTGGCTGGGAGCCGCCGCGCGCGGCTCCAAACACTTCGCTACGGCCCACCTTCAGCTCCGCTCAGTTGCACCAGAGCACGCTAGGTTGCCGGTGACCGAAACCGGCTACCGTTCGCACTTCCTATTCATGGGCGAGGTCGAGTCAGCTGGCGGGCCAGTCGCCTTTGCCACCGCTTGGCTCGACGAGATGTCGAAGTCGCGCGAGTGGATTCTTTACGAACAGGCAAGCCGACAACTCTCGCTCTTTTAGGCGCGGGCCGGCTAGGTCGGCCCGAAGAGCCGCGTCATTGGATTGATTGGCTCGATTTCTCCCGATTTCGGATTGTAGGCGAGCAGAACGACCCGCCCAAACGCACGGGCGGAGAGCAGGGCTTCCATCGCGTCGATGGGAAGCGTCCCTGCAGCAAACGCCTCTAGAAAGTCGAGGAACGCGTTCAGCGCTATTTCCGATTCCGCAGGATCGTTCGGCACCAGGAACTTGAACGACTTCTCCTGAGAAGGCGCGAACCAGATCGAATAAACCAATGAATAGGGTTGCTCGGCTGAGACTTTGCCGGGCGTGCCGATGAGGGTCACCTTGACCAAACCGAGACGGTCACGAAGAAGGCGAATGCCCGCCTTGAGCGCCTGGTAGTGATCCTTCCCCATCTCACCCAAGAACCCATCGAAATAGGACTTGGCGACAAACAACATGACGGCCGTCGGTAGGAGCCATTCGACGCCCGCATAACCTTTGCTGGTCTCTCGATACTCGATCTCAAGATCGAGGCCCTCAGCGGCCACCAGGTCTTGAAATCCTTCAATCAGCGCAGGCGGAATTTGGTCTTCGCACAGGAGACCGATATGTGGCGTGCCGGTGCGCATAACGCCCCCTACGGATTGATCCGCCTTGTGTCCGATATCTGTCGATGCACATCCAGCCACATTTTCGGACACAGTTTTAGCCACATAAGGAATTTTCAAGGCTATAATTGGTTGTTTTTTATCGGTTTTTCTACATCCTAGACAGAACCTAAATCCAGTGCGTCTACCAGTTCCGCCACATCCGCGAGGTTCGGGCGGAGAGATACGGGCGGTTGCGGAGCGAGGCAAGTTACGGTGCGTCCATGCGGCGCTTCGGCAAAATCGGCGAGACTGTCACCTAGGCGCGGGCGTGCAGCCAACCAAGGCACGCGGGCGCCAGGTCCGGCAGGTCCTCCGCGATCAGCCCTGGCCCGAACCGCGCCCCGGCGTCGGCATGAATCCAAGCTCCGGCGCAGGCCGCCTGAAAGCTCTCCATCCCCTGCGCGATCAGGCCGGCGATGAACCCCGCCAGCACATCGCCTGACCCGGCCGTCGCCAGCCAGGCCGTGCCGTTGAGGTTCACTGCCGCCCGGCCATCGGGCGCGGCGATCACCGTGTCCGCCCCCTTGAGCAACACCACCGCCCCGGCCCGGGCGGCGGCGGCGCGGGCGGCGTCGATGCGGGTCGGGCCAGAGGCCAGCAGGCCGGGGAACAGGCGCTCGAACTCGCCGGGGTGCGGGGTCAGCACATCGTCCTTGTCGAGCACGCCGAACAGGTCGTCGGGCCGGTCCTTGAACACCGTCAGCGCGTCGGCGTCGACGACCAGGGCTGCGCCGGTGCGGGTCAGGGCGAAGAGGTTGGCGCGGGTCTGGGGGGTGACCCCGGCGGCCGGGCCGATGACGGCGGCGTCGGCGCTGGCGGCCAGTTGGGCCAGATCGGCGTCGGTCTCGAAGGGGCTGAGCATCACCGCCTCGAGCGCGGCGGCATAGGTGCGGGCGGCGTCGGCCGGGCTAAGCAGGGTGACCAGGCCCGCGCCGATGCGCAGCGCGCCGCGCGCCGACAGCCGGGCGGCCCCGGTGTGCAAAGCATCGCCGCCGACCACCACCGCCCGGCCGCGCGAATGCTTGTGGGTCGTCGAGGTCGGGATCGGCAGGGCGCGGCGCCAAAGCCCGGGCTCGTTCTCGTAGAGCCCGGTGTCGGCCGGGGCCAAGCCGATGTCGGCCACCACCAGCTCGCCGCAGGCCCCTGCCCCCGGCTGCAGCACATGGCCGATCTTGCGCCGGTGGAAGGTGACCGTCAGGTCGGCGCGGAAGGCGGTCTGGCCAAGCGCGGCGCCGGTGTCGCCATAGATGCCGCTGGGCATATCGACCGCCACCACCGCCGGATGGCCGTGGCTGGCCCGCGCCGCCGTCAGGGCTTCGCCGTCCAGCGGCCGGGTCAGGCCGGCCCCGAACAGGGCATCGACCATGACCTCGCATTTCGGCCCCTCGCCCAGCGGATAGACCTTCCCGGTCCACCGCCGCGCCATCGCCTTGCAGTCGGCGCTGGCCGGCGGCGCCGAGGCCTCGACCCAGACATTCCAGCCGCGCCGCTTGAGCAGCCGGGCCACAACATAACCGTCGCCGCCGTTGTTCCCGGGCCCGCAGAGCACCGCCACCTTGCAGGCCCGATGCCGCGCCCGGATGGCGTCGGCCACGGCCTCGCCGGCCCGTTCCATCAGGACCAGGCTGGGCGTACCGGCGGCGACGGCGGCCGCGTCGGCGGCGGTCATCTGGGCGACGGTGAGGATTTCACGGCTCATCGGCGGCACCGTCGCACGGCGGCGCGGCGCTCCGCTAGAGGACCTGCGTCGCCGCCTCGCGCCCGCGCTCGACGATCTTCAAGCCTCCGTCCTCGATCGCGAAGGTGGTCATCGAGGTGTGGTCGGGTCGGAAGCCCATGACCCGAGTGTCGTCCATCGCCGTCGACACCGCCCCGTTGATGGCGACGTAGTGGCTGAACACCGCTGTTCCCGGATAGCCGGCCACGGCCGCCGCCACCCCGCGCCGCCACTGGTCATAGTCGAGGTCGCCGACGATCTCATGCCAGTGGCCGCCAAAGGCGGTGCGCAGCCAGGCGCCCCGATCCTCGGCCGACACCGCCTTCGGGGTGGGAATCTCGCCCACGCGCGGATCGATGATGACCTCGACGCCCAGAGCATCGGCAAACGGCTGCGCCGTCTCCCGGCACCGCTTCAGCGGCGAGCTGACCACCCGCGTCGGCCGCACGCTCTGCGGCAGGGCCAACAGCACCTGCGCGGCCGCCTGCGCCTGCGCGCGCCCGGTTTCGTCCAGGCCCGGATCCTCATCGGCGTCGCCCCAGGTCGAGGCCGGCTTGCCGTGGCGGATCATATAGACGGTGGTCATGGCGCGCGGCTCCAGCGGTGGGCGTTTCATTTGCTGCTAGCACAGCCGCGCGACGCGTCCACGCCCCTCATCCGCTGCAATCTTCAGCAGGCGCCGCCCTGCCGCGACGACAGGCGCGGACGGCCCCTGCGCAAAACGGTCGCCTTTCCCGAAAACCGACCCGCTAACCGACCGCTTCCAACACCCGACGCCCCGCAACCGAGCCGGATCGCACCCGCGAAGGAAGACCAACAGCCCCCTTTCCGGCCCTGCCCGAATCCTGAGCAGAGGGCGCCTTGATTTGCGGCGCCGCAAAGCCTCAACTGCAAGCACTGCGGTGCGGGCCGCCTCAAGGCTTGTCCCTTGGCCCACCGCTGTGTTCGTTCGCCGTCAACCGCCCGAGACCGACATGAAAAAGATCGAAGCCGTCATCAAGCCGTTCAAGCTGGACGAGGTGAAGGAAGCCCTGCAGGAGTTGGGCGTCCAGGGCATGACCGTGCTCGAGGCCAAGGGCTACGGCCGCCAGAAGGGCCACACCGAGCTGTATCGCGGCGCCGAATACGTCGTCGACTTCCTGCCCAAGATCAAGGTCGAGGTCGTGGTCGACGACGGCCAGCTGGCCGGGGCCCTCGAGGCCATCCAGAACGCCGCCCGCACGGGCCGCATCGGCGACGGCAAGATCTTTGTGTCCGACATCGCTGATGTCATCCGCATCCGCACCGGCGAAAGCGGCGCCCAAGCCATCTAGTTCGACAAAACTCTCAGCAGATCAAACACCTAGGGGATAGGTTCTATGACGACCGCTAAAGACATTCTGGCGATGATCAAGGAAAAGGACGTCAAGTATGTCGACGTCCGCTTCACCGACATCCGCGGCAAGCTGCAACACGTCACCTTCGACATCGACCTGGTCGACGAGGACTTCCTCGAAGACGGCACCATGTTCGACGGCTCGTCGATCGCCGGCTGGAAGGCGATCAACGAGAGCGACATGAAGCTGCGCCCCGACCTGGACAGCGCCATCATCGACCCCTTCTACCAGCAGACCACCCTCTGCCTGATGTGCGACATCGTGAACCCGGACACGGGCACGCCCTACAACCGCGACCCCCGCTCGATCGCCAAGGCGGCCCTGGTCCATGTGCAGTCGCTGGGCATCGGCGACACCGTCTTCTTCGGCCCGGAAGCCGAGTTCTTCATGTTCGACGACGTGCGCTGGTCGACCGCCCCGAACAACACCTTCTACAGCTATGACTCGACCGAGCTGCCCGGCAACTCGGCCAAGGAGTACGCCGAGGGCAACATGGGCCACCGCCCGGGCCCCAAGGGCGGCTACTTCCCGGTTAACCCGGTCGACAGCGGCCAGGACATCCGCGGCGAGATGCTGGCCGTCATGGGCGAGCTCGGCATGAAGCCGGAAAAGCACCACCACGAGGTTGCCCCCGCGCAACATGAGCTGGGTCTGAAGTTCGACACCATGGTGGTCATGGCCGACCGCCTGCAGCTCTACAAGTACGTCATCCACAACGTCGCCGCCGCCTACGGCAAGACCGTCACCTTCATGGCCAAGCCGATGTTCGGCGACAACGGCAGCGGCATGCACGTCCACCAGTCGATCTGGAAGAACGGCAAGCCGATGTTCGCCGGCGACCTCTACGCCGGCCTGTCGCAGGAATGCCTCTGGTACATCGGCGGCATCATCAAGCACGCCAAGGCCATCAACGCCTTCTCCAACTCGACCACCAACAGCTACAAGCGCCTGGTGCCCGGCTACGAAGCCCCGGTGAAGCTGGCCTATTCGGCCCGCAACCGCTCGGCCTCGATCCGCATCCCGCACGTCGACAGCCCCAAGGGCAAGCGTCTGGAAGCCCGCTTCCCCGACCCGATGGGCAACCCCTACCTGACCTTCACGGCCCTGCTGATGGCCGGCCTCGACGGCATCGAGAACAAGATCGATCCGGGCCCGGCCATGGACAAGAACCTCTACGACCTGCCGCCCCGCGAGCAGAAGAAGGTCCCGGAAGTCTGCGGCAGCCTGCGCGAAGCCCTCGAGAACCTGGACAAGGACCGCGCCTTCCTCAAGAAGGGCGGCGTCTTCGACGACGACTTCATCGACGCCTACATCGAGCTGAAGATGGAAGAGGTGATGCGCCTGCAGCTGCATCCGCACCCGGTCGAATTCGACATGTACTACAAGTGCTAACCAGCAAAAGCTGAGCTAGTGTGGAAGGGCCGGAGAGCGATCTCCGGCCCTTTTCCGTTGCGAGGGACCCCATGGCCGCCATCGTCGTCGATCCCGCCCATGTGCATGAGTTCAGGGACGCCGGGTCCTTCTACGAATGGCTGGCCAGGAACCATGACAAGGCGCCCGAAGCCTGGATCAAGATCCACAAGGTCGCCTCCGGCCTGCCCTCGATCACCGCCAAGGAGGCCGTCGACGTCGTCCTCTGCTGGGGCTGGATCGACGCGGTGCGCAAAAGCTTCGACGACCAGAGCTTCCTCCAGCGCTACACCCCACGCGGCAGGAAGAGCATCTGGAGCAAGCTCAACATCGACAACGTCGCCCGGCTGATCAAGGAAGGCCGCATGACCCCGCACGGCCTGCGCGAGGTCGAAGCCGCCAAGGCCGACGGCCGCTGGGACCGCGCCTACGGCAGCGGCAAGGGCCTGCCCATTCCGCCAGACCTGCAGGCCGCCATCGACGCCAGCCCGAAGGCCAAGGCGATGCTGCCGAGATTGACCGAACAGAACCGCTTCGCCCTGGCCTTCCGCGTCCACAACCTCAAGACCGAGGCCGGCAAGCAGAAGAAGATCACCGCCTTCGTCGAGATGCTCGAACGCGGCGAGACGATCTATCCGCAGAAGGGCTGAGCTAGCACTCGCCCTGCTTGGCGACGCTCACCCCCGCCGAGGCGGCGGTGCAGGCGTTGCCGTAGGTCTTGCCGTCGACGCCGCAGACAGGGCGGTACTCGCGGGTACACATCTGCGGCCGCTGGCGGCAGGTCCCCGAGCCGTCGGCGATCTTCTGCATCTCCGGTGTCATCTGGCAGTAGAGGCCGGTCTGGCACTGGAAGCCCGCGATGCCGCCGCACATCTGACCCTCTGCCCGAGGCGCGCGCGGGTCGGGCGCGGGGCCTGGGTGGGCCGAGCCGTCGGTCTGGCAGGCGGTCATGGCCAGGGCGGTGAAGGCCACCACCGCTAGGGTGCGAAACTGGCGGATCATCGGGCGTTTCTCCTTGTTGTGGCCAAGGTAACGCAAAAGCCCGCTGAACGTCGCCTGAACGCCGTCAGAGCAGCCAGCCGCCGTAGTCCGCGGTGACATCGCCGTTGATCTTGGCCTGGTACTCGGCGACCCCGTTGCCGTCGATATCAAGGCGGACCGTCGTGATCCCGGCGGCAAAGGCCAGGGTCATCTGGCCGGCGACTCCGGTGAAGCTGGTCACCCTTGCGATGGTCCCGGCGAACAGGGCCGAGAAGTCCATGATGTCGCCCTCGGCGGTCTGGAAATCATAGATCTGGTCGGTTTCCAGCGCCCCGCTGAAGGCGTGCTCGACGCGGAAGGTGTCGGCGCCCAGACCCCCACGCAGCAGGTCGTTACCCTGGCCGCCGATGACGATGTCATTACCGTCGTTGCCATTGATCGTATCGACCCCGGCCAGGCCTGACAGGGTGTTGGCGCCGCTGTTGCCCTGCAGGTTGTTGGCCCCGCTGTTGCCGGTCCCGGAGGCGTTGGTGGCCGACTGCAGTTCCAGGGCCTCGAGGTTGTCGGCCAGGATCCAGCTCAGGGTGGTGCGGACGATGTCGAAGCCCTGGCCGGACAGCTCGATCGTCTGATCGCCGGCGTTATCGACGATGTAGACATCGTTCTCCGTCCCGCCCGACATGATGTCGGCGCCTAGCCCTCCGTCGAGGTAGTCGTTGCCCGCGCCGCCGTTCAGCGTATCGACATCGCTCTGACCGTCCATACGGTCGTTGCCGGTCCCGCCGTTCAACTGGTCGGCCCCCGTTCCTCCGTAGAGCTTGTCAGCCCCGTCGCCGCCGCTGAGCTCGTCCGCGCCGGCGTCGCCGTTGAGGGTGTCGCCGCCGAGGCCGCCGATCAGGTCGTCGGCGCCGTCGCCGCCGTTGAGCAGGTCGTTGCTGTCACCACCGTCGAGGGTGTCGTCGCCGGCCAGGCCGTTGAGCGTGTCCTTGCCGCCGCCGCCGGACAGGGAGTCGGCCGCGCCGCCGCCGCTGGCCGTCTCGTCGCCGGCGGTCCCGATGAAATTGACGGGCGTGGCGATCCCGTAGATCAGATAGGCGCCGCCGGTGCCGTTTCCGTAGATGTACTCGTTGAAATTGCCGATCAGGATGTCGTCGGCGCCGTCATTGTTGAAGTCGCCGGCCCCGGCGATGGTGTAGCCCTCGCCGTCGATCCTGAACCCGTTCGTACCGTCCACGGTCGTCACGTCGAAGGTGGCGCCGAAGGCAGTTTGTTTGCCGTAGATCACGTAGTTGATCGAGCCGCCGGCGTTGACAAGAATGTCGGCCAGGCCGTCGCCGTTCACATCGCCGCCGCTGACGCCGTCGATGCCGCCAAGGTTGCTGCTGCCTGTCAATCGGAAGCCGTTCGTCCCGTTCAGGGCCGTGGTGGCCAGGGTGGCCGGGAACACAGCGCCGGAGCCGAAGACGATGGAGACGCTACCTGGAGTGTTTGTGAACGTCATCATGTCGAACACGCTGGACGAGCTGACCGCCACGTCATCGTAGCCGTCGCCGTTGACGTCCCCCAGGCCGACGACCGTGTGGCCCGTCCGACTGTTGTTGGTCGCGCCCTGGATCGCAAAGCCATTGGCGCCATTCAGCGTCGAGACATCGAGCGTCGCGGCGAAACTGTTGGCGCCAAAGATGACGTAGGCCTGGCCGGGCGTGTTGGAGAAGTTCGCGGGCGCCCCGACGATCAGATCCTCGAGGCCATCTCCGTTGACGTCCCCCGCCGCGGCCACGGCGTCACCCAGGCGGCTGTTGGTCGTGCCCTGGATCTTGAAGCCGGTGGTTCCGTTCAGGGTCGAGAGGTCAAAGCCGTCGGTCAGGCCGCCGCCGCCGCCGCCGCCGAACACGACATAGGCCGCGCCGGTGTTGCTGTTGGCGCCATAGCCGCCGACCAGGAAGTCGCCGACCCCGTCCCCATTGACGTCGCCGACGCCCGCCACCCCGTACCCGGCGCGGGCGTTTGTACCGCCGTTCAGCTGGATGCCGACGCTGGCGGACATGTTCTGGGTATCGACGTTGGCGAACGGGCCGGTGTGGCCGAAGATCACATAGGCGGCCCCCGAGCCGCTGCCGCCCGGCGAGCCGAGGATCAGGTCGTCGATCCCGTCGCCGTTGACGTCGCTGCCGCCGCCGACGGATGTGCCCAGCCGGGTCTGGTAGCCCTCGCCGTCGATCCGGAAGCCGTTGACGCCGTTGACCGCATTGACCTGCCAGTCCGTCGGCAGGCCGGAGGCCGTGCCGAAGATGACCCAGGCTGATCCGGCCTGGTGCCGACCCTGCGCATCGACGGACCAGGCGCCGGAGACAAAGTCGTCGAACCCGTCGCCATTGATGTCCCCGACCGAGGACAGCAGCTGACCGATACGGTCATAGTTCGAGCCACCGTGAATACGGAAGCCGTTGGACCCATCGATCGACGAGATCGCGAAGGTGGCCGCGAAAGGCATGCTGAATTCCCCCCGGCCCAGCGGCCGCGTCTTTGAAATACTTGCCTGAAACTCTGCCGACGAGGGCGGGGGCGACCAGTGTAGTAATCCGTCTCCATCTCGAAATCCCTGGGGCCGTGGCAATTTGGCCGACGGCGACTGTCTGTAGGGCTACCTCGGGCTTTGCGGTTCATCCGCAATCGGAACGGCCCTTGATCCCCGTGCCGAATTCGTCTGATCTCCCTCACCTCTGCTGTTCGGGATTGCTCCATGACACTTCGCTGGAAGACGGCGGCCTCCGCCGTCGCGCTGTCGGCCCTGTTGGCCGCCTGCGCTACAACGGGCGGGGCCGCCCCCGCCGCCAAGCCGCCTGAGAAGGTCGATAACAGGCCGCTGAGCCCCGGGGCCGGCGGAAAGGATGACCCGGCGCCCTTCGCCAGCACCTACCGCGCCCTGCCCGGCCGGCCGACCGCCATCGTCGGGGCCACGGTGCTCACCGCCGATGGCAAGCAGATCGACAACGGCGTGGTCATCTTCGGCGACGGCAAGATCATCGCCGTCGGCGGTCCGGGCACCGCCATCCCGGCCGGCTATGACGTCATCGACGGCAAGGGCAAGTACGTCACCCCCGGCATCATCGACGCCCACAGCCACCTGGGCGTCTATCCCTCGCCCGGCGTCAGCGCCCGCAGCGACGGCAATGAAGCCACCGACCCCAACACCGCCCAGGTCTGGTCCGAGCATTCGATCTGGCCCCAGGACCCCGGCTTCAACCGCGCCCGCGCGGGCGGGGTGACCACCCTGCAGATCCTCCCGGGGTCCGCGAACCTGTTCGGCGGCCGCTCGGTGACCGTGCGCAACGTGGCATCCGTCACCATGCAGGGGATGAAGTTCCCGAACGCCCCCTATGGCCTGAAGATGGCCTGCGGCGAGAACCCCAAGCGCGTCTACGGCGGCAAGGGCCGCTCGCCCTCTACCGCGATGGGCAACGTCTTCGGCTTCCGCAAGGCCTGGATCGACGCGGCCGAGTACCGTCGCAAATGGGACGACTACAACGCCAAGAAGGACAAGGGCGAGAAGGCCGACGCCCCCAAGCGCGACCTGCAGCTGGAAACGCTGGCCTCGGCCCTGCGCGGCGACATCCTGATCCAGAACCACTGCTACCGCGCCGACGAGATGGCGGTGATGATCGATATCGCCAGGGAGTTTGGCTACAAGATCACCATGTTCCACCACGCCAACGAGGCCTACAAGGTCGGCCCGTTGCTGAAGGAGAACGACATCTGCTTCGCCACCTGGGCCAGCTGGGCGGCGTTCAAGATGGAGAGCCTGGACGGCATCGAGGCCAATGCGGCCATCGCCTACAAGGCCGGCGCCTGCACCGTCATCCACTCCGATGACGACACCATCACCCAGCACCTGAACCAGGAAGCCGCCATCGCCATGGCGTCCGGCAACCGCATCGGCTTCGGCATCACCGACGCCGAGGCCATCGCCTGGATCACGTCCAATCCGGCGAAAGCCATGGGCATCGCCGACCAGACCGGCTCCCTGACCGTCGGCAAGCGCGCCGATGTCGTGCTGTGGAGCGGCAACCCGTTCAGCGTCTACAGCCAGGCCGAAAAGGTCTTCATCGACGGCGGCCTCGCCTACGACCGGCGCGACCCGCGCTTCCAGCCCAAATCCGATTTCGAACTCGGCCAGCCCGGTGAAGGGGCCTTCCACCCATGAGAACCCTCCTCCTCGCCTCCAGCACGCTGATTGGGGCGGCGCTTCTGATCGCCGGCCCCGCCGCCGCCCAGACCTACGCCATCACCAACGCCCGTATCGAAACGGTCGGTCCGGCCGGCACGATTCCCAACGGCACGATCGTCATCAAGGACGGCAAGATCGCCGCCGTCGGCGCGGGCGTCCCGGCTCCGGCCGGCGCGACGGTGATCGACGCCAAGGGCGGCGTGGTGACGCCGGGCTTCATCGCCGTCTCCTCCAACCTGACGGTGTCGGAAGTCTCTGCGGTCCAGTCCACGCGGGATGACCGCTCCGGCAAGCTGTCGGCCGGCTTCGACATCCAGTACGGCATCAACCCCAACTCGACGATGATCCCCTGGGCCCGCCAGAGCGGCCTGACGCGGGCGGTGGCCACCCCGGTGCTGACCGGCGGCGGCGGCGGCCATCACCACGACGACAGCGGCGCCGAGCAGGAGACCGCCGGCGGCGGTGGCGGCAACGGCGACGGCGACCCCCACCTGTTCGGGGGTCAGGCCGCCGTGGTCAGCCTGGCGTCCGGCCAGAACGACCTCCTGATCCGGTCGAAGGCCGCCGTCGTGCTCGACATGGGCGAAGCCGGGGCCCAGGCCGCCGGCTCGCGCGGCGCCGCCATGGTGCTGGTCCGCTCGGCCTTCGAGGACGCCCGCGTCTACGCCCGCAACAAGGCCGCTTACGACCGGGGTGAAACCCGCCAGTTCGGCCTGTCGCGCATCGACCTGGAGGCCCTCGTCCCCGTGGTCCAGGGCCGCACGCCCCTGCTCGTCCGCGTCAGCCGCGCCTCAGACATCCTGCAGGTCCTCAAGATGGCAAAGGAGGAAGGCGTCACCGTCATTCTCGAGGGCGCCGAGGAGGGCTGGCTGGTCGCCGAGCAGATCGCCGCCGCCAGGGTCCCGGTCATCGTCGACGCCCAGCGCGACCTGCCCACCAGCTTCGAGACCCTCGCCGCCCGCCTGGACAACGCCGCCCGGCTGCAGGCCGCCGGCGTCACGGTCGCCATCATCGGCAGCCGCGACCAGAACAACCTGCGCCAGGCCCGGTTCAACGCCGGCCTGGCCGTGTCCTACGGCCTGACCTACCAGCAGGGCCTGGCCTCGCTGACCCTCAACCCGGCAAAGATCTGGAAGATGGACGGCCAGGTCGGCAGCCTGGAGGTCGGCAAGACGGCCGACGTCGTGGTCTGGACCGGCGACCCGCTGGAACTCTCCACCTGGCCCACCGACGTCTTCATCGCCGGCCAGCGGCAGCCGCAGGACGTCCGGGCCTTCGAACTGCGCGACCGCTACGCCGCGCCGGTGGGGGCCTATCCGCAGGCCTACACCAAGCCGTGAGACGCCTGCTTCCCCTTGCGCTGATCCTGGCGCTGGCCGCCCCTCTGGGGGCGGCCGCCCAGGCGACGGACGCCAGCCGCACCGTTCCGCTCAGCCAGGATCGGGCCTGGGTCGAGGTCCTGAAGTTTCTCGCCGCCAAGGACCTGACGCCCTCGGTGGCCGACCGGGCCAACGGCCGGATCGTCGCCTCCAGCGACAAGGTCTGGGCCGCCTACGTCACCTGTCCGAAGATCAGGCACATCACCGGCGAGTACCAGCTGACCGTCATGCTGGCGCCGGAAGGCGCCGACCGCACCACGGTCATCGTCAGCCTCGACGGGGCCGGCGACCTGGTGCGCCGCCGGCGCTTCCTGTTCATCAAGGGCCGTCGGGTGACCAAGACCTACGACTGCCCCTCGACCGGCGAGATGGAAGCCGATCTGTTCAAGGCCCTGGCGGCGGCCGCGCCTTAGAGGAACCGCCATGCGCCTTCGCCAGATCGCCCTCGTCGGCGCCGACCTCGCCGCCGTGTCGGCCGACATCGAAGCCGTCCTCGGCGTGCGCAGCCCCTACGACGACCCGGGCGTCGGCCACTACGGCCTGCGCAACGGCGTCTGGGCCGTCGGCCACACCTTCCTGGAAGTGGTCTCGCCCAAACAGGACGGCACCACCGCCGGCCGCCTGATCGACAAGCGCGGCGGCGACGGCGGCTACATGGTCATCCTGCAGGTCCGCGACCTCGCCGCCGCCCGCGCCACGGCCGCCGCCGCCGGGGCCCGCATCGTCGACCAGATCGACCGCGACGGCGTCGCCGCCACCCACTACCACCCGCGCGATGTCGGCGCGGCGATCCTCTCCATCGACTGGATGGACCCCTGGGAGCGCTGGGAATGGGGCGGCAAGGGCTGGCAGGCCAATGCGGTTCCCGGCCAGGCGATTGTCGGGGCGGAGTTGCAAGCGAACGACCCCGCGGCGATGGCCGCGCGCTGGAGTGAAGTGCTCGGGCGGCCCGCCGAACGCACCGACTACGCCTGGCGCATCGGTCTGGAGGGCGGCGAAGTTCGGTTCGTTCCGCTGGGCGATGAGCGGGGTGAAGGCCTGCGAGGCTTCGACGTCGCCCTGCCCGATCCTGACGCGGCGCGGGCGGCGGCCAAGCGGCGTGGTTTGATAGATGCTGATGGCGCCGTCGTGCTGTGCGGCACGCGGGTCTATCTGCAGACCACCGCTTGATTTCAGACTTCAGGCGCAAAGCAGCCAATCAAGCTCTCCCCCCGCGAAGTGGGGGGAGGACCGCTTTCGAGCCCAAGCGAGAAAGCAGGAGGCGGGCCCCACCGGCGGTCGGGAGGTTCCTCCTGCAGCAGACTTCCCCCCCTCCTGCTCTGTCGCTGGCGCTCCAGAGCTGTCCTCCCCCCGCGAGGCGGGGGGAGAGCTTGCGCGCGACGACATGTCAGCCCATTAGTCCGGTCCCGAATCGCCTAGACTCCCCAGCGTAATGTCCAAGCCCGAGCCGCTCCCCTCCCTCTTCGATGACGCCCTGAACCCGCCGGCCGCCCCGCCGCTGGCGACGCCGCACGAGCCTGTGCCCAAGGCCCAACCGAAACCGTCCCTCGCCCCGAAAGGCGGCGACTATAACGCCAGCAGCATCGAGGTCCTCGAAGGCCTCGAGCCGGTGCGCATGCGCCCGGGCATGTACATCGGCGGCACCGACGAGCGGGCCCTGCACCATCTGTTCGCCGAAGTTCTCGACAACAGCATGGACGAGGCCGTCGCCGGCCACGCCAAGCTGATCGAGGTCAGCCTCGACGCCGAGGGCGCCCTGACCGTGCGCGACGACGGCCGCGGCATCCCGATCGACGCCCACCCGAAATATCCAGGCAAGTCGGCGCTGGAAGTCATCATGACCGTCCTGCACTCGGGCGGGAAATTCTCGGGCAAGGCCTACGAGACCTCCGGCGGCCTGCACGGCGTCGGCGTCTCCGTCGTCAACGCCCTGTCCGAACGGGTCGAGGTCACCGTCTGGAAGGACGGCTTCGAGCACCGCCAGGTGTTCTCGCGCGGCAAGCCGCTGGGCAAGCTCGAGCAGATCGCCCCCAGCCGCAAGCGCGGCACGGCCATCAAGTTCATCCCCGATCCGGTGATCTTCGGCGAGGGCGTCGCCTTCAAGCCGGCGCGGCTCTACCGCATGGCCCGGTCGAAGGCCTACCTGTTCCGCGGCGTGACCATCAAATGGTCCTGCGACCCCAGCCGCATCCAGGACAAGACGCTTCCCGAGGCCACCTTCCACTTCCCTAACGGCCTGGCCGACTTCCTGGCCGAGCGCACGCAAGGCATCAACACCGTCACGCCGGAGGCCTTCACCGGCCGCATCGAGCGCCAGGGCGAAGCCGGGGCCGTCGAATGGGCGGTGACCTGGACGCCCCAGGGCTTCGGCGAGGCCGACGGCTTCGTCCAAAGCTACTGCAACACCGTGCCGACCCCCGAGGGCGGCACCCACGAAAGCGGCTTCCGCGCCGCCCTGACCCGGGGTCTGAAAGCCTACGGCGAACTGGCCGGCGAGAAGCGGGCCGGGATCATCACCGCGGACGACGTCATCGCCAACGCCGGGGCCCTGATCAGCGTCTTCATCAAGAACCCGGAATTCCAGGGCCAGACCAAGGAACGCCTCAGCTCCTCTGACGCCCAGAAGCTGGTCGAGACCGCCCTGCGCGATCCCTTCGACCACTGGCTGACCGCCAGCCCCAAGGTCGCCCGCGCCTTGCTCGACTTCGTCATCGAGCGGGCCGAGGAGCGCCTCAAGCGCCGCAAGGACCGCGACGTCGCCCGCGCCTCGGCGACCCGCAAGCTGCGCCTGCCCGGTAAGCTGGCCGACTGTTCGGGTGAAGCGGCCGGCGGCTCCGAGATCTTCCTGGTCGAGGGCGACAGCGCCGGCGGCTCGGCCAAACAGGCCCGCAACCGCAAGAACCAGGCGATCCTTCCCCTGCGCGGCAAGATCCTCAACGTCGCCTCGGCGACCGGCGAGAAGCTGACGCAGAACAAGGAACTCAGCGACCTGATGCTGGCCCTCGGGGTGCAGCCGGGGAACAAGTTCAAGGAGGAAGACCTCCGCTACGACCGCATCATCATCATGACGGACGCCGACGTCGACGGCGCCCACATTGCGTCCCTGCTGATCACCTTCTTCTACCGCACCATGCCGCAGATGATCCGCTCGGGCGCCCTGTACCTCGCCCTGCCGCCCCTCTACCGCATCACCCACAGCGGCAAGTCCACCTACGCCCGCGACGACGCCCACAAGGACGAACTGCTGGCCACCGAGTTCAAGGGCAAGAAGCCGGAGATCAGCCGCTTCAAGGGCCTCGGCGAAATGATGGCCAGCCAGCTCAAGGAAACCACCATGGACCCGGCCACCCGCACCCTGGCGCGGGTCACCCTGCCCAAGGCCGAGGAACTGGTCGAGGAACTGGTGGAAAGCCTGATGGGCCGCAAACCCGAAGCCCGCTTCCGCTTCATCCAGGAAAACGCCGAATTCGCCGGCGAACTGGACGTCTGAAGCCACCGACAAGGCAGCAAGATCTAAGCTCTCCCCCCGCGAGCGGGGGGAGGACCGCTTTGGAGCGTTCAGCGACAAAGCAGGAGGGGGGCAACTCCGTTGCAGGAGGAACCTCCCTACCGCCGGTGGGGCCCGCCTCCTGATTTCTCGCCAAGGCTCGAAATCTGTCCTCCCCCCACTTCGCGGGGGGAGAGCTTGCTCCTCGTCACAATCCCTCGACCGAGGGAGCCATCGCCCGCGTCCCGCGTTCACCCCGCAACGAACGCGCAGGCCCGCCCGGGTCCGCGCGCCTGTACCCCCGGGGCCCACGGTAATCCGATGCACGACATTCCCGACGAGCGCCTGGAAGTCCCCTTCCAGACCCCGCCGAGTCTCGACCTCTCCACCACCGCCCTGTTTCTCGACCTCGACGGCACCCTGGCCGATATCGCGCAAACCCCCGGCGAGGTCGGACCGGTCGCGCGTCGCACGCGGGTGCTGAAGGCGCTCGGCCGCGCCCTCGACGGCCGCCTCGCCATCCTCAGCGGCCGCGAGATCACCGAAATCGACCGCATCCTTGAACACGCCGTCCCCAGCGTCGCCGGCATGCACGGCCTCGACCGCCGCACCGCCGAGGGCAAGCTCGACAGCACACCGCCCCACCCAGCCCTCGCCGACGTCCGCGAAACCCTCGCCCTGCTCTCCAGGGCCGAGCGCGGCCTTCTGCTCGAGGACAAACAGACCAGCGTCGCCCTGCACTACCGTCTGCGGCCGGAGGCCGGACCTGCCGTCATCGACTGCGCCCGCCGCCTGGCGCGCCAGACGGGCCTCATCCTGCAGGAAGGCCATATGGTCGCCGAATTGCGCACCCCCGGTCCCGACAAGGGCGAGGCCCTGGCGGCCTTCATGCGCGAGGCGCCCTTCAAGGGCGCCAAACCCGTCATGATCGGCGACGACCTCACCGATGAGGACGCCTTCGCCGCCGCCGTCGCCCACGGCGGGGACGCCATCCTGATCGGACTGCCTCGCCGCAGCCGCTCGCGCTGGCGGCTGGACGACCCCGACGCCCTGCTGGATTGGCTGGAAGCGTCCATGGCCCCGGTGACCGCATGAGCCGCCTGATCGTCGTCTCCAACCGGGTCGGCCTGTCGCGCGATGTCGGCGGCGGCGCCGTCGGCGGGCTCTCCGCCGCCATCACCGCCGCCCTGCGACAGAACCAGGGCGTCTGGTTCGGCTGGAGCGGCGAGACCACCCCGCACTACACCGGCCAGCTGGCGCTGGATCGCATCGGCGATGTCACCGTCGCCAAGATCGACCTAGAGCCCGACGATGTGGCCGCCTACTACAACGGCTATTCGAACAACACCCTGTGGCCGCTGTTCCACAACCGCCTCGACCTGACCAACTTCAGCCGCGCCTACGCCGCCGGCTACACGCGGGTGAACCAGCGGTTCGCCGAGGCCCTGCGCGCCGTGGTCGGGCCGACCGACACCCTCTGGATCCACGACTACCACCTGATCCCGCTGGCCTCGAAGCTGCGCAAGCTGGGCATTACCAACCGCATCGGCTTCTTCCTGCACATCCCCTGGCCGGCGCGGCAGCTGTTCACCACCCTGCCCGGACACGAGAAGCTGGTCGCCCAGCTGTTCGACTACGACCTCATCGGCTTCCACACCGCCGAATGGCTGTCGGCCTTCACCGACTATCTGCACAACGAGCTGAACGTCGAGGTCGGCGACGACGGCCTGGCCTCCGCCTTCGGCAAGAAGACCCGACTGGGCGTCTTCCCGATCGGCATCAACACCGCCGACTTCGCCCCGGAGAACGCCTCGCCGGCCTCCGACGACGCCCAGAAGCGGACCGAAAAGAGCCTGGCCGGCCGCCAGATGATCATCGGCGTCGACCGCCTCGACTATTCCAAGGGCCTGGAAGAGCGCTTCCTCGGCTACGAGCAGTATCTGGAGAACCACCCGGAGGCCCACGAGAAGGTCTTCATGCTCCAGATCGCCACCCTCAGCCGCGATGGCGTCGAGGCCTATCAGGAGATGCGCAACCGCCTGGACGCCATCGCGGGCCACATCAATGGCCAGTACGGCAGCCTCGACTGGGTCCCCCTGCGCTACGTCAACTCGGGCTATCGCCAGGACGAACTGGCCGGCATCTACCGCGCCGCCCGCGCCGCCCTGATCACGCCCTTGCGCGACGGTATGAACCTGGTCGCCAAGGAGTACGTCGCCGCCCAGGACCCGGCCGACCCCGGCGTCCTCATCCTCTCGCGCTTCGCCGGCGCGGCGGCCCAGATGAAGGCCGCCCTGATCGTCAATCCCTACGACCGCGACGAGATGGCCGAGGCCATCCACCGCGCCCTGACCATGGACCTGACCGAACGCATGCTGCGCTGGCGCGAGCTGAAGTCCGGCCTCGACGCCGAGACCCTCGACCACTGGTGGCAGGGTTTCCTCGAAGCCCTCGCCGAACGCCCCAAGCCCAGCCCGCGCATGGTCCGGGTCGGCGGAACGGCGCGCTAGGCTGCACGGTGACTGCCCTCCGGCGCAGCCGGATGACTGTCACCGCCACCGCCAGATGAATATGTCTAGACATATTCATCACCCACTTGCCCGTCTCTAACGCCATCTCACCCCCGCCGCCGCCACAGCCGTCTATGCAGGGTGGTTTCCGGGTGGTCCCTGGCGGCCAGAAACCTGGTCGAAAGTCGCAATCCGACAGGTCGTTCGCAGACCGCAGGGTGGTCATATCCGTTTGTTTTTTATAGCGTTTTATCCGCGCCCCGCTCGGCCGAATATGCTACAATCGCTTCGACAGCGCAAAACCACCCTGCCGCCCCGGGCCCGCTCCTGACCAGCTTCCTGATCACCTTCGCCGCCATGACCGCGATCATCGCGGCGCGCTATCTGCTGACCTCGGGGCTGATCTATGCGCTCGTCCAGCGCCGCCCCGACAAGCCGACGCCACCGCCCGGCGCCGTGCGTCACGAGATCCTGCTCTCGCTGGCCTCATCGGCCGTCTACGCCCTGCCCGCGGCCTATGTCGTCGAGCAGTGGAAGGCCGGTCACACCCTGATCTACAGCGACTGGAGCCAATACCCCCTGTGGTGGGTCCCGCTATCCGCCCTCGCCTACCTGCTGATCCAGGACGCCCACTACTATTGGGTCCACCGGCTGATGCATCACCGGTCCCTGTTCCGCTGGTTCCACGCCGGCCATCACCGCAGCCATACGCCGACCGCCTGGGCCAGCTTCGCCTTCGACCTGACCGAGGCGGCGCTGGTCGCCTGGGTCCTGCCGCTGCTGACCTTCCTGATCCCGATCCATGTCGGGGTGGTGCTGTTCCTGCTGATCGCCATGACGGCGACGGCCACCCTCAACCACTGCGGGGTGGAAATCCTGCCCGCCCGCTTCGTGCGTGGGCCCATCGGCGGCTGGCTGATCACCGCCACCCACCACGGCATGCATCACAAGCGCATGCAGACAAACTTCGGCCTGCACTTTCGCCTCTGGGACAGGCTGATGGGGACGGACGTCATGCCCGCCCCCGAAAGCCCAGGTCCTACGGACGTCCCGCGACGATCGTGATCGAAACGGGGGCCCCGCCCTGGCCCGTGGCGGTCCAGGTGTCTCCGACCTTCTTCTCGACCGTCGGCGAGCAGGAGGGCGGGCCCGCCGCCGGCGCGGTCTGGGTAAAGCAGGTCTGGCCGCCCTCGATCTTCCAGGCGCCGCTACTGGCCGAGCCATCAGGGGCCGTGCCGGTGTAGGTGCCGTCGGCGTTGACGTAGATCTTGACCTTGGCGTCGCCGGGATAGGTGACCACCACCGTGTTGCCATAGGCCGAGGCCATCGGATCAGCCAGGGCCGGGCTCGCCACAGCGGCCAGGGCCAGGGCGGCCACGGCCGCCTTCGCCAGGATGTTCATTGATTTCGCTCCCACCGTTTGATTGGCCCGACTTGGGCGGCGGGAGCCTAGCGGAGCAAAACCCGCTCGTTAACCACTGTTATGTCAGCCGCGCCCGGCCACCAGGCGATTTTTCAGCGGCTCGCCCTTGGGGCTCTTGCTGTACCAGGTCAGCCCGACCTTGCCGGTCGGGATCTTCGAACAGAAGGTCAGCGGCAGGCCGTTCTGCTTGAGGCAGACCTTGCCGCCCCTCAGCGACCACTTGCCGGCCGTGCGCTTGCCGTTGGTCCGCTGGCCCTGATAGGTGCCGTTGCGGTTCAGCCAGAGCTTCGTCGACCGCCCGCTGGGGTAGGTCGAGACAATGGTGTTGCCGAACGCCGCCTCGACCGGCGAGGCGGCGAAAGTTGTCGTCGGGGCGAGCATAATCGTGGCGATCGTTGTCGCCAGCATGAGAGTCTTCTTCATCGCCCAGTAACGCGCAAATTGAGCTTTGGTTGACTTGAGGGAATCTGGGCCAAAGCCAGCTTTGCATTGACTTTGCGGCGATAACGCCTATCTAGGCCGGCATTCGGGACAGGTCTGGCGATTCCGCGCCGCCCGCTCGCCCAGCCTGGGCGGTTTCGAATTCATGCAAAGTGATAATGACCGAATTTTCCGAATTGGGGCTGTCGCCCCTCACCCTCAAGGCGGTGGCTGACACCGGCTATACTGTCGCCACTCCGATCCAGGAACAGGCCATCCCTGTCGCCCTCGCGGGCCGCGATGTCCTCGGGATCGCCCAGACCGGCACCGGCAAGACCGCCGCCTTCACCCTGCCGATGATCGACAAGCTGGCGGCCGGCCGCACCAAGGCCCGCATGCCGCGCGGCCTGGTCATCTGCCCGACCCGCGAGCTGGCCGACCAGGTCGCGATGAGCTTCGAGAAGTATGCCAAGGGTCAGAAACTGACCTGGGCCCTGCTGATCGGCGGCGTTTCGTTCGGCGACCAGGAAATGAAGCTCGACCGCGGCGTCGATGTCCTCATCGCCACCCCCGGCCGGCTGCTCGACCATTTCGAACGCGGCAAGCTCCTGATGACCGGCGTCCAGACTCTGGTCGTCGACGAAGCCGACCGCATGCTCGACATGGGCTTCATCCCGGACATCGAGCGCATCTTCAAGATGACCCCGCCGAAGAAGCAGACCCTGTTCTTCAGCGCCACCATGCCGCCGGAAATCACACGGCTGACCAAGCAGTTCCTCAAGGACCCGACCCGCATCGAGGTCGCCCGTCCCGCCACCACCGCCGAGACCATCACCCAGCACCTGGTGCGCGTGCCCGTCGTCTCGCCGAGCGCCAAGCGCATGGCCCTGCGATCGCTGGTCGAACGCGCCGACGTCCGCAACGGCATCGTCTTCTGCAACCGCAAGAGCGAAGTCGACATCGTCGCCAAGTCGCTGACTGTCCACGGCCATGACGCCGCCCCGATCCACGGCGACCTCGACCAGGGCACGCGGATGAAGACGCTGGAGCGCTTCCGCAAGGGCGAGCTCAAGCTGCTGGTGGCCTCCGACGTCGCCGCGCGCGGCCTCGACATTCCGGACGTCAGCCACGTCTTCAACTACGACGTGCCGCACCATGCCGACGACTACGTCCACCGCATCGGCCGCACCGGCCGGGCCGGCAAGCTGGGCGAGACCTACATGATCGTCACCCCGGCCGACGACAAGAACCTCGACAAGGTCCTCAAGCTGACCGGCAAGATGCCGAACGAAGTCGTTCTCGACCTCGACTGGGCCGCCGCCAAGGACAAGGACGCCCGCCGCAAGGAAATCGACCGTGAACGCGGCCCGCGTGGCGGCGACCGGGGTCGCGAGCGCAAACGCGAATTCAGCCGTGGCCGTCCGGAATCGGAAACCTCGACTGTCGGCATGGACGCCATCAGCGCCCCCGCCGAGCGCCCCGAACGCGCGCCCCGCGAAGACCGCCCGCAACGGGCCAGCACCGAGCCGGTGTTCTCCGCCGAGGAAACCGCTCCGGTCGAACACGAAGCCCGCGAAGAACGTCCGCGCCGCGAACGCGGCGGCCGTGGTCGCGACCGCAAGCCGCGCGACGAGGCGCCCCGTGAGGCCGCTCCCGTCGAAGCCCGTGAAGAACGCCCCGCCCGCGAAGAGCGTCCTGCGCGTGAAGAGCGCCCGGCCCGTGAGGACCGCGCCGAACGCGACGAGCGCCCTGCCCGTCCTGAACGCCGCCCCGACCCGGTGCGCGGCGTCCGTGCGCCGACGCCGCGTGACGACGACGACCGCCGCGTGGTTGGCTTCGGCAACGAACTGCCGGCCTTCCTGGCCCGCCCCGTCCCGCCGATGGCGCCGTCGAAAGACGACTGAGCCCAAGAGGCAGGCAAAGAAAAACGCCCGTCCGCGTCTCGCGGGCGGGCGTCTTCATGTTCGGGCCCTGGCTAGTAGCCGAGCGCCTTGTCGCAGGCCTTGGCTTCGTTGACCAAGGCGTCTTTGCCCTGCCCGTCCAGCTTGTCGGCTTCGGCTGACTGGATGGCGGCGGGGTTGGTCCCGGCCGGCAGGTCGCGGCGGGCGGCCAGGGCCAGGGCGGTGCGTTCGCGGTTACGGTCGAAGCTCTTGACGAGGGCCTTGTCGCCGCCGCCCTGCTCGACCGCACTGGCGGCCGCTTCATAGACAGCAAGGCACCGGGCCTGCGCGCGGAAGTCGACAGGTCCCTGGGCCTGGACCGAGAAACCGGTCAGGGTAGCCAGGATCAGCCCGCCCAGGATGGGGGCGCGCATGAGCATTCTCCGTTTCGAGTCGCGACGATCCGCGACACCTACAATGTAGGTAGGAATAACGGCGCTGAAAGGGCGCGACACTGCGGCTCTATGCCGTAGCGCCGCGCCCCAAATCTTCAGCCCTGGTTCAGCTACCGGGTGATCTGCCCGGCCAGCATCTTGCGGATCGCCGGCCCGTAGGGTGGCCGCATGGCGACCAGCGGACCGATGTCCTTCTTCAACTGGGTATAGATGGCCTTGCGGTGGCTGAATTCCCTGAAGCCGTCGTGGCCATGGTAACTGCCCATGCCGGACGGCCCCACACCGCCGAACGGCAGCTCTTCCTGGGCCACGTGCATGACCACGTCGTTGACCGTCACGCCGCCGCTGGTCGTCGTCTCCAGCACCCTGGTCTTCTCCGCCTCGTCGGTCCCGAACCAGTAGAGGCCCAGCGGCCGGTCGTGGGCGTTGATGTAGCCGGTCGCCTCTTCCAGCGTCTTGTAGGTCTTCACCGGCAGCACCGGCCCGAAGATCTCTTCCTGCATGACCTTCATGTCGTCGGTCGGGTTGAGGATAAGGGTCGGAGCGATCTTGCGATGCTCCTGCTGGGTCAGGTCCTCGCCCTCGGGCTTGATCTCGACGATCTCGGCCCCCTTGGCCCGGGCGTCGTCGATGTAGCCCATGATCCGGTCGTAGTGCCGCTGGGCGACCACGGCCGTGTAGTCCGGGTTGTCCTTGATGGTCGGGAACATCTTCGTCACCGCCGCTTTTGCCCCGGCCACGAACTCGCCGACCTTCTCTTCGGGGGCCAGCACATAGTCGGGCGCCAGGCAGATCTGGCCGGCGTTCAGCGTCTTGCCGTTCATCACCCTGGCGGCGGTCAGGGCCATGTCGGCGCTGCGCGAGATGATCACCGGGCTCTTGCCGCCCAGCTCGAGGGTCAGGGGCACCAGGTTATTGGCGGCGGCGCGCATCACATGCCTGGCCACGCTGGTCGCGCCGGTGAAGATCATGTGGTCGAAGGCCAGCTCGCTGAAGGCCTGCCCCACCTCCGGCCCGCCGGTGACCACGGCGATCTCCTCTTCGGAGAAGACCTTGCCGAACATCACCTTCATCAACTCGGACGTCGCCGGGGTGAACTCCGAGGGCTTGATCATCGCCCGGTTGCCCGCCGCCAGGATGCCGGCCAGCGGCGCGAAGGTCAGGTTGACCGGGAAGTTCCAGGGGCTGATCACCCCGACCACGCCCTTGGGCTGGAAGACCACCTCGGCCTTGGCCCCGAACAGGCCCAGGATGGCCGGCGAGGTCTTGCGCTTCTCGCCCTTCATCCATTTGCGCAGGTTGTCGCGTGCATGCTTCAGCGGCCCGATCGAGCCGGCGATGTCGGTCAGCTGCGTCGCCTCACGCGACCGGTTGCCGAAATCGGTGTTAAGCGCATCCTCGATGGCCTTGGCGTGATCGACCAGCAGGCCGATGCAGCGGTCGATCCGGTCGATCCTCTGCTCGGCCGTCGGCGCGCCGTCGCGCAGGTGGGCCGCTTTCTGGCGGTCTAGGATGCCTTGCATCGCGGCGGCGTCGGTCATGGTTTCCCTCCCAGGCGGCCGGTTGCTCCGGCTCAGGTGATCGCTGATCAGCATGGCGGTCGAACGCTGTGTCGGCAAGCGCGCAACAGCGTCCAGTTTTAACCTGACGTTTGGCGTTACCCACTAGTGTCGTTCCACTGAAACACGCGCATCCGCCGAAAGCGGCTGCGTTTCGGGGGAATACGAGACGATGCCCGGCGCTTTTGAACAATCCCTGCGGGGGCCTCAGGCCTACAAGATCACCCGCAAGGCCATCGACATGATGGAACGCCACAACATCTGGCCGACCCCGCTCAACTTCGAGCTCTGGTCGCATTTCGTCGCCGATCCCGAAGGCGCCCTGGCCAAGGAACTGACCCGGCTGATCAGCGCCGGCGAGCCGATGACCGAGGCGATCAGCGAGGAACTGGCCGCCGCCTACCTGGCCAAGGCCAAGCTCAACGAACAGATCCGTGACGCCGGGGACCAGCTGACCAAGGAACTGGCTTCGGTCGCCAAGGCCATCCAGACGGCCCAGAAGTCGACCGCCGCCTATGGTGAGACCCTGTCCACGGCCAGCGACAGCCTGGGCGCCGCGACCGACCCCGCCTCGCTCAAGAAGATGGTGCAGACCCTGGCCAGCGCCACCGAGCGCGTCCAGAAGCAGAACGACACCCTCGAGCAGAAGCTGTCGGACTCGACCACCGAGGTCGCTCGTCTGCGCGAACACCTGGAACAGGTGCGCCGCGACGCCACCACCGACGGCCTGACCAATCTGGCCAACCGCAAGGCCTTTGACGACGAGCTGGCCCGCGCCTGCGCCGACGCCGACGAACAGGGCACGGCCCTGACCCTGGCGGTGCTCGACATCGACCACTTCAAGACCTTCAACGACACCTGGGGCCACCAGACGGGCGACCAGGTCATCCGCTTCGTGGCCAGCGTAATCGGCCGCGTCGGCGCCACGCCGCGCTTCGCCGCCCGCTACGGCGGCGAGGAATTCGCCATGATCTTCCCCGGTGAGGACGCGACGATCGTCGAGGCCTGCCTGGAAGAGATTCGCGACGAAGTCGCCTCGCGCATGCTCAAGCGCCGCTCGACCAACGAGGACCTCGGCGCCGTCACCGTCTCGGCGGGCCTGGCGACGCGCAAGGCCGGCGAAACCGGCGTCTGCACCATGGAGCGGGCCGATGCGGCCCTCTACATCTCCAAGCGCGCCGGCCGCAACCGCGTGACCAACGGCGAGAAGGTGACCTCGGTCGCCGCCTAACCTCCGCACTCCCGCTTGCGGGAGGCGGTTTTCTGAAAATTTCCGCTGGCGTTCCCCGGGGTTACAGCGCTCATCCTCCCCTCAAAGCATGAGAGGGAGGTCCGCCATGGACTACAACAAGATCAAGGTTGAACTGGTCGACGGCGTCGCCGTGGTGATCATGAACGACCCAAGCTCGATGAACGCCGCCGGCCTCGACCTGGCCAGCGAGCTTGCCCACGCCTTCCGCAGCATCGCCGGCGGTCAGATCAAGGCCCGCGCCGTGGTGCTGACCGGCGAAGGACGCGGCTTCTGTTCGGGCGCCAACCTGTCGGGCGGCGGCGCCGCCGGCCGTGAGCTGGACGTCGACGGCAAGCCGGACGCCGGCAATGCGCTGGACAGCATCTACAACCCGCTGGTCACCCTGATCAAAAACTGCCCCGTGCCCGTAGTCACCGCCGTCAACGGCGCCGCCGCCGGCATCGGCTGCTCCTTCGGCCTGCTCGGCGACTACATCCTGGTCGGCGAGAGCGGCTACTTCCTGCAGGCCTTCCGCCGCATCGGCCTGGTGCCGGACGGTGGCTCGACCTACCTGCTGCCGCGCATGATCGGCCGGGCCCGGGCCATGGAAATGGCCCTGATGGGCGACAAGATCGGGGCCGCCAAGGCGCTGGAATGGGGCCTGTGCAACCGCGTCGTCGCCGACGCCGAGCTGCGCGACGCCGCCATCGCCGTGGCCAAGGAACTGGCCAACGGCCCGGCTTCGCTGGGCCTGATCCGCCAGCTGATCTGGGACAGCCAGGACAATACCTGGGGCGAACAGCTGCAGGCCGAACGCCGCGCCCAGAAGGTGGCCGGCAAGACCGACGACTTCGTCGAAGGCGTCAGCGCCTTCCTGCAAAAGCGTCCGGCGGCCTTCAAAGGCGCTTGAGGCTCCCAGAAGCGGTACAATAGTTCGCCGCTTCGATAAGCTCAGCCATCCCAAGGCCCGGGTCCGATATCGGCCCGGGCCTTTCCTTTTTTCGGGGCCTTGCTCCGCAGCACCGCTTCAAGCGCAAGCCGCGCCCAACGCGAGGCTTCTACGGGATCGTCCTGCGCCTCTTCGGGCAGGCTGAAGTAAGGGAGCGCCGCCTGCCGGTCGCGCTTGCGCTGGTGATAGACGAACGGCCCAGACCCGGCCGCGACAAAGGTGTGCCGCGTCTGGTCATCGACCTTCAGATAGATGGTCTCGCCGAACACCAGGGCGAACATCATGCCGTCCAGCCAGACGCCCTTGCCCCCGAACATCCGCTTCACGACCACCGCGCCCAGCGGTTCAAACAGGTCGGTCAGATGCTCGTCCATGGAAAAACACACCGTGTGAGTAAATGCTCACTTGCATTCCCGATCAACATGTGAGCAAATGCTCACATCAAGGGGAATTGCTCATGTCCGCCAAGCCTCGCATCGAACGCGCCGCGCTGGAAGTCTTTGTCCGGGAGGGTGTCGACGCCGCCACCACCCGCGCCATCGCCACCGAGGCTGGGGTGTCGGAAGGCGCCCTCTACCGCCACTACCGCAGCAAGGACGAACTGGCCGCCAGCCTGTTCATGACCGTCCACCGCCGCCTCTCCTCACTGATCGAGGAGAGCGCCGCCGAGGCGACCGGCATCAAGGCCAAGGCCGCCGCCATCGTACGCGCCTACTGCGAAGTGGCCGACGAGGACTGGCTGACCTTCGCCTTCCACCTGACCCAGATCCATCGCTTCATCCCCCTCTACCAGGAGGATGGCCGCGACCCGGTGACGGTGACCGAGAACGTCATCAAGCAAGCCATGATCAACGCCGAGCTGCCGCCGGCCGACCCGCGCCTGCTCGCCGCCATGGCCATCGGGGTGATCACCCAGACCGCCCAGAACAAGGCCTATGGGCGCCTGGGCGACGACAGTCTGTCGGCCCACGCCCCGCTGATGACCGCCGCCGTTCAGGCTGTGTTGTTCGCCCGCTAACGTTTTCAGGGAATGATGACGCCCATGCGCTCGATCCTTTTCGCCTGCTACTACTGGGCCGCCACGGTGTTCTACGCCCTGAGCGCGGTCCTCCTGTCGATCCTGCCCGGCCGCCGGCCGATGCGAGGGGCGATCAAGCTCTACACCCACCGGATGATGTGGGGCATGCGGGCCATCGCCGGCATCGACATCACCGTGAAGGGCCAGGAACGGCTGCCCGAGGGCGCCTTCATCGTCGCCGCCAAGCACCACAGCTGGGGCGATGGCTTCGTCCTCTATTCCTCGGTGCCGAACCTGACGTTCGTGACCGGCGACCACATGGAGAAGTTCCCCCTGGTCGGCGGCATCCTGCGCAAGCTGGGCGCGATCATCGTCGACAACTGCGGCGGGCCGGAAGCGCGCAAGGCCCTGACCGAGAGCTCGGCCCTGGCCCACAAGGAAGGCCGCCGCATCCTGATCTTCCCGGAAGGCAACCTGGCCAAGCCGGGCGAGCACTTCCGCTATCGCTCGGGCGTCTACTTCATGGCCCGCGACTTCGACCTGCCGGTCGTGCCCGTGGCGACAAACTTGGGGCTGTTCTGGCAGCAGCAGGACTTCAAGAAGACGCCCGGCCAATGCACGGTCGAGTTCCTCGAGCCGATGGAAGCCGGCGACGACAAGAACGCCTTCCTCAAATGCCTGCGCGATGTCGTCGAGAACCGCAGCCAGGAACTGATCGCCGAGGCGACCGGTATGCCCTTGGAACCGTCGGTTCTGGTGCCGACGCCGGACGAGGTGCGCAAGCTAGCCGACAAGACCGCCACGGAAGCCGCCTGAGTTTGGGGACTGGTTCGGCGCAACGCGGCCTACCTGTCCCCGATCAGCGCCGGCCGTTGGGCCAAGCGCGATCCAGACGCGTGCGAACCTGCTGGAGCGAGAGCAACCTCGCAGCCGGCGCCAATCGGGGACAGGTAGGCCGCGTTGCGGCCAACCGGTCCCCTACTCCGCGCTCGCCGGAATAATCGTCACGCTTTCCCCACACCCGCAGGCGTCGGTCTCGTTCGGATTGCGGAAGACGAACTTCGACGACAGGCGGCTGACCTCGTAGTCGATCGTGGTGCCGATCAGGAACAGCACCGCTTTCGGGTCGATCAGGATCGTCACATCCTTGTCCTCGACCACCTCGTCCAGCGGACCGGCGGTTTCGGCGTATTCGAGGATGTACTCCTGGCCCGCGCAGCCGCCGTTCTTCACGCCAACCCGCAGGCCGGCGTAAGGCTTCTCGGCCTTGGCCATGATTTCCTTCACCCGCTCGGCGGCGCTGTCACTCAGGGTGACGACCTTGGGGCGGGGGCGGCGGGCGCGGGGTGGGGCGGCGATTTCCATGGTCAGAACATGTTCAGCTGGAGCTTGGCCTCGTCCGACATGCGGGACGGGTCCCACGGCGGATCGAAGACCAGCTCGACGACGCAAGACTTGATGTCCGGCAGTTCCATGACCGCGTCCTCGACCCAACCCGGCATTTCGCCGGCCACAGGGCAGCCTGGGGCGGTCAGGGTCATGTCGATGGCCACGTGTTTGTCGTCCGAGACGTCGACCTTGTAGATCAGGCCCAGCTCATAGATGTCGACCGGGATTTCCGGGTCGAACACGGTCTTGAGCTGCTCGACCAGCTTGTCGGTCAGCACGTCCAGTTCGGCCTGGGTCAAAGGGGCCACATTGCTGGGTGGGGGGGCGTCGGTCATGATGTCTCAGGCAAAGAAGCTGCGGGCCTTGACCAGCGCGTCGGCGAACGCGTCGGCCTCGTCCAGGGTGTTATATAGGGCGAAGGAGGCCCGCGCGCTCGCGGTGACTCCAAATCGGGCCATCAGAGGCTCGGCGCAGTGGGTGCCGGCGCGCACCGCCACCCCCTGCTTGTCCAGTATCTGGGCGATGTCGTGGGCGTGCGCGCCCTCGACGGTGAACGACAGGATGGCGCCCTTGTCCGGCGCCGTGCCGAGGATGCGCAGCCAGTTGGCCCCGTCGAGCCGCTCGATGACCCGGTCGTAAAGGGCGCGCTCGTGACGGGCGACAGCTTCCCGGTCGAACTGCATGAGCCAGTCGACGGCGGCGCCCAGGCCGATGGCCTCGATGATCGGCGGCGTGCCGGCCTCAAACCGCATGGGCGGCTCGGCATAGGTGATGGCGTCTTCGGTGACCGTGCCGATCATCTCGCCGCCACCCTGGTAAGGCGGCAGGGCGGCCAGGCGCTCGGCCTTGCCGTAGAGGATACCGATGCCGGTCGGGCCGTAGAGTTTGTGGCCGGTGGCGACGTAGAAGTCGCAATCGAGCGCCTTCACATCGACGATGGTGTGGACCGCGCCCTGACAGCCGTCGATCAGCACCAGGGCGCCGGCGGCGTGGGCCGCATCGGTGATGCCCTTGATCGGATTGATCGTGCCCAGGACGTTGGACATGTGGGTGACGGCGACCAGCCGGGTGCGCGGTCCGATCAGCTTCAGGGTCGCGGCCAGGTCCAACTCGCCGCTCTCGGTCACCGGGGCGAAGCGCAGAACCACGCCCTTGCGCTCGCGCAGCAGGTGCCAGGGGACGATGTTGGAGTGGTGCTCCATCTGGGTGACGAGGATTTCGTCCCCCTCCCCCAGCGACTGGCCCAGGGTGTTGGCCACAAGATTGATGGCCTCGGTGCCGCCCTTGGTGAAGACGATCTCGGTCTCGGCGGCGTTCAGGAAGCGGGCGACCGATTTGCGAGCTTTTTCATAGGCATCGGTGGCTTCGTTGGAGAGGGTGTGCAGGCCGCGGTGGACGTTGGCGTAGCCGCCTTCCATCACCCGGACCATGCTGTCGACCACCGCGCGCGGCTTCTGGGCGCTGGCGGCGTTGTCGAGGTAGACCAGCGGCTTGCCGTTCACGGTCCGGGACAGGATCGGGAACTGGGCGCGGGCGGCTTCAGCGTCGAAGGCCATCAGAGCTCACCCAGCTGCTGCTCGGCCCACTGGCGCGCGACTTCGCGGGCGCCCTCATGCTCGATACGGTCGATGACCTCGCCGACAAAGGCGGCGGTCAGCATGGCGCGGGCGCGGTCGGCCGGCAGGCCCCGCTGCATGGCGTAGAAGATGGCGTCCTCGTCGAGGGCGCCGACCGTGTTGCCGTGGGCGCACTGGACGTCGTCGGCGAAGATGAGCAATTCGGGCTTGGCGTCGATCTCGGCCCGTTCGGAAAGGATCAGCGCCTGGTGGCGCATGCGGGCGTCAGTGCGGTCGGCGCCGGGCTGGACGACGATGCGGCCCTGGAAGACGCCGCGCGCCTGGTCGCGGGCGACGCCCTTGGTCAGCTGGGCGGTGGTCCCATCGACGCCGCCGTGGGTGACGGACGTCGTGAGGTCGGCATGGCGCTGGCCATCGAGCAGGTAGGCGCCGTCGAGACGGACGCTGGCCTCGTGACCAGGGTGCATGACGCGGGTCTCTAGCCGCTGGCGGCGGGCGCCGGTGGTCAGGACGGTCTGGCTGTAGTTCGAACCGGCCGTCAGGGTGACGGTGGCAGTCGAGACGCTGATGGCCTCGGCGTCGTCGGCGGCCAGGACGATGCGTTCGAGCCGCGCGCCTTCGCCAAGCGCGATGTCGAGTTCGGCGCTGGCGATGTAGCCGGCCGCCTGCCCCTCGTAGCTTTCCAGCAGGGTCAGTTTCGCGCCGGCCTTCACCTCGACTTGAATGCGGGCGTGGTGGCCCGTGCCGTCGGCGGTGGAGACGAAGCGCAGGGCGGCGAGGTGGTCGCCCTCCCCCTCGGCGATCAGGCCCGGGAAGCCGTCCACGCGGCCGTTCACCACGGCCAGTTCCTCGCCGAGACCGGCGAACGGGCCACCGGCCGTGACCACGGCCTCCGGCGAGGCGGCAGGGACCTTGCGGATCAGGCCGCGCAGGTCGGTCCAGCGCCAGTCCTCGTCACGGCGCGACGGCAGTTCGGCGAGGTCGCCGGTTCGGAGGGCGGTCGAAAGGCTCACGCGGCCTTCCCGTACTTGTCGTAGCCTTCGCGCTCGAGCTCATGGGCCAGTTCCGGCCCGCCCGAGGCGACGATGCGGCCGGCCGAGAGGACGTGCACGCGGTCGGGTTTGATGTAGTCGAGCAGGCGCTGGTAGTGGGTGATGACCAGCATGGCGCGATCAGGGCCGCGCATGGCGTTGACGCCGCCGGCGACGATCTTCAGGGCGTCGATGTCCAGCCCGCTGTCTGTCTCGTCGAGGATCAGGAAGCGGGGCGACAGCATCGCCATCTGGAAGATCTCCATCCGCTTCTTCTCGCCGCCCGAGAAGCCGACGTTGAGGCTGCGCTTGAGCATGTCGAAGTCGATCTTCAGCGAGGCGGCGGTCTCTCGCGCCAGCTTCAGGAAGGCCGGCGCCGCGATCTCGGCCTCGCCGCGCGCCTTGCGCTGGGCGTTCATCGAGGCGCGGATGAAGGTCAGGGCCGGAACCCCCGGAATTTCCAGAGGATACTGGAACGACAGGAAGACACCCTTGGCCGCCCGCTCGTTGGGATCGAGGGCCAGCAGGTCCTCGCCGTCAAGCGTCGCCGTGCCGTCGGTGACCTCGTAGCCCTCGCGCCCCGTGAGTACGTAGGACAGCGTCGACTTGCCGGCGCCATTGGGGCCCATGATGGCGTGCACTTCACCCGCCGGCACATCGAGGGTCAGGCCCTTGATGATCGGCTTGTCGGCGACGGTCGCGTGGAGGTTTTGGATCGAGAGCATTGTTTCTTTTCAGACTTTACCCGACCGAGCCTTCAAGGCTGATCGCAACGAGTTTCTGGGCTTCGACGGCGAACTCCATCGGGAGTTCCTGCAGCACGTCCTTGACGAAGCCGTTGACCAGCAGCTGGACGGCCTCTTCCTGACCGAGCCCGCGCTGCATGGCATAGAACAGCTGGTCCTCCGACAGGCGGGTGGTGGTGGCCTCGTGCTCGAACACCGCCTGGCCGTTGCGGGCCTCGATATAGGGCACGGTGTGGGCGGCGCATTCCTTGCCGATCAGCAGGCTGTCGCACTGGGTGAAGTTGCGGGCGCCCTTGGCCTTCGGGTGGGCCGAGACCAGGCCGCGGTAGGTGTTGGAGGATTTGCCGGCGCTGATGCCCTTGGAGATGATCCGCGAGCGGGTGTTGGCGCCCAGGTGGATCATCTTGGTGCCGGTGTCGGCCTGCTGGCGGCCGTTGGTGATGGCGATCGAGTAGAATTCTCCCACGCTGCCCTCGCCGCGCAGGACGCAGGAAGGGTACTTCCAGGTGATCGCCGAACCGGTCTCGACCTGGGTCCACGACACCTTAGAGCGGTCGCCGCGGCAGTCGGCGCGCTTGGTGACGAAGTTGTAGATGCCGCCCTTGCCGGTCACGGGATCGCCCGGGTACCAGTTCTGGACGGTGGAATACTTGATCGTCGCATCTTCCAGCGCCACCAGCTCGACGACGGCGGCGTGCAGCTGGTTCTCGTCCCGCATCGGAGCGGTGCAGCCTTCGAGGTAGGAGACCTGGGCGCCCTTGTCGACGATGATCAGGGTCCGCTCGAACTGGCCGGACTCGGCGGCGTTGATGCGGAAATAGGTGGAAAGCTCCATCGGGCACTTCACGCCCGGCGGCACATAGACGAACGATCCATCCGAAAAGACGGCGCTGTTCAGGCAGGCGAAATAGTTGTCGCTGACCGGCACCACGGAGCCCAGGTACTTGCGGACCAGTTCGGGGTGCTCGCGGATCGCCTCGCTCATCGAGCAGAAGATGACGCCGACAGCGGCCAGTTCCTTCTTGAAGGTTGTCACCACGCTGACGCTGTCGAACACCGCGTCCACGGCATAGCGCGGCGCGCCGACGACGCCGGCCAGAACTTCCTGTTCCTTCAAGGGGATGCCGAGCTTGGCGTAGGTGGCCAGGATCTCCGGATCGACCTCGTCGAGGCTCAGCGGGCCGGATGCCGGGTCCTTGGGGGCGGCGTAGTAGTAGCTGTCCTGGTAGTCGATCTTGGGGAAGCTGACCTTGGCCCAGTCGGGCTCCTCCAGCGCCAGCCAGCGCTCATAGGCCTCAAGCCGCCACTGCAGCATCCACTCCGGCTCGCCCTTCTTGGCCGAGATGAAGCGGACGGTGTCGGCGCTCAGGCCCTTGGGGGCGAAGTCCTGCTCGATGTCGGTGACGAAGCCATGCTTGTAGGCCTCCAGCTCACCAACCTGATCGACAGTTTCTTTAACGGCAGCCATGACTTACGCGACTTCCTTGATCTTGGGCCGGCGACGCGTCTGCGCCTCCAGCCAGACATCGCCGGCGCGGATCCAGTCGGCTTCGACGCTCGACCAGCCGCCGCTGATTCGGATGGAACAGGGGGCGAGGTCGGGCCGGCCCATGGCCTCGACCGTGCGGCTCGGCTTGACCTTGCCCGAGGAACAGGCGGCCCCAGCGCTGATCATCACCCCGCCCAGGTCCATGATCATCACCTGCGTTTCGGCCGGCCAGTCGGCAGAAGCGACGCACAGCGTTTGGGGCAGGCGCGCCGCGTCCTTGCCGAGCGCCGTGGCGCCAGCGGCTTCGAGCTTCATCTGCAGCGCGTCACGCGATGCGGCCTGCGCCGCCATGGCGTCCAGACCAGCCAGGGCCTCGCGGGCAGCCGCGCCGAAGGCGGCGATACCCGGCAGGTTCTCGGTGCCGGCGCGGCGGCCGCGTTCCTGACCACCGCCCTGCTGGCGGCGAGCCAACACGGCGCGGGTTCCGGCGACAAGGGCGCCGACGCCCTGCGGGCCGCCGATCTTGTGGGCCGACAGGGCGAGGGTATCGGCCTGCAAGGCGCTGAAATCGATGGCTATCTTGCCGGCGGCCTGAACCGCGTCGACGTGCAGCCAGCCGTCGGCGGCGCGCACCTTCTCGCCGGCCTCGGCTATCGGCTGGATGACGCCCGTCTCGTTGTTGGCCAGCATCAGGCAGACCAGCGCCCTGCCCGGCCGAGCCAGCGCGTCGTCGAGCCAGGCCAGATCGGCGACGCCATTGGGATCGACCGGCCAGACCTCGACCGGCAGGCCGGCGACTTGGACGGCCTCCCAGACGGCGTCATGTTCCGTGGCGCCCAGCAGGATGCGTTCAAATTTGGCGGCGACGGCGCTTTCGATAGCCAGGGCGCTGGCTTCGGTGCCGCCGCTGGTAAAGGTCACCGAACCCGGCACAACGCCAACCAGCGCGGCCACGGCCTCGCGGGCCTTCTCCAGGGTCGCGCGGGCGGCGCGACCGGCCGCATGCACCGACGAGGGGTTGCCCACGCAGTCGAGCACGGCGTTGAGGGCCGCTTTCGCCTCTGGCCGCACCGGGGCGGTGGCGTTGAAGTCGAGATAGACGCTCGTCATGCGGCGACCTTGGAGTCAGGCGTCAGACGCCCTTCCAGCACATCGGCCAACGAAACCGACGCCAGATAGCTGTGCAGCTGGCGACCCATCTCTTCCCAAAGGTCGTGGGTAGAGCAGCGGACGCCTGCCTTCATGCAGCCCTTGCCGGTCGCATGGCCGCAGCGCGTGGCCCTCAGGGGCTCGTCGACGGCCAGCACGATCTCGGCGATGTGCGTTTCTGTGGCCGAACGGGCCAGGCGATAGCCGCCGCCAGGGCCGCGCAGGCTCTTGACCAGCCCGCGTCGGCGCAGGCGCGCGAACAGCTGTTCCAGATAGCTCAGCGAGATTTCCTGACGCGCCGCGATCTCGGCCAGAGGCACCGCGCGCGAACCGTCCGCGTCCTGACGGCCGGCCAGGTCGGTCATGGCCATAACGGCGTAGCGGCCTTTTGTGGACAGACGCATGGCGGATTCCTTGGCATCCGGCGGCGGGCCTGTGCTAAAGCCCGCGCCGCGCGTCGGCCGGGCCGTCGCGAATGCGCCTGATCTAGGAAGACCAAGCGCAGCGGTCAAGTATTCTGCACCGCACAACGAGGAGAAGGTTGCTTATGCCTGAAGTGGTTCTCACCGGCGCCGCCGGCCGGATCGAAGGCCGGTATTCGCCGGGCAAGCGTGAAAACGCCCCCATCGCGCTGATCCTGCACCCGCACCCGCGCGCCGGCGGCCACATGAACCACCCGGTCGCGGTGCAGATGTACCACCTGTTCATGAAGCGCGGTTTCTCGACCCTGCGCTTCAACTTCCGCGGCGTTGGCCGCTCGCAGGGCGAGTTCGACGGCGGCATCGGCGAGCTGGCCGACGCTGCCACGGCGCTCGACTGGCTGCAGTCCACCAACCCGACGGCCAGCCAGTGCTGGGTCGCCGGCTACAGCTTCGGCGCCTGGGTCTCCATGCAGCTGCTGATGCGCCGCCCCGAGACCGATGGCTTCATCAGCGTCTCGCCGCCGGCCAACATGTACGACTTCAGCTTCCTGGCCCCCTGCCCCGCTTCGGGCCTGTTCCTGCACGGCACCAACGATACGGTGACGCCGCCGGTGGAAGTGGAGCGCGTGGTCACCAAGCTGCGCAGCCAGAAGGGCATCGTCATCGACTACGACCTGATCGACGGCGCCACCCACTTCTGGGCCGAAAACCTGCCGGACGTGGAAAAGCACGTCGGCGACTACCTCGACAAACGACTGGAAGCCGAGCCCGCGTAATGAATATCGACGCCCTCTCCATCGGGAAGAATCCGCCCGAGGATGTGAATGTGATCATCGAGGTGCCGCTGGGGGGCGAGCCGATCAAGTACGAGATGGACAAGGAAGCCGGCGTGCTGTTCGTCGACCGCTTCCTCTACACCTCGATGCGTTATCCGGGGAATTACGGCTTCATCCCGCACACCCTGTCTGGCGACGGCGACCCGGTCGACGTTATCTGCATGAACACCCGCGCCATCGCGCCGGGCGCGGTGATGAGCTGCCGCGTGGTCGGGGTTCTGTTCATGGAAGACCAGGCCGGCATCGACGAGAAGCTGATCGCCGTGCCCTCGTCGCACCTGACGGCGCGCTACGACAACGTCCAGAACTACACCGACCTGCCGCAGATCACCCTCGACCAGGTCGAGCACTTCTTCGTCCACTACAAGGACCTGGAGCCCGGCAAGTGGACCAAGGTCAAGGGCTGGGGCGACGCCGCCCAGGCCCGCCAGATGGTCGTCGAGGGCATCGAGCGCCACAAGGCGTCGAAGGCCTAAGGTCCTGCGCGCTCGCCCAGGGTGCGGGGCCCGGTTGCCAGAGCGATGACGGCCGCGACGGCCGACAGGATGACGAAGGTCGCCTGCGGGTCGTAGTGCGAGCCGTAGTTCGGAAACAGGAACTGGGCCAGGTTGCCAAAGGCGTGGAACACGACGGCCAGGCCCAGGCTGCGGCCGCCGACGCCGAAGAGCCAGACCGTGATGATCCGTAGCGGCAGCATCGCCAGGCACTGCCAGACGATCCACTCCGCCTCGCGGCCCGCCTGCAGGAACGGAACGATGTGCCAGAGGGCCCAGAAGGTCCCGATGGCGAGACCGGCGCCGAGCGCGGAGAGCCGGGGGGCCAGGCGCGGATAGAGGTAACCCTGCCATCCAAGTTCCTCGGCGACGGCCGCGAGCAGGAACATGGGCACGAAGGCCAGCGCCGCGCCGGCCGCGATCCGCGGCTCGGGCAAGGGGGCGCCCGTGGCCTTGAGCCAAAGCCATACGGCCGTCAGCGCCAGCGGCATGATCCCTGCGGCCGCCAGCAACCATAGCGGCCTTCGCCATGCCGGCGGGTCGGACAATCGTCCGAGGAGGCCCTTCACACCGGCGGCTCCGCCTTCACGCCAGGTGAGCAGGAGCGCCGCCGCTCCTGGCGCCATCGCCATCAGAGCGCTGACCGGGAGAGCAATGGGCAGGAGAGGCGCCGGTCCGCTCAGAAAGGCGCCCAGCAGCCAGAACGGCGCCGACAAGATCAAGACCAGCCCGCAGAAGCGCCACGGCCACCTCGCGGCACTGGCGGCCGCAGGCGGCGGAGGGGCGGTCAGTACAGCAGATGCGGCCGGCGCACCTCTTCCCAGGCGGTTTCGTCGGGCGTCGTCAGAGCGTCGAGGTCGCCCGGCTGCGCGCCCGGGTCATCCACCCATTCCCGCAGGCCCGGGCCGCCGTTGATGACGTCGATGGCCAGCTTGTCGAGCACGTACTCGTACGGGAAGTCGCGCCACAGGTCGTAGTCCGGATAGAGCTTGCGGATCGCCTTGAAGCCCAGCGCCTGCAGCCTCCAGGGCTTGAACGTCGCGTGGTCGTACTCGGGCCCCTCGGTGTGGATCTGCACGCCGCTGCAAAGCTTGTGAACGTGCTTGTGGAAGGTCGGCTCGAAGCTGATGTCGCGCAGGGTGCAGCCCCGCAGCCACTGCGGGGCGAACTCGCGCATCGTCCTGATCACGTCCCGCCCGTCGATGTCCGGCGCGCCGAACAGCTCCAGCGGCCGGGTCGTGCCCCGCCCCTCCGACAGGGTCGCGCCTTCGAGCATCACCGTGCCGGCATAGGCGCGGGCCATCCACAGGTTCGGCGCATTGGGGCTTGGGTTGATCCAGGTCCGCTCCCCCAGGGGCCAGCCGTAGCCCGGCGCGGCGTCGGGCTCGTAGCCCTCCATGGCGATGACCCGATAGTCGACGTCCAGCCTGTAGTGGTCGACGAACCAGTGGCCGAGTTCGCCCAGCGTCATCCCGTGGCGCATCGGCATCGGCCCGGCCCCAACGAAGCTCTCCCAGCCGGGCAGCAGGGTCAGCCCCTCGATCGGCCGGCCGGCGGGGTTGGGACGGTCCAGAACCCAGACCGACTTGCCGTGCTCGGCGGCGGCCTCCAGCACATAGAGCAGCGTCGTGATGAAGGTGTAGATGCGGCAACCGAGGTCCTGCATGTCGATCAGGATGACGTCAAACGTCCCCATCGACTGGCCGGTCGGGCGACGCACCTCGCCGTAGAGGCTGAAGACCGGGATGCCATGGACCGGATCGGTGAAGTCCGGCGACTCCATCATGTTGTCCTGCTTGTCGCCGCGCATGCCGTGCTGCGGCCCGAAGGCGGCGGTCAGCTTGATCTCGGGACAGGCGGCCAGGGCGTCGAGACTGTGGGTCAGGTCGGCGGTCACCGAGGCCGGATGGGCCAGCAGCGCCACGCGGCGGCCGGAGAGCTCCTTGCGCAGTTCCGGATCGGCGAGGAGGCGGTCGAGGCCGAACTTCATGGGGACTCCGGAGGCAGGATGGCGGCGAAGGCGTCAGGGTGGTGGAAGTCGGGCTGGCCCGGCGCGTGGGCCAGGGCCCAGTAGGACTTCGATCCGTCTTTCAATTCAATGACCGCCGACAGGCCCAGCCGCCAGGGCGCTCCGGACAGGCCGTCCAGCCGGTCGAGATCAAACACGGCCTGCAGCCGATAGGCGCCGGCCTCTTCCCGCACCACGCCGTCGCGGCGTTCGACGCCCTCCGGTGAGCGCATGCCCTCGCGACAGCCGTCGAAGACATAGACCGCCCACTGGTTCGAGGGCGACAGGTTGATCTCGGTGTATCCGGCCGCGCCCTGGTCGCCGACAAAGGCCTCGAAGCAGGTGTGCCGCCAGAGCTCATCAGCCCGCGCGGCATTGCGCCATTCGGGAAAGGCGATGGCGTCCACATCGCCGCTCAAGGCGAACTTCAGGGTCAACGACCGGCCTTCGCGCGCTGCGTCGACAGCAATCTCACGCACCGCGTCGCATGGCGTATCGGGGTGTGGCTTCAGGGTCAGCCTCATGCGCCCTTCGATAGCGGCCCGTTGACGCCGGTCAATGCCTCACGCTAACCAGCGGCCCATGATCGCCAAGGCCGCCCTCGCCGCCCTCTATTGCGCCCGCTCGTTCTGACGAGCGGCGTTGCGATCGCATGCCGCCCAACCCCGGCGGCATGTCCCATCCCAAAGACCTGACAGCGTCGCCGGCCCCTTCCAAACAGGAGCTATCGATGTCTATCGCCTTGCACGACCGCCCGCCCATGATACAGGCCGCCACCATGACCGAGACCGCAGAGTTCAAGTCCGCCTTCCTGCAGACCATGCGGGACCGCGGCTTCATCCATCAGATCACCCACCCGGCCGAGCTCGACGAGTCCGCGTCGGGCGGCATTGTCACCGGCTACATCGGCTTCGACGCCACCGCGCCCAGCCTGCACGTCGGCAGCCTGATCCAGATCATGCTGCTGCGCCGGCTGCAGCAGGCCGGCCACAAGCCCATCGTCCTGATGGGCGGCGCCACCACCAAGGTCGGCGATCCGACCGGCAAGGACGAGTCGCGCAAGCTGCTCAGCGAGGCTGACATCCAGGCCAACATCGCCAGCATCAAGACGGTCTTCGAGAAGTTCCTGACCTTCGGCGACGGGCCGACCGACGCGGTCATGGTCGACAACGACGAGTGGCTCTCCAAGCTCGGCTACATCGAATTCCTGCGCGAATTCGGCGTCCACTTCACGGTCAACCGCATGCTGGCGTTCGACTCGGTGAAGCTGCGCCTCGAGCGCGAGCAGCCGATGACCTTCCTCGAGTTCAACTACATGCTGATGCAGTCGGTGGACTTCCTGGAACTGAACCGCCGGCTCGGCGCGACCCTGCAGATGGGCGGCTCGGACCAGTGGGGCAACATCCTCAACGGGGTCGAGTTGATCCGCCGCGTCGATCAGAAGCCGGCCTTCGGCCTGACCACCCCCCTGCTCTCGACCGCTTCGGGCGCCAAGATGGGGAAGACGGCCCAGGGCGCGGTCTGGCTCAACGCCGACATGCGGTCGCCGTACGACTACTGGCAGTTCTGGCGCAACACCGAGGACGCCGACGTCGGCAAGTTCCTGCGCCTGTTCACTGACCTGCCGCTGGACGAGATCGCCCGCCTCGAAGCCCTGCCCGGCGCCGGCATCAATGACGCCAAGAAGGTGCTGGCCGACGAGGCGACCCGGATGCTGCACGGTGAGGAGGCCGCCAAGGCCGCCCGCGACGCCGCCACCAAGGCCTTCGAACAGGGCGCCCTCAGCGACGACCTGCCGTCCATCGAGATTCCGGCCGCCGATCTGGCGGAAGGGATCATGCTGGCCGCCCTTGCCGTCGACGCCGGCCTCTCTACCTCTCGCGGGGAAGCGCGCCGCCTGGCCCAGGGCGGCGGCCTGCGGGTCAACGACGTGCAGGAGATGGACGGCATGAAGCTGATCACGGCGGCCGATGTGGTCGACGGGGTCATCAAGCTGTCCCAGGGCAAGAAGAAGATCGTCCTGGTCCGGCCGGTCTGAGGGTTCGCGCCTCCCTCCCCGTCATCCCGGGCGGCCGCAGGCCGACCCGGGACCCAGGGGCGGGGCGCAAAGGCGGTTGATACAGCGAGTTCACGCACACCTGGGTCCCGGCTCTCCGCTACGCTCCGGCCGGGATGACGGAATGAGGAAGCAAGGATGACCACGGAACTCAAGGCCGGCGACAAGGCCCCCGACTTCGACCTGCCCACCGACAACGGGCGGGTCAGCCTGGCCGCGCTCAAGGGGCGGACGGTGGTCCTCTACTTCTACCCGAAGGACGACACCCCCGGCTGCACCACAGAGGGCAAGGACTTCAGCGCCCTGGCCGAAGATTTCGACAAGGCCGGCGCCACCGTCATCGGCGTCTCCAAGGACACCGCCGCCAAACACGGGAAGTTCCGCGCCAAGTACGACCTGAAGGTCGAGCTCGGCTCTGACACCGAAAGCGACGTCATCGAGCGCTACGGCGCCTGGGTGGAGAAAAAGCTCTACGGCCGCGAATACATGGGCATCGACCGCTCGACCTGGCTGATCGACGGCCAGGGCGTCATCCGCCGGGTCTGGCGCAAGGTGAAGGTCGCCGGTCACGCAGCCGAGGTGCTGAAAGCGGTCCAGGATCTCTGAATTCTGGACGCTGCGACCATCTGCCGCCCTGCTTTGCGACACTTCCATGACCCGCGAGTAACTGTGGCGATTTCGTCGCGGGCGTTAACCAATAGTGTCAGGAACTCAGCAAAAACGGCCCAAGACGCTGGCGTGTCTCTGGGCCTTTGGTTAACCGTTGAGCGACAAAGGCTTTCTGCGCGCGCGGCCCACCCGCGAGACGCGAAGGCCCTTGCGTCAATTCTCGACATAACGGCATATCGCGCTCGGACGTAAATCCGGGTGTCGGGGGCTATGGCGTCAACACGCTTGCGGCGAGTTCGTAGGGCTCTGGAAGAGCTTTTTCCTGAACGGCATCTCTATGTCCGCTCCGGCGGCGAGATGCGCGGTTACGTCCTGTCCACCGCCAAACAGATGGCCGCCGCCGGCGTTGTCGCCCTGGTCTCGCTCTGGCTCGGCATCGCCACCGCCGCCATGATGGTCAACGCCATGTCGGCCGGCGCTTCGGATCAGGAACTGGTCCGCCAGAAGGCCTACTACGAGCGCGTCAACGCCGACCGTCAGGCGCGTCTGAACAGCGCCATGGCCCAGCTGAACAACAACAACGGCAGCTTCGCCGAGATGGCCGTGTCGGTCGAAAAGCGCCACGCGGCGCTGGCCCAGCTGTTCCAGGAATTCAAGGGTGTGCCGGGCGCGGCCCAAGCCCTGGCCCCGGCCAAACCCCGCCTGATGTCGAAAGACCCGGTCGAGCGCGTCAACTACACCCGCATGGACCAGGAGCGGCTGATCAACGCCGCCGAAGACTTCGCCAAGACCCGGGCCGAGCGCCTGCGCGCCGCCTTCCGTCTCGCCGGCCTCAGCCCCGAGGGCTACACCGGACGCGGCGCCAACCTCGGCGGGCCGCTGATCGACTCCGGCGATCCGCGCGCCCTGGCCGCCGTTCTGGATGTCGATGAAGACTTCGCCCGCCGCATCCAGCGGGCCAGCACCAACATGAGCGACATGCGCGGCCTGACCACCGCCGCCCAATCGCTGCCGTTCTTCCGCCCCACGGGCGCCCCTTCGGTGTCTTCCAGCTACGGCGTGCGCCTTGATCCGTTCACCCGTCGCCCGGCTTTCCACTCGGGGCTCGACTTCCCGGGCGGCTTCTTCACGCCGATCTACGCCACGGCCCCGGGGGTCGTCTCGTTTACCGGCGTTCGTTCAGGCTATGGCAACACCATCGAGATAGACCATGGCGGCGGCTTCAAGACGCGTTACGCCCACCTGCAAGGCATTGCGGTGTCGGTGGGCCAGCGCGTCGGCGTCGGACAGCGGATCGGGGCCATGGGCTCCACCGGTCGTTCGACGGGGCCGCATCTGCACTACGAAATCTGGGTCGCGGGGCGTCCCCAGAATCCCAACCGTTATCTGAAAGCCGGTGAATATGTTCAGCAAGCCCGCTAACAAGCCTGCCGCCACGCCCGTGAAGTCGGCGACCCCGGAGCCCGTCGCGGCCCCGGCCACCGCCGCTTCGGCCCTGGATGCGCCCAAGCCCAAGCCCAAGGTGGCCTCGCTGATCTCCAGCGGCATCACCATCGAGGGCGGCGTCACCGGTGACGGCGAACTGCAGATCGACGGCGTTGTCCGCGGCGACGTCCGCGTCGGCCGCCTGACCGTCGGCGAGACCGGTCACATCGAGGGCAGCGTCTATGCCGAGGCCGCCGAGGTCCGTGGCCGCATCGTCGGCTCGGTGACCGCCAAGCAGGTCCGCCTCTACGGCACCAGCTACATCGACGGCGACATCACCCATGAGCAGCTGGCCATGGAAACCGGCGCCTTCTTCCAGGGCCGCAGCCTGAAGTTCCAGCGCCCGGCCGCTCCCGCGCCGGTTCCGGCCCCGCAGCCGGTGTCCAACCCGGCGCCGGCTGGCCTCGACATGCCCAAGCCGATCGTCTGATCGCGCGGACAACCTGACCTGAAGAAGCCCGGTGGTCCGCTGCCGGGCTTTTTCTATAGGTGTTCGTGATTGTGCGGCTCGGCCGGGCCGGCGACGGCCCAGGCGGCCAGCCAGGTGCGCTCGACGCCGTCGTAGCCGCCGCCGGTTCCCGTCTCGATGGTCAGCTCGGACCAGGGCGCGGACCACCGAAGTGTCGCCTCAAGGCCCTCGCGGCTTGGGAAGTTGTAGTAGCGGCCCAGCGAGTCACGGCCTGGGCCGTCCCCGGCCTTGAAGCTCGCGAAGAACAGACCGCCCGGTTTCAGCGCCCGCCAGATGCGTCCGAAGATGTCGTGCAGGGCGTCGGCGGGGGCGTGCAGGAGGCAGGCGTTGGCCCAGACGCCATCGTAGCGTTGCTCGTCCTTCAGCTGGACGAAGGTCATCACCTTGACCGGCCGGCCGAGGCGCGCGCTGGCCTGAGCCGCCAGGGCGGGCGAGCCGTCGGTGGCGATGACCCGCAGGCCAGCCTCCAACATTGCCTGGGCCTCGTGACCGCCGCCGCAGCCAAGCTCCAGCACCACGGCGCCGGGACCCAGGCGCTCGATGAAGCGGTCCAGATGGGGATGGCCGCCGGGCTCGCGCCGGGCCGCGTAGGCGACGGCCTCGCGCTCGTAGAAGGCCAGGGTGGCGGCGTCCTCGGTGTCATGCTCGTCGGGCAGGTCGGTCATGGGAATCTGGGCTAAGGTGGAGGAAGGAAGACAGGGTGACCGTCATGTACGACCTCGACAAGCTCGCCGTCGCCGAAGTCGTCCAGGCCGAACGGGCGGCCCGTGACCAGGGCCAATGGGCGCGCATGGCGGCCTGCTTCCACCCCGACAGCGTAGTCAGCATCAGCTGGATCGAGACCAGCGGCGCCGACTTCGTCGCCGCCTCCGAGAAAGCCTTCGCGGGCGGCATGCGCCACCTGCACCAGATGGCCCCGACCCTGGTCACCCTGAACGGCGACCGGGCCCTGGCCGAGAGCGGCGCGGCGATCCTGCTGGGCGGCCGCATCGGCGGTGTCGAGGTGATGGTCACCAGCCACGCCCGGATGCATGCGCGGGTCGAGCGGCGGGACGGGGCGTGGAAGATCCTGCGGCTGGGGGCGGTGTACTTCGAAGACGAAATCCGGGCCCGCATCCCCGGCGAGACTCCCCCGCTGGCTCCCGCCCGCCTGGCCGGCTACCGGCCAAGCCTGCGGTTCCTCTCCTACCTGCTGGAAGAAGGCGGCAAGACGCCCCGCGCCGACCTGGCGGGGATTGACAGGCCGGACCTGATCGCGGCCATGTTGTCCGCCGAACAGGCTTGGCTGGCCGGTCGCTAGCCCCGTCCCTCCCCGAATTGGGGAGGGCAGACGCGCGGTGCGCGCGTCGGGTGGGGAAGTCGGTTTGAACGGCAGTGAGTGGGCTGGATTTGCGCCTGGGAATGTCCGGCCGCAAAGGCGCTTGCCACTTCCCCACCCGGCGGGCTTCGCCCGCCTGCCCTCCCCAATTCGGGGAGGGACGGCGCCCTGTCAACGCCGCCACGCGTAGCGGACGTCCGGCAGCTTCTCGTCGTTGCACGCGCCGTCAGTGAATTCCACCGCCGCAAACCCCTTGCGCTCGTAGAAGGCCCGCGCCTTGACGTTGCCCTGGAAGGTCCACAGCTGCAGCGCCCCGCCCTCGCGGAACACCTCCAGCAGCCGGGTCCCGTGCCCCTGTCCCTGAGCGTCCGGATGGACGAACAGATGATTCAGCCAGCCGTCCACGCCCGCGCCATAGGCGACGACCCCGCCCTGCCCGTCCTCGATCACCCAGACCGCCTGCTCGGGCAGCATGCGACCGGAGAAGAAGGCGACGTCCTCCTCCGGCGTGTGGATATGGGGGTGCCAGGCGCTCAGGCGGTAGACGGCCGCGATGGCCGGGGCGTCGGCGATGACGGCCCGGCGCAGCATCACAGTCCCGCGCCTTCGGGCAGGCCGAGCATCAGGTTCATGTTCTGCACCGCCGCCCCCGAAGCGCCCTTGCCCAGGTTGTCGAGGCGGGCGACCAGGCGAGCCTGGCCCTGTCCACCGAAGACGAACAGCTGCATGCGGTTGGTGTTGTTCAGGGCCTCGGGATCGAGGCCGGTGATCCCGGCCGTGTCCTCGACGGTGACGAAGGGTTCACCGGCGTAGGCGGCCTTCAGGCAGGCCTCGAGGTCGGCCAAGGTCGGGCTACCGTTCAGCCGGTCCAGGAACAGCGGGACCTCGACGATCATGCCCTGGGCGTAGCGGCCAACGCTCGGCGCGAAGAACGGCCGGACGGTCAGGCCGGTATTCTTCTGCAGCTCGGGCACGTGCTTGTGTTGCTGGGTCAGGCCGTAGATGCGGAAGGCCTCGGGGTTCTCGCCCTTGAACTCGGCGATCATCGACTTGCCGCCGCCGGTGTAGCCGCTGACGGCGTTGACGGTGACCGGGTAGTCGGCGGGCAGGAGGCCGGCGTCGACCAGCGGCCGGATCAGGGCGATGGCCCCGGTCGGATAGCAGCCGGGGTTGCTGACGCGCATGGAGGCGGCGATGGCCGGGCGCTGGCCGGGCAGTTCGGCGACGCCGTAGGTCCAGCCGTCGGCGACCCGGTGGGCGGTCGAGGCGTCGATAATCTTCACCGAGTTGCTGGTGACCAAGCTGACGGCCTCGCGGGCGGCGTCGTCCGGCAGGCAGAGGATGACCACGTCGGCCCCGTTGAGCAGCTCGGCGCGGGCCTCGGCGTCCTTGCGGCGGGCCGGATCGATCGAGACAAGCTGGATGTCGCGGCGGCCTTCCAGCCGGTCGCGGATCTGCAGGCCGGTGGTGCCGGCTTCGCCATCGATGAAGATCTTCGGAGCGGTCATGCTCGCCTCCATACAGAGCCCGTCAGGCGGAAGTGGCTTCCGGTTCCGCCGCCCGGACGGGCTCTAACATTCGAGTAGGACCATTTTCCGAAGGAAATGGTCCGGGCAAAGAAAAAGGGCGCCTCGGTTGCCCGAAGCGCCCTTTCGCAAAGGTATGAACCCTCGCGCGGCTAGCGCTTCGAGAACTGGAAGCTACGGCGGGCCTTGGCCTTGCCGTACTTCTTGCGCTCGACGACGCGGCTGTCGCGGGTCAGGAAGCCGTGCGGCTTCAGGAGGGTGCGCAGACCGGGCTCGTAGTAGGTCAGGGCCTTGGACAGGCCGTGACGCACCGCGCCGGCCTGGCCGCTGAGGCCCGAGCCTTCAACGGTGACGACGACGTCGAACTGGCCGACGCGGTCGCAGACTTCGAACGGCTGGGCCAGCATCATGCGCAGCACCGGGCGAGCGAAGTAGATCTCCTGGTCGCGACCGTTGATGGTGATCGAGCCCTTGCCGGGCTTGATCCACACGCGGGCGATGGCGTTCTTGCGCTTGCCGGTCGCATAGGCGCGGCCGAACTTGTCGATCTTGGGCTCAGCCGGGGCCGCTTCAGGCGACGACGACAGGGCTTGCAGGGCTTCGAGACCTTCGGCCATCAGGCGCTCCGCACGTTCTTGGCGTTCAGTTCAGCGAACGCGATGGGTTGGGGGTTCTGCGCTTCGTGCGGGTGTTCGCCGCCGTTGTAGATGCGCAGGTGGGTCATCTGGGCGCGGGCCAGGGGGCTTTCCTTGGGCAGCATGCGCTCGACGGCCTTTTCCAGGACGCGCTCGGGGAAGCGGCCGTTCAGCTGCTTGCCGGCGGTGATCTGCTTGATGCCGCCCGGGTGACCGGTGTGGCGGTAGTAGATCTTCTGGTCCAGCTTGCGGCCGGTGAACTTCACCTTGTCGGCGTTGAGGACGACAACGAAGTCGCCGCAATCGACGTGCGGGGTGTAGTCGGGACGATGCTTGCCGCGAAGACGCATAGCGATGAACGAGGCGAGACGGCCAACGACGGCGTTCTCGGCATCGATCACGATCCACTTCTTCTCGACCTCGGCGGGCTTCAGCGAAGCCGTGGTCTTCATCATGGGTTTCGATCCAATAGTAGGCGGAAGCGCGACCGCCCCCGACGTGAGGGCGCGCTAGTACGGGTCGAACGGGCCGATGTCAACCACTGTGGCGACGCCCAACCGGGCTGAAGATACTGAAAACATTCATTTTTCACGATACGGTATTATAATACCGCGACATTTCCACCTCCCCTGCCCGGCATTTGACGCCTAGTCTGGCCCCATGAGCCCCAATCGACGCGCTTTCGTCGCCGGATCGGCCAGCGCCCTTGCGCTGGCGGGCGGCGCCGTGGCCGAGGAGACCCGCATGTACGGCCTGATCGGCAAGATGACCGCCCACCCCGGCCAGCGCGACGCCCTGATCGCCATCCTCACGGCCGAGACCGGCGGCATGCCCGGCTGCCTCAGCTACATCGTCGCCCGCGACGCCAAGGAACCGGACGCCCTGTGGGTGACCGAGGTCTGGAAGAGCCAGGCCGATCACCAGGGGTCGTTGAAACTGCCGTCTGTCCAGGCCGCCATCGCCAGGGGCCGGCCGTTGATCAAGGACATGGGCCCCTACTTCGAGACCGAGCCGGTTGGCGGGGTCGGTCTCTAGAATTCTACCCGGGCGAAATTATTCGACCTGCGAAGCCCGCTTCGCGACGCCTGCCGTCACGCGCGTTCCCGGGGAGGTTTTCGGGTGGTCATTCGGACCTTGCCGGTGGGCGATATCGGCCCTCCAGGCCGCCTGAAAGTAGGCTCCGGGTAGGCGCTATCCATCTGTAATTATACAGTTATTTTTTCCGCCGTTGCCCGAAGCCTGCTATAATGGCCGCTTCGATACCGGCTTACAGCCGCCGCACCCGCCAGGCCAACAGCGTGGCGGCGGCCAGCAACAGGACGGCGCCCGCCTGGTGCAGGATGCCCAGCCACAGGGGAACGACCAGCATCAGGGCGGCGACGCCGAGCAGGACCTGCAGCAGCACGACGCCGCCGAGGATGAAGGCGGCCTGTTTCGACTCCGGGCCGAGGCTGCGGCTGCGACGGGCAAGAACGACGATGAAGACCGTCGCCAGGGCGATGGCGTAGGCTCCAAGTCGGTGGTGCAGCTGCACCGAGGCCTGGTTGTGGGCCAGGGTCTGCCAGAAGCTGCTGCCGGCGTAGTCCTGCGGCCAGACATGGCCATTCATCAGCGGCCAGTCGTTGTAGACGAAGCCCGCGTCCGTGCCGGCCACCAGGGCGCCCAGCAGGCACTGCAGGAAGACCGCGCCCAGGAAGACCAGGGCTCCGCCCCGCCAACGGGTGACACTGGCCTGGCGCGGCTTGCCGGCATAGGCGTCCAGGGCCGTCCAGACGACGGCGACGAACAGAATGAGGGCAAGGCCCAGGTGCAGCGTCAGGCGCTCGGGGGCCACCGAGACCCGCTCGGAAAGGCCGCTGGCCACCATCCACCAGCCGGCCAGGCCCTGCAGGCCGCCCAGCAGCAGCAGGCCGACGCAGCGCCAGATCAGGCGCCGGGGAATCTGTCGGCGAATGAGGAAGACGACGAAAGGAATGGCGAAGATCAGGCCGATCAGCCGGCCGAGCAGCCGGTGGCCCCACTCCCACCAGAAGATCCCTTTGAACTCGGTCAGGGTCATGCCGGCGTTGACCAACCTGTATTGGGGAATTTGCTGGTACTTGTGGAAGGCCTCGTTCCAGGCCGCATCGCCCATAGGCGGCAGGGCCCCCATGATCGGCTGCCACTCGGTGATCGACAGGCCCGAACCGGTCAGCCGGGTAGCCCCGCCAACCACCACCATGGCCAGGATGAACAGCGCCACGACCCCGAGCCAGACGGCCACGGCGGTCGAGCGATCGGAACGCAGGAACGACGTCATGAGCGGGATGTAGGCCTGAGCGGGCTGGCGGTCCAGAACGTCCTCCAAAGGATTGCGAGTTCGCCTCTGGGCGTCCTTCTCCCCTCGCGGGAGAAGGTGGCGCGAAGCGCCGGATGAGGGGGCTCACCGGCCTTCGATACAGCCGGTCGCAACCGCCCCATCGCAGCTCGCTCTTTCCGGAGCCCCCTCATCCGACCCCTTCGGGGCCACCTTCTCCCGCGAGGGGAGAAGGGAGACCAGAGGCGAAACCTTTGGACGCGCGTTGGGATGACGAACAGCGTCACCTGAGCCATCATCCCCCCATGCCCCTGCCCGGCCTCTTCGGCCTCGTCCTGATCAGCTTCGTCTGTGGCGCCCTGGCGGCGCTGGCGACGGGCCGTCGGCGGTCGGCCCTGACCGGAACGGCGGCGGCGCTGGTCGGCGGCCTCGCGGCGCCCTGGCTGTGGGCCCAGGCCGGCTGGCCGGTGACCAGCTTCTGGATGGTGCTGGCCGCGGCGGCCGTCTCGGCTCTGGCTTTGACAGGTCTGGCGTCTCTACTGCCGCGCCGTTGACCAAAGCCTTCGCGGAGAGGAACCTCCTTTCCAACCTGGAGTTAAAGCCAGGAACTCATCTGGAGGGAGCTACGACTATGCAAGGTGTTGGCTGGATTGCCGCAATCATCATCGGGATTTTCGCCGGCTGGGTGGCCGAGAAGATCCTGCGGCGCAACGACGGACTTCTCATGAACCTGGCCGCCGGCATTATCGGCGCCCTGGTCGGCAAGTGGCTGATCGTCGATCTGCTGCATATCGGCACCGGCGCCGGGGGCTGGATCCCCAGCATCATCGCCGCCATCGTCGGCGCGGTGATCGTGCTGTTCATCTGGGGCCTGATTTTCCGCAAGCGCTAGAGCGGGCCCTCACAAACGGCTAAGGCTCCCGTCGCTGGTCGCAGCGGCGGGAGTTTTGCGTTGAATCCGAAACTGAAGAAGATGATCGGGACCGTCCTGATCCTGGTCTTCCTGGCGCTCTACGCAATGGGCGCGGTCAGCCTGCACAACATGTTGCCCAGGAACTTCCTGCTGGAACTGGTGTTCTTCGCGGTCGCCGGCGTGGCCTGGGGCCTGCCGCTGTTCCCGCTGCTGGCCTGGATGAACAAGGAGCCGGGCGGCCCCCGCACCTGAGATTGGCCCTCGCGCGGCGCCGGGCGCCGTGCTTTGTTCGGTCCTTCAACCGCAGCCGGGGGGCCTCATGAAGCGCGGACGTTGGATTGGCCTTGTCGTACTGGCGATCGCCCTGCTGGCCGGGCTGTACTTCGGCTCGCCCTACATGGCCTTCAACGCGCTTCGCGAAGGCGTCGTCGAACGGGACGCGGCCAGGCTCGAACGGCTGGTTGATTTCGCCGATGTGCGGGAGGGGCTGAAGACCGACCTCAACGCCATCCTGCTGGCCAAGTTCAACGCCGATCCCGAGATGAAGAGCAACCCGTTCGCCGCCCTGGGCGCGGTGATGATCCCCGGCATCGTCAACGCCGGCGTCGACAAGGCGGTGACGCCGGAGGGCCTGGGCAAGATCATCGAGGAAGGCCGGCTGGGCGACAAGGACGGGTCCGCCAAGCCGACGGGCCAGAAGCCGTACAAGGCGCCGACGGAATTTCGTCTTGGCTACCGCAAGCTGGACCGGTTCGTCGCCGAGCGCGAGACGGAAAAGGGCTCGCTGAAACTGGTCATGGCCCGCTGCGGCCTGTTCAGCTGGCGGGTGATCCGCATCGAACTGCCCAAGGACCTGCTGGCCGAAGACTTCGACACCGCCAGGGCCAAGGCCGCCCAGCCCTGACGGGCCGGCGGCGGATGCAAATGTAAGGAAGCCTCCCTGGTCGGAGCGACAGGATTTGAACCTGCGACCCCTTGACCCCCAGTCAAGTGCGCTACCAAGCTGCGCCACGCTCCGAAACAGGGAGGAGCGCCCTTATAGGGATGAGGTCCCGCGCGGGCAACGGGCAAAGTTTCTCATTTTGCGAACCTCGCGAAACCGCCCGATCTAGCGCTTCAACAACCCGTCCAGCCGGGCCTTGATGGCCTCCAGTTCGCTGAGGGTGTCGGTCAGGCGCAGGCGCGACTCGTCGCTCATCTCTCCGCTGGGCGGGTCGAGGTCGCCGGAGTCGGTCTGGGACGGGCCCTCTTCGCCGCGGGCGACGGCCAGGATGCGTTTGACGCCGCCGTCCTTGTGCAGCTTCTGCACGCCCTTGATGGTGTAGCCCTCGCTGTGCAGCAGCGTCTGGACGGCGCGCAGGACCTCGATGTCCTGCGGGCGGTAGAACCGGCGGCCGCCGGCCCGCTTCATCGGGCTGATGAAGGTGAACTTGGTTTCCCAGAAACGCAGGACGTGCTGGGGCGCGCCGAGCTCGTCGGCCGCTTCCGAGATGGTGCGGAAGGCGTTGGGGCCCTTCGCCAAACGTCCCTACCCTTCCAGAGCGCGGTCGATTCGCGCCTTCATCACCTGGCTGGCGCGGAAACCGATGACCCGACGGGGTTCGATCTCGGCCGGCTCGCCGGTCTTGGGATTGCGGCCCATGCGGGCCCGCTTGGCCCGGACCTGGAAGACGCCAAAGCCGCTGAGCTTGACCTGCTCGTCGCGCTCCAGCGCTTCTGCCATCAGGTCGAGCGTGCGTTCGACCAGTTCGGAGCAGTCCTGCCGAGTCAGGCCCACTTCCTCGTGGACCGCTTCGCACAGTTCCGCGCGCGTAAGCGTCGCGCCCTTCATGGGACCCCTCCCAGACAAACGTTAATGGCTGTCATGACGCGAAAACGTCATGGCGTCAAAGGGTTCCGCGCAGGTTTGCAGAGGTTGGGTCGGCTTACAGCCGAACCAGGCAGGCGCCCCAGGTCAGGCCACCGCCCATGGCTTCCATCAGCAGCAGGTCGCCGGGCTTGATGCGGCCGTCGTCGATGGCCGTCGACAGGGCCAGCGGGATGGAGGCGGCCGAGGTGTTGGCGTGGTCGCCGACGGTCTGGATGACCTTGTGTTCGTCGAGGCCCAGGCGCTTGGCCACCCCGTGCAGGATACGCTCGTTGGCCTGGTGAGGGATGAACCAGTCGACGTCGGCGATGGTCAGGTCCGCCTTCTCCAGAGCCGCCTCGATCGATTCGGAGATGTTGATGACCGCGTGCTTGAAGACCTGGTTGCCGGCCATGCGCAACTTTCCAACAGTACCTGTCGTCGAAGGCCCGCCGTCAACGTAGAGCAATTCTTCCTTGGTGCCGTCGCAGCGCAGGGCCCAGCTGATCAGGCCCTTGTCGGTGTTGGTCCCCTGCCCTTCGACGGGCTCCAGCACCACGGCGCCGGCCCCATCGCCGAACAGCACGCAGGTGCCCCGGTCGGTCCAGTCCATCAGGCGGGTCATGGTCTCCGCGCCGATGACCAGGCAGCATTTGGAATTGCCCCGCGCCACGAAACCATCAGCGACCGTCAGGGCGTAGACGAAGCCCGAACACACCGCCTGAACGTCGAAGGCAATGCCGACCGGGCAACCCAGCTTGCGCTGAACGATGGCGGCGGTGGCCGGGAAGGTCAGGTCGGCGGTGGTGGTGGCCACCACGATCAGGTCGATGTCGGCGGGCGTCTTGCCGGCCGCTGCCAGGGCCTTCTTCGCCGACTCGACGGCGAGGTCGGAGACGGCCTGGTCGTCGCTGGCCCGGTGGCGCTGCCGAATGCCGGTGCGCTCGCGAATCCATTCGTCGGTGGTGTCGACGATCTTGGACAGAGCCTCGTTGGTGACGATGTCGGGCGGCAGATAGGCGCCGACGCCGGTGATCGCGCTACGCAGCACTTGGGTCACTGTACTTCAGGCTCCGGGGTCGGCTTGGCCAGGGCGGCCGACAGCTTCTTCACACTCCGCTCGATCTCGGCCGCGAAATTGCTGCGGGCAAGGTCGGCGGCGACGACGACGGCGGCGGCGTAGGACTTGGGATCGGCCGAGCCGTGGCTCTTGATGACGATGCCGTTCAGGCCCAGCAGCGGCGCGCCGTTGACGGCGCCCGGGTCGAGCTTGAACTTCAGGCTGTTGAGGCCGCCGGTGGCGATGGCCGCGCCCAGCATGTTGATCGGGCTGGACTTCAGGGCCGAGCGCAGCTCGTTGGCGATGAAGCGGACCACGCCCTCGGCGGTCTTCAGCAGGATGTTGCCGGTGAAGCCGTCGGTGACCACGACATTGACCGTGCCCTTGGCGATGTCATCGCCCTCGACGAAGCCGTGGTAGTCAAACTCGAAGGGCGTTGCGCGCAGCAGGGCGTGGGCCTCGCGGACCTCTTCGTGGCCCTTCTGGTCTTCCGAGCCGACATTGAGCAGACCGACCGTCGGCTTACCACCCCCCTGGATGGCGTGGTGAAATGCCGCGCCCATGATGGCGAACTCGACCAGCTGTTCGGCATCGGCGCTGACGTTTGCGCCGACGTCCAGCACCGTGGTGATTCCGCCGGCCGTCGGCCAGCTGGCGGTCAGGGCCGGTCGGTTGATCTCGGGGCCGAGCCGCAGGATCAGCATGGACACGGCCATCAGGGCGCCTGTGTTGCCGGCTGAAACAGCGGCGATTGCCTCGCCGTCCTTCACCGCCTGGACCGCGTTCCACAGGCTGGAGCCCTTGCCCCGGCGCATGGCCTGGGCCGGCTTGGCGTCCATGGCGATGAACTTGTCGGTGTGGCGGACCTCGACCTGCGCCGCCAGGGCCGGGAGTTTGGCCAGTTCGGGACCGATCCTCGCCTCGTCGCCGTGAATCAGGAAGCGCACCCCCGGGCCCATCTGGCGCGAGGCGATGCCGATGGCGGGGATCACCACGGACGGGCCGTGGTCGCCGCCCATGGCGTCGACGGAGAGGGTCAGCGGTTGTGACAAGACGGGCCTATGGCTCCCGGAGACGCCTTGGAGGGACCGGCCAGACAGGGCCGGTGGGCGAAGCGGCCGGACGATAGCGCCGGGCGGGCGGGATGCAAGTGCAGGCTCATTCCGCGCGAGGCTTCAGCTTGCTCAGGGCCGCGAAGGGCGAGAGGACGTTGTCTTCCACAGGCGGTTCATAAACCGCGCCGGGCTTGCGGGGGAAGGGATCGACCTCCAGGGCCAGATGTTCCACGACGTAGGCCGCCAGATCGACCTTCTCGGCCGGCAGAACATCCGGCGGATCCTCGCCCTCCGGGTCGATGTCGATCTCCAGCGATTCGGACTTCGGGGCGGCGTCGCTGCCCGCGGGCACGGCGCGGACCGTGAAATCGCTGGTCAGGGTTTGCTCGAAGGGCTCGCCGGTCAGGCTGCAGATCTGGGTGACGTCGGCCGACAGGACCCCGCGAATCTCCGCCCCGTCCAGCCAAGGCCTGGCGCCAACGCGGGCGGTCAGGGAATCGAGGCGTTCCAGGCCCAGTTCGCGGGCGATGGCCACGCGCGTGGCGGCGTCGGCGGTCAGCTCGACGGGCTTCAGGCCCCGGCCGATGTCGGCCAGGGTGACGCTGTGGCTCCACAATGGCGTATCCATCAGACCTCCAGCCACTTGGCCTCGCCCGCCAACAGCGCTTCGGTCGGCTGGGCGGCCAGCTCGTCCCGCGCCCGCACGACATAGTCGGCCATCGCGGCGGCCTTGCCATCGTCGCCCTCATAGAGGGTGCGGGCCAGCAGGGCCTGCAGCGGCCGCACGTCCGGCAGGGTGGCGAAGGCCTGGTCGGCCGAACGGGCGCGGCCGTAGAACGCCTCGCCCAGCTTCTTGATCCGCTTGGGAACGGCCGTGTCGCCGACGCCCAGCTCACGGAAGGCGTCGTCCAGCCCCTTGGTGAACCGGTCGATCAGGGCCTGCTTTGTTTCACCGCTGAATTCGTCGCCGCCCTTGAGGCGGTCGAGCAGCAGGATGATGTGCAGGCTGTAGAGCTCGAACCGCCCTTCCCGCGTGTCAGGCGCGCCAAGGGTGGTGTAGAGGCCCGGCCGGCGGGCCTGGGCGACGGCGGACGCATAGAGGGCTTCCCCGGCGACGACCGCCGGTCTCACCTTCCTGAACCGCTTGAAGAACATATCCGCCTCGATTTCGCCCCGCCTTCTGGCTAAAGCGGGGCATTGAACTAAGCCCGCGCGGGCGATAGGTCAAAGGTAACACTCCGGAGTTCGATGCTTTGATCCGCAAGTCCGCTATCGCGCTGTTCGTCGGCGCCGCCGTTCTCGCTACCGGCGCCTGTACGCCGATGACCAGCTACAACGGCTTCCAGGTCGTCGAGTCGAACCCGGCCGACGTCAAGGTCGGCGAAGACACCAAGTCGACGGTGATGACCAAGCTGGGCTCGCCCTCGGCCACCTCGCTGACCGAAAGCAACGGCGCGCAGCCGGGGCAGGAAATCAAGATCGTCTCGGCCCGCGATTCCAATCTGTGGTTCTACATGACCCAGGTCAGCGACCGGGTGGCCTTCTACAAGCCCCGAGTCGCCAAGCGCGACGTCGTCGCCGTGTCCTTCGACCCGGCCAGCGAGGCGGTGCTGGCGGTCAACACCTACAAGCTGGAAGACGGCAAGGTGGTGTCGTTCAACGGTCGCAAGACCCCGACCCGCGGCCGCGAGATCACTATTCTCGAACAGCTTCTGGGCAACGTCGGCAACGGCGGCATGCTGCCGCGCGACGACGGCGAAGGCCTGCCGGGCAGCCGCCCGGGCGACCGGCAGTAGGGGCGATCAGGGCGCGCGGCTCAGCGCCGCCGCCCTGTCCTCGAAACATTTCATCAATTTCGCGACTGCCTGGTCGAAGTTCGCCGCCAGGATGCGGTCGAGCATCGGCACCTTGAACTCGAACTCGATCTCGAAGCTGACCTCGCAGCCGTCGGCATGCGGGACGAATCGCCAGCGGTTCCACAGCCGGCGGAACGGTCCGTAGAGCAGGTTGACCTCGATGACCCGCCCACTGGCGTCCTGACGGACGCGGGTGGCGAACTTCTCGCGCAGGAAGGTGAAGGCGACGGCGGCCTCGGCGTCAAGCGTCACCAGGCCGGGTTCCGGCTCGCGCCGGTTCCAGACCCGCATGCCGGTCACCCAGGGCACGAACTTCGGATACTGCTCGACATCGCCGACCAGCTGGAACAGCAGGTCGGGCTCGTATGGGAGGATGCGCGTCAGCGCGTGACGCAACTCAGGCGGCCGCTTCTTTGGCCAACCGGGCGGCCTTGAGGCGTTCGAAGTCCTCGCCCGCATGGTGCGACGAACGGGTCAGCGGGCTGGCCGAGACCATCAGGAAGCCCTTGGCGCGGGCGATCTGTTCATAGGAGGCGAACTCGTCCGGCGTCACGAAACGGTCGACGGGAGCGTGCTTGCGGGTCGGCTGCAGGTACTGGCCGATGGTCAGGAAGTCGATGCCGGCCGAGCGCATATCGTCCATCACCTGCATGACCTCTTCCTTGGTTTCGCCGAGGCCGACCATCAGGCCGGACTTGGTGAATCGGGTCGGGTCACGCTCCTTGACCCGCTCCAGCAGGCGCAGGGAGTTGTAGTAGCGAGCGCCGGGCCGGATCGAGAGGTAGAGGCGCGGCACGGTTTCGAGGTTGTGATTGAAGACGTCCGGCGCGGCGTCGATGACGACGTCCTCGGCCCGATCCTTGCGCAGGAAGTCGGGCGTGAGAATTTCGATGGTCGTCTTGGGCGCGGCGGCGCGGATGGCATGGATCACATCGGCGAAATGCTGGGCCCCGCCGTCGGCGAGGTCGTCGCGGTCGACCGAGGTGATGACGACGTGGTTGAGGCCCATTTTGGCCACGGCCTCGGCGACGCGGGCCGGCTCGGTCGGGTCGAGGGGCGCGGGCTTGCCGGTCGCGACATTGCAGAAGGCGCAGGCGCGGGTGCAGATCTCGCCCATGATCATCATGGTGGCGTGCTTCTGGGTCCAGCACTCGCCGATGTTCGGGCAGGCCGCCTCTTCGCAGACGGTGGTCAGGCCGTGCTGGCGGACGATGTCGCGGGTTTCGTTGTAGCCGGCGCTGCCGGGGGCGCGGACGCGCAGCCATTCGGGCTTGCGCAGCACGGGCGAGTCCGGGCGGGCCTGCTTCTCGGGGTGGCGAGGGCGGGCCTTCAAGGTGTCGATCACGGTGACCATGGGGCCTAAATCGGCTTTCTGGGGCCCATGATCAAGGGTGACATCAAGGACTGCCTTAGCCTGTGGCGCGCAGACCCTTGCGGGCGCCCGCTTTCACCCCCCACAGTCGCGCCGATGAACCGCGGCCTGTACCTTTGCCTGGCGTTGCTGCTGTCGGCCTGCGGCCAGGACGGCGGGCGCGAGCCGTTCACCGAAAGCCGCACCCCGCCGGTGATCTCCGCGCGGTTCCTGCCGCCGGAGGGCTGGGCTTGGGGCCTGGTGCAGGCGGGTAGCTATCCGGCCCAGCGTTACGGGGTGTCGTCGCCCTCCACCGGCCCCCTCGCCCACATCGTCATCCTGCCGGGCTATGGAGAAAGCGCCGAAGCCTGGTTCGAGACGGCGGCCAACTTCAACGCGAAAAGCTACACCGTCTGGGTGCTGGAAGGGGCCGGCCAGGGCGGCTCCGGCCGGTTCACCGGCGGGCGCGATATCGGCCACATTCCGGACATGCAGCCCGACCTGATGGGCGTGAAGGCCCTGCTGCGGATGGTCATCCCCGAGGACGGCAAGCCCGTCATCCTGATCGGCGAGCGTTCGGGCGCGGTGGTCGCCGTCCTCGCCGCACGCGAAGGCTACGGCGGCGACGCCCAGGTCCTGCTGGCCCCCTGGAAGCCGGCCGGGGCCGGTCCGCACGACGCCCTGTTCAGCCAGGTCGGCCTGGGCGGCCTGCGCGAGCCCTGGGCGGCCGGATGGATCCGCGATTCCCGGATTCCCAGCAGCGACCCTAACCGGGCCGGCGTCGAGCAGCTCTGGCAGAAGGTGAACCCGGACCTGCGGATGGGCGCGCCCAGCCTTGGGGGCCGGCTGGCGCTGGCCAAGGGCTGGGACGAGGCCAGGGCCGCCCTGCCCGCTCTGACCTCGCCGGTTCTGATGATAGGCGCCCCGGCCCCGCTCACCGCCGCCTGTTCGAAGACCTGCGTGGCGCAGCCCGCGCCGCCCGGCGCCAAGGGTCCATACCTGCACCTCGAAAGCGATTCGGTGCGCACCGCCTGGATGACCTCCGTGGACGGAATTGTCGCGCGTGAGCGCAGCGCGCGCCTTGCCGCGCAAGGCCTTGCCCCAGGTCACGGGCTGTAACGGACCTTTTCAAGGCGTGATGCGCTCTATACGCTCAGGCCCAATAACGGTGGGAAACAGCTCGGAGCCCCTATGCCGCGTGCCTTTGATGCGCGGGAAGTCGAACGGTCGCTTTTTGAGGCCCTTGTCGACGCCCGGGACGCCCACGGCGCCAAGAAAGCCATTCTGGAAGACCAGAACCGCACGCCCCTCAGCTATACCGAGCTGATCCGGGCGAGCTTTGCGCTTGGCCGCAAGATCGCGCAGATCACCGAGCCGGGCGAAAAGGTCGGCCTGCTGCTGCCGTCGAGCGCTGGAGTCGTCGTGACCTTCTTCGGGCTGCACGCCTTCGGCCGCATCCCGACCATGCTGAACTTCACCTCGGGCCTGCGGAACCTGCGGGCCGCCTGCAAGCTGGCGGGCGTGAAGACGGTGCTGACGGCCCATGCCTTTATCGAACAGGGCAAGCTGCACGACCTGATCGACGCCCTCGAGACAAACGCCAAGATCGTTTACCTCGAAGATGTCCGCCAACAGATCGGCCTGCCGGACAAGATGTTCGCCCTGGCCGCCAGCCTGGCCCCCAAGCTGTTCGCAGCCAAGACCAAGCCCAGCGATCCGGGCGTCATCCTCTTCACCTCCGGCAGCTTCGGCGCCCCGCGCGGCGTGGTGCTGACCCAGGCCAACCTGATCGCCAACGCTGTGCAGGTAGCGGCCCACATCGATCTGCAGCCCCACTGGGTGATGTTCAACCCCCTGCCGACCTTCCACTGCTTCGGCCTGACCGGCGGCGTTATCCTGCCGATTCTCACTGGCATGAAGGCCTTCCAGTACCCCTCGCCCTTGCACACCAAACAGATCCCGCCGCTGATCAAGGACTGCGGGGCCTCGATCCTGCTGGCCACCGACACCTTCGTGAACCAGTACGCGCGCTCGGCCGAGCCGGGCGAACTGTCGGGCCTGGAGTTCATCGTCTGCGGCGCCGAGAAGGTGCGCGACGAGACCCACAACCTGATCGCCGAGCGCTTCGGCGGGGTGCCCGTTCTGGAGGGCTACGGCGCCACCGAGGCGGCGCCCGTGGTGGCGGTCAACAAGCCGGACGACAATCGCCGGGGCACCGTCGGCGGCCTGCTGCCGGGCATGGAGTACCGGGTCGAGAAGGTCGACGGCATTCCGGGCGGCGGCAAGCTGCTGATCCGGGGGCCGAACATCATGGCCGGCTACCTGCGCGAGGACGGCGGCGTCGACGCCCCGCCCGGCGGCTGGCACGACACCGGCGACGTGGTGGAGATCGACGACAACGGCGTCTGGATCACCATCAAGGGCCGGGTGAAGCGCTTCGCCAAGATCGGCGGCGAAATGGTCAGCCTGACCGCCGCCGAGGATCTGGCCGCCGCCGTCTGGCCCAACGAGCGCCATGCGGTGATCGCCATGCCCGACCCCAAGAAGGGCGAGCGGCTGATCCTGGTCACCGACCGCCGCGACGCGGCCGTCGACGCTCTGTTGCACCACGCCCAATCCATCGGCGCGCCCGAACTGGCCGTGCCGCGCAAGATCCTCAAGGTTCCGGAGATTCCGGTGCTTGGCACCGGCAAGACCGACTATGTCGCTATCCAGCGCATGGCGGATGCTCAGGCGAAAGCAGCCTGACCAAAGGGGGCTAACCAATGGACTTTCTGGCGCCACAGTCGAGCCGGGTGCTCAGCATCCTGCGTATCGTCGCCGCCCTGTCGTTCATGACGCACGGGCTTATGAAAATCTTCCACTTTCCGGTCGCCCAGATGGAGGGCGAACTGCCGACCATGCTGCTGGTCGCAGGCTGGCTAGAAATCGTCGGCGGCGGGCTCCTGGCCCTCGGACTGTTCACCCGCCCGGTGGCCTTCGTCCTGTCGGGCATGATGGCCGTCGCCTACTGCATCGCCCACTGGAAGTTTGCCCTGCCCCCGGCCCCGGAATTCTTCCCGCCGGTCAACAAGGGCGAGGCCGCCCTGCTGTTCTGCTTCCTGTTCCTCTATCTCGCCTGCGTCGGCGGCGGGGTGTGGAGCGTGGATACGATCGTCCGCAAGAAGCCGTAAGGCCTGGTGACTGTCCCGCGCCGCGGGACAGTCACCTCAAGCGTCCCGCGTCGCCCCGACCCGCTGAGCCAGTGACGCGGCCATGAACTGGTCGAGGTCGCCATCCAGCACGCCGTCGGTGTCGCTGGTTTCGACGTTCGTGCGCAGGTCCTTGACCATCTGGTACGGCTGCAGGACGTAACTGCGGATCTGGTGGCCCCAGCCGATGTCGGTCTTCTGGTCTTCCAGGGCCTGGGCGGCGGCTTCCCGCTTCTGCAGTTCCAGTTCGTACAGACGGGCCCGCAGCATCTTCCAGGCCTCGTCGCGGTTCTGGTGCTGCGATCGTCCGGCCTGGCAGGCCACTGCGATCCCCGTGGGGATGTGGGTCAGGCGCACGGCCGAGTCGGTCTTGTTGATGTGCTGACCGCCGGCCCCGCTGGCGCGGTAGGTGTCGGTGCGCACGTCGGCCGGATTGATCTCGATCTCGATGGTGTCGTCGACCACCGGATAGACCCAGGCCGAGGCAAACGAGGTGTGGCGCTTGGCGGCCGCGTCATAAGGCGAAATCCGCACCAGGCGGTGGACGCCTGCCTCGGTCTTCAGCCAGCCGTAAGCGTTGGGGCCGGTGACCTGGAGGGTGGCCGACTTGATGCCGACGCTTTCACCGGAGGTCTCTTCGATCAGATCGACCTTGTAGCCATGCTGGGTCGCCCAGCGGCTGTACATGCGCAGCAGCATGTTGGCCCAGTCGCAGGACTCGGTGCCGCCGGCGCCGGAGTTGATCTCGACATAGGCGTCGTTGCCGTCAGCCTCGCCGGACAACAGCGCCTCCAGCTGGGCGCGGTCGGACCGCTCGCGCAAGGCCTTCAGCTGGGCGCGGGCCTCTTCGAGGGCGCCCTCGTCCGATTCCATGTCGGCCAGTTCGGCGTAGTCGACGGCGTCGGCCAGCTCGGTCTCGAGCGCGCGGACGGTGGCGATCTTGGCCGCCAGCGCCTGGCGCTCGCGCATCAGGGCCTGGGCCTCGGACGGCTTGTCCCAGAGGGTGGGATCCTCCGAACGGGCGTCCAGTTCATCCAGGCGTCTTAGAGCCGGATCCCAGTCAAAGTCGCCTCCTGAGCAGGCTGATCGCCTGCTCGATGTCGGCCTTGGCGGCCTCGACATCCGGTCTCATGGAAAACTCCAGTGTTCAGTGCACACGGCGTCACCGCGTGGAGGGGCCGATGTAAGGGGGCTCGCGCCTCAATACAATCCGCTTAGGTCGTCCGGCACCTTGGGCTTGGGCGGGGCCTTCTGTTCCGGCGGCGGGGCGGCCACGGGCGGGGTGAAGGCGCCGTCGTAGGGAATCGGGCCGTCGGGCTTGGGACCGGTCGGCAGGCCGACGTTGCCGCGCGGCTCGGTGCCCGGCCGGAAGGCCTCGCGCACACCACCAACCATGGCGAACTTGGCCGTCTTCGGCGGTTTAAACTCCGTGGGCGGCACGTCCTTCAGCGCCGTCTTCATGAAGTCGATGAAGATCGGCAGGGACGCCGAGCCGCCGACTTCCCCCTCGCCGAGGCTGCGGTTGTCGTCAAAGCCGACGAACACCCCGACCACGATCTGCGGCGTGTAGCCGACGAACCAGGCCGAGCGGTATTCATTGGTCGTACCCGTCTTGCCCGCCACCGGCCGGCCCAGCACCCGCGCCTGCGTGGCCGTGCCGCGCTGGACGACACCTTCCAGCATCGAGGTGATCTGATAGGCCGTGACCGGGTCGATGACCTGCTGGCCTCCGGGAGCGATGCGCGGGCTCTCGTCGCCATTGAAGCCATTGTTGCAGCGCGGGCAGTCACGCTTGTCGGCCCGGAACAGCACCTTGCCCTCTCGGTCCTCGATCATCTCGATCAGGTGCGGATCGATCCGCCGCCCCCCGTTGGCGAAGGCGGCATAGGCGCCGGTGATCTTGAGCGGCGTTGTTTCCCCTGCCCCCAGGGCCATGGCCAGCACCGGGGCCATGTTGTCGGCGACGCCCATCTTGACGGCGAGATCGCTGACCTTGCGCATGCCGACGCCCTGCGCCAGGCGCACGGTCATGGCGTTGCGCGACAGCTCGAGGCCGCGCCGCAGGGGCATCGAGCCATAGTACTTCTTGTTGTAGTTCTCCGGCGTCCAGTCCTCGCCGTTAACCGCCCCTTTGAGGGTGATCTGGGCGTCGGTGACCATGCTGGCCGGGGTAAAGTCGCCCTCCAGGGCGGCCGCATAGACGAACGGCTTGATGGCCGAGCCCGGCTGGCGCATCGCTTGGGTCGCCCGGTTGAAGTTCGACAGCGAGAAGGAATAGCCGCCGACCATGGCCAGCACCCGGCCACTGTTCGGCTCGATGGCCACGAGGGCCCCGTTGACCAGCGGCACCTGCTTCAGGCGGTAGCCGCCCTTCTCCTTGTCCGGCTCCACGAAAACCAGGTCGCCGGGGCTGAGACCCTTGCCGGCCCGGGCCCAGGCGACGTCCTCGGCAGCCAGATTGCCAGGGCCATAGTCCTTGGCCGGGCGCACCCGCACCCCGCCCTCAACGCTTTCGACGACGGCGGCGCGCCAGTCGCGGCGCTCCGATGGCGGCGACTTCTTGACGGCCGCCGCTTCCCAGCCGACCGCGCCGTTGGTCGTGCCCCAGGCCCCGCGCCAACCGTGCCGGCGGTCATAGGCTTCCAGCCCGTTCATCAGGGCGATCCGTGCGGCCGTCTGGAGATTGGAGTCCAGCGTCGTACGCATGTAGTAGCCGCCCTCGGTCAGGCGCTCGCCCATGGTGCCCAGGCCCCGGCGGCGAACTTCCTCGACGAAGTAGTCGGCGTCCTTGTACTTGGCGCGGGTCGGGGCGGCCTGGACGATCAGGTCTTCCTTCATCGCCGCGTCGGCCTCGGCCTGGCTGACCCATTTGAGTTCGGCCATCTGGCTGAGGATCCAGTTGCGGCGGGCGATGGCGTTCGCCTTGTTGCGGATCGGATGGTAGTTGTCCGGCCCCTTAGGCACCGCGGCCAGATAGGCCATCTCGGCAAGAGTCAGGTTGTCCAGCGACTTGCCGAAATAATTGTAGGCGGCGGCGGCGACGCCGTAGCTGCGATAACCCAGCCAGATTTCGTTCAGATAGAGCTCGAGGATGTGGTCCTTGGTCAGCGTCTGCTCCAGACGCCGGGCCAGGATGGCTTCCTTCAGCTTGCGGCCCAGAGTGGCGTCGCTGGTCAGCAGGACGTTCTTGGCGACCTGCTGGGTGATCGTCGAGCCGCCTTCCAGCCTTCGCCCTCGGACCACGTTGACGACGTTGCGCAGCATGGCGCGGCCAAGCCCCTGCACGTCGACGCCGCTGTGGTGGAAGAAGTTGCGGTCCTCGGCCGCCATGAAGGCCTGGACGAGGCGCGGCGGCATCTGGTCATAAGGCACGAAGATGCGGCGTTCCTTCGAGAACTCGCCGATCAGGGTGCCGTCCCAGCCGTAGACCCGCGTCGCCGTCGGCGGACGGTAATCCACCAGGTCGCCGGCGTCCGGCATGTCGTGGAACAGGACGGCCGCATAGATGGCGATGGCGAAGCCGGCCACGGCGATGACGCTGAGCACGCCAATGCCCAAAACGGCGACCCACCGCTCCGGTGGGTTGAACACCGGCCACACGCCCCGGGATTTCTTGTCCGACATGGGATTCCCTCTAGCGCGCCAGAGGGACGGCGCCAATGCGGCCGTTCGCTGACGCGCGCCTTCCCTGTGGGGGCGAGGCGTGCAAGGCTCACCCGTCGTCGGCGCTCAATCCACGGCGGACGATGACCACGAACGATAAACATCGAAGGGAACGTCCATGAGAATGACTGTTTTGGCCGCGCTGGCCGTCGGCGCCCTGGCGCTGACCGCCTGCTCGCAAAAGACCGAAGACAAGGCCGCCACCGCGGCTGAGGCGACCGGAGAGGCCGCTGCGTCCGCCGGCGCCGACGCCGCCGCCAACACCGAAGCGGCCGCGGACAGCACCGCTGTCGCGGTGGACAAAGCCGCCGACGCCACGGCCGAAGGCGCCGCGAAGGTCGAGCGCAAGGCCGACGCCGCCGCTGACGCAGCGGCCAAGCAAGAGTAGAGGAAGAGGATCGGGGGCCGTCGGACTTGCGGCGGCCCTCGTTCTAACGGGACGCGATCTTCATATCGCGCGAAAACCACCGGTCGATGGCGTCGGCGATGCTGTTCACCAGGCGGTTGCGGCTGGCGGAGGTGGTGAGCCGGGCCTCGTCGCTGGGGCTGGTGATGAAGCCCATTTCCAGCAGCACGGCCGGCACGTCCGGGGCCAGCAGGACCACCAGATTGCCGTCCCGATGGCTGCGGCGCAGCATCGGGGTAACGTCGGAGATCTCGCTGACCAGCATCTCGGCGAAGACCGCCGAGCGGTTCTTGGTCGCCCGTTGCGACAGGTCGAGCAGGATCTGGCTGACACCGCGATCACCGCCGGTCAGGCTGGTGTTCATCAGCCAGTCGTCCTTGCCCAGAACCTTGCCAACCCTGCCCTCGCCCTTCTCAGAGAGCGTGTAGACGCTGGCCCCGCTGGTCGATTCGGGACCGGCGTCGGCATGCAGCGAGATGAACAGGTCGGCGTCGGCGCGGCGGGCGATCGCCACCCGGCCCTCCAGCGTCACATAGCGGTCGGTGTCGCGGGTCAGGATGACCGTGTACCGGCCGGACTTTTCCAGCCGGGCCTTCAGGGCCTTGGCGGCAGCCAGCGTCACCTGCTTTTCGTGGACATTGGCCCCGATGGCGCCCGGATCATGGCCGCCATGGCCGGCGTCGATGACGATCACCTTGCGGCCCGAGGGACGGTCCGCCTTGATCACGGTCAGCGGCCGGCGCGCGCCTTGATCGACGGGCAACGACTGGGCGGGGCCGAGGGCCCGGGCGTCACGCGGGTTCGCCGGCCCGGTGGCGCGCAGGTCGATGACATAGCGGTAGTGATCGACGCCATCGCCCGGCGGCAGCAGGAAGCGACGGGCGACCTGGGCCTTCTGAGCCAATTCGATGTTGAGCCGGGCCGAGCCAGTGGTCGAGTTGACGGTCCAGCGGCGCACAACGCCCTGGCCGCCGCCGCGCAGGTCGCCGTTCACCCCGACCTTCGGAAAGGCGACGATGACGGTGTTGTCGGTCGCGCCGTCGGAAATCAGCTTGCCGGAGACCGATCGGTCGAGATCGATGACCAGGCGGGTCTCGGACGTATCGCCGCCCAGCCGCACCTTGAGAATGCCGGCCGCCATGCCGGAGGCCTGGGCGAAGGCGCCCGCGCCAAGGCCGACGACGAGCAGGCCGCCGGCGATCATCGCCGCCGTCCAACGCTTGCCGACGCTACCCGCAACCCAGCGCATTCTAACGCCCCACTCGCCCGCCCTTCCGGCGATCAGACACGTTATGGGCGCACGGAGGTGGAGAAGGGGTTAAAGCGAGTTAGGATTTGAGTCTGTTCAGAGGGGGAGTTTCACCATGAGAGCGCTGTTTGCCGCCGCCTTTGGTTTCCTGCTGCTGGTCACGCCGGCCGCGGCGGCCGACCAGTGGTCCACCTACACCAACGCCGAATACGGCTTCTCGATGAGCCTGCCGGGCACGCCGGTAGAGAGCGAAATTCCGACTGAAACGGTCTCCGTCCTGAACTTCGCCGTCAGCAATGACTGGCGCTCTTACGGCGGCTCGGTCATCCCTCTGAAGGAGGGCATGGTCTACAACCTCGACAAGGGCGTGGCGGGAGCGGTGGCGGCCAACAATGGAACCGTCACCTCCGACACGGCGATCACCGTCCAGGGCTACCCGGCCCGCAAGGTCAAATACATGGGCAAGAGCGGTTCGACCGAGGTGACCACCTGGTTCATCGTCGTCAGCACCCCAGGCATGGTCTACACCGTCATGACCGTGCAGTTCGGCCAGGTGAAGCAGGACGAGGTCGACCGGGTCCTGAACTCCTTCCGCATCCTGAAATAGCGGCGGCCGAACCAACCAGACTCCCCCGCGTTACCAGCCCCGGGACACTTCCGAGAGCTGCTGACGCATGACTGACCACCCCGCCGGAATGCCTGTCCCACCCACGCCGCCGCGCGACCGATGGCAGGCCATTCAGACCGAACTGCGCGCTGGCCTCGGCCAGGCGGCGCGCAGTCGTTGGGCGCCCTATGCGGTCATCGCGCTGTGCCTGGGCATCCTGTTTGTCGCCTACCTCAGCTGGTCGCTGCCGCTGGGCCGGGCGCTGGAGCCGTTCGAGACCCCGACCCTGGTGTTGGTCACCGCCGACGGCAAGCCGTTCGCCCGGCGCGGCTTCTACAAGGAGGCGCCGGTCGACGCGAAGGCCCTGCCCCGCCATGTGTCGGGCGCCTTCGTGGCCATCGAGGATCGCCGCTTCTATTCCCACTGGGGCGTCGACCCCATCGCCGTCGGTCGGGCGGTCATGGCCAACGCCAAGGGCGGCCGCGTGCGCCAGGGCGGCTCGACGATCACCCAGCAGTTGGCCAAGAACGCCTTCCTCAGCAACGAGCGCAGCCTGCGCCGCAAGGGCCAGGAGGCGATCATCGCCATCTATCTGGAAGCCAGGCTGTCCAAGAACGAGATCCTCTCGCGCTACATGTCGAGCGTCTACTTCGGCGACGGCGTCTATGGCCTGCGGGCCGCCGCCCGGAACTACTTCGACAAGAAGCCGGAGGACCTGACCCCCGCCGAGGCCGCCATGCTGGCCGGCGTCGTCAAGGCCCCCACCCGCCTGGCCCCCACCGAGGACTTCAAGGCCGCCAGGGCCCGGGCCGCCGTGGTGCTGGCCGAGATGGTCGACACACGGCTGATCAGCGAGGATGAGGCGGCCAAATCCCTGAAAACAGTCAAGCTGAAGGGCGCGCGGTCCAAGCTGCCGGACGGCTCCTACTTCGCCGACTGGATCGGACCGCAGGTGCGCCAGACGTTCCGGCGCGGCTTCGGCGAGGTCACCGTCTGGACCACGCTGGACAGCCAGATGCAGATCCAGGCCCAGCGCGCCGTGCGCAATGGCCTCAAGGGCGGCAAGGGCCGGCGGGTCAGCCAGGCGGCTCTGGTCGCCATGCGCACCGACGGCCGGGTCGTGGCCCTGGTCGGAGGCGCCGACTACGACAAGAGCCAGTTCGACCGCGCCACCCAGGCCATGCGCCAGCCCGGCTCGGCGTTCAAACCGTTCGTCTATCTGGCGGCGATCCGGTCGGGACGAACCCCCGGCAGCGCCATCCTCGACGCCCCCGTCAAGATCGGCAACTGGAGCCCGCAGAACTATGAGGGCAGCTACGCGGGCGGCGAGATCAGCCTGGCGGAGGCCTTCGCCAAGTCCTCCAACGTCGCCTCGGCCCGGCTGGTGCAGGAGGTCGGGCCTTCGCGGGTGATCCGCGCCGCCCGCGACATGGGGGTGACATCCAAACTCCCCAACGACGCCTCCATCGCGCTGGGCACCGGCGAGATGACCCTGATTGAGCTGACCAGCGCCTATGCTTCCATCGCCGCCGGCCAATCGCCGGTGAAGCCCCACGGCCTGCTTGCGCAGGCGGCGAGCCCGCCTGAACGGCGGCTGTCGCGCGGCGACCGCACGGCCATGCTGCAGCTGATGCGCGGCGTCATCGAGCACGGTACCGGCACGGCGGCCAACATCAACCCCGGCGTCTACGGCAAGACTGGCACCAGCCAGGACTATCGCGACGCCTGGTTCGTCGGCTTCGCCGGCGACCTGGTGGTCGGAGTCTGGGTCGGCAACGACGACAACACCCCGATGAAGGGCGTCACCGGCGGCAATATCCCGGCCCAGATATGGCGGGACTTCATGGGCTACGCCATGCGCCGCCCCGACTTCCCGCGCGCCACGGAGGTCATCGACCAGCCGCTGGTCGACTTCGATGTGGCGCAGCTGGACGACAGCGCCCTGCCGGACGAGGTGCTTTACGGCGTCGACGAAAACGGCCTGCCCATCGTCCCGCCCGACGGCCCGCCGATGGACGACGAGCCCATGGGCCCGCCTCCGCCCGGCTATCGGGAACCCTCGCGGGGCCCGGAGGACCGGGCTGAACCCGACTATGGTCGCGATAATGAGCCTCGATTCTACGACCGCCGGGGCGAGCCCCAGGAGGGCGATCTACGACCGATGGACGACCCGCCGCCGGACGACGAGGCCGGCGCGGACGACTGGCCCTAGGATAGCCTTCAGAAGGCAGCGGTCATTGCCGCCTTTCCTTTCCGACCCACATCAGGCTAATGTCGCGTCTGCGCGCCGCACCCCGCAACCGACGGGTTCGCTCCGCGCAACGCACAGGCTGGCGTCCGGCCTGGTTGGAGCAAGCTCCGATAAGAGGACGCCGAACCGATCCGCATCCTGAGCGCCGCACTGGCGCACCCAGGAACAACAGAGACTTTCATGGGCCGCGCGCACGCTCCCCAACATTGTCCGCTTAGAGCCGCCCCCCTCGGGGCCGGGCTTGGCGACGTGCTGCGCGCCGTAACAACAGGGCGGCTGCGCCAAGAGCGCGCCCCCGACCGAAAAGAGACCTTCGATGACAAAAAAGATGCTCATCGACGCCGCACACGCCGAAGAAACGCGTGTCGTCGTCATGGATGGAAGCCGGATTGAGGAATTCGACTTCGAAAGCCAGAGCCGGAAGCAACTGCGCGGGAACATCTATCTCGCCAAGGTGACCCGGGTCGAACCCAGCCTGCAGGCCGCCTTCATCGAGTACGGCGGCAACCGGCACGGGTTCCTGGCATTCAACGAAATCCACCCCGACTACTACCAGATCCCGCTGGCCGACCGTGAAGCGTTGACCCGCGAGCTGGCCGAAGACGATGACGAGCCGCCGCCGCCGAAGCGCGACCGCGGCCGCGGTCGTGGCCGCGCCAAGCCGGCCGCCCGCGAGGCTGACCCGTCGATCGAGGCCTCCGAGGACGGCGAAGAGGCGGAAGCTTCGGAAGACAACGGCGCCGAGTCGCATGACGACGGGCAGGACGATGGCAACGGCGACGATCACGATCACGCCGAGACCGTCAGTTCCTCGTCCGCCTCGGACGACGATGACGACGACATGGAAGAAGAGGTTGAGCGCCGTCGCCGCCGCCTGATGCGCAAGTACAAAATCCAGGACGTCATCCGCCGCCGGCAGATCATGCTGGTGCAGGTCGTCAAGGAAGAGCGCGGCAACAAGGGCGCGGCCCTGACCACCTACCTGTCGCTGGCCGGCCGCTATGGCGTGCTGATGCCCAACACCGACCGGGGCGGCGGCATCAGCCGCAAGATCGTCTCGGCGACCGACCGCAAGCGCCTGAAGACCGTCGTCCAGGGCCTGGGCGTTCCCAAGGGCCTCGGCCTCATCGTCCGCACGGCCGGCGCCAAGCGCACCAAGGCCGAGATCAAGCGCGACTACGAGTACCTGATGCGGCTGTGGGAAAACATCCGCGACACCACCCTGAACTCCGTGGCCCCCGCCCTCATCTACGAGGAAGAGGACCTGGTGAAGCGGGCCATCCGCGACCTTTTCGACAAGGACATCGACAGCGTCCAGGTCGAGGGTGAAGCCGGCTACAAGGAAGCCCGCGACTTCATGCGGATGATCATGCCGGCCCAGGCCAAGAAGGTCGTGGCCTACCGTGAGCCGACGCCGCTGTTCGTCGCCCACCGCATCGAGAACCAGCTCAGCCAGATCTACACGCCGGTCGTGCCGCTGCGTTCGGGCGGCTATCTGGTGATCAACCAGACCGAGGCGCTCGTCGCCATCGACGTCAACTCCGGCAAGGCGACGCGCGAGCGCAACATCGAGGCGACCGCGCTGAAGACCAACATGGAGGCGGCCGAGGAGGCCTGCCGCCAGCTGCGTCTGCGCGACCTGGCCGGCCTGATCGTCATCGACTTCATCGATATGGAGGAGTCGAAGAACAACCGCGCCGTCGAGAAGGTCCTCAAGGACAATCTGAAAGACGACCGCGCCCGCGTTCAGATGGGCCGCATTTCTTCCTTCGGCCTGATGGAAATCAGCCGCCAGCGCCGCCGCACCGGCGTGCTGGAAGGCACCACCCACGTCTGCCCCCACTGTGAAGGCGTCGGCCGCGTGCGCTCGGTCGAGTCGAGCGCCCTGTCGGCCCTGCGCGCCGTGGAGATGGAAGCCCTGCGCGGCGGCGGCGAGCTGACCCTGAAGGTGCCGGGGGCCGTCGGCCTCTACATCCTCAATGAGAAGCGCGCCCACCTGGCCCGCATCCACGCCGTCCACCACCTGTACGTCACCATCCAGATCGACGAGGGCCTGGCCCACGCCGAACACGAGCTGGAGCGCACCGCCCTTGGCGAGCACAGCCTGCACGCCCTGGACGTCACCGCCCTGGCCTCGATCCCCTCGCTGATCGATGACGACGACGATTTCGTGCCGCCCGAGGACGACGAGGACGACGAGGAAATCATCGACGGCGACGAGGACGAGGCGGATGCCCGTCCGGCTCGCCGCGAAGGCGCCGAACGCGACCCGCGTCGCGATGATGACAGCCGCGATGGCCGCCGCCGTCGCCGCCGCCGTGGCGGTCGCCGCGACGAGGAGGGCGAAGACCGCCCGGCCGTCGTCGCCGGTGAAGTCGACGACGTCGATGGCGAAGGCGATGCCGACGCCGGGGGCGACGACGAGTACGACAAGGACGGACGCCGCCGGCGTCGCGGCCGTCGCGGCGGTCGCCGCAGCCGCGAGGAAGATCGTCCCAAGGACGGCTTCGCCTGGGCCCGCCCGCGCGTGCCGTTCGGCGACGATCCCTTCCAGTGGCATGACCCGGCCACCCTCGAGGGCGGCGGCATGCTGAGCGTCCGCGATCCCGAAAACACCCCGGCCCGCCCGGTGCTGGTCGAGGGCGACGAAGGTCCGGTGCGTGAAGAGCGCGGCGGCCGCGAGCGTGGCGAACGTGAACGCGGTGAACGGGGTGGCCGTAGCCGCCGCCGGGGCCGCGATCGTGATCGGGGCCCGCGCGAGCCGCGTGACGACGTCGCCGCTGATGTCGTCGAAGCGGCCCTGCCGGCCGAAGAGTCCGCGCCGGTCGAAGCGATGATCGATCCGCCGATCTCGACGCTCGACGCCCCGGTTCTGGCCGCCGGCGAGCCCTTCACCGACGAGGTCTGGGTCGAACTGCCCGCCGATGAGCCGGTGAAGAAGGCCCGCAAGAGCCGCGCCAAGCCGAAGAAGGCCGAAGAGGCGGTGGAAGCCGTCGAGGCCGCGCCCGAACCGGTCATGGAAACGGCGCCGGAACCGGTCGCCGAAGCGGCGCCCGAGCCTGTCGCCGCCGCCGCGCCGGAGCCTGCCCCCGTTGTTGAAAAGGCCCTGGAACCGGCCAAGCCGGCCGAGCCCGATCCCAACGAAATCACCGCGCCGCCGGAAAAACCCAAAAAGGGTTGGTGGCGCCGGTGATCAACCCGCACTAGTCTTGAGTCTGCGCGGGGGCGCAAACGGAGTAACCTGAACCGATGAGCTCCCGCGCTTTCTCTTCCTGGCGGCCGCTTCGCGCGGCAATCTGCGGCCTGACGGCGGCCAGCCTGTTGCTGTCCACCGGCCTGCCGGCCGTTGCCCAGGAGGACCGGGTCTCGCTTTTGCGCGACACCGAGATCGAGGCGATTCTGCACGCCGAGGCCGATCCGCTGATCGCCGCGGCGGGCCTGGTCCCCAAGGATGTCACCATCCTGCTGGTCGGCGACAAGTCGCTCAACGCCTTCGCCACCCAGGGCCAGGTAATGGGCTTCAACGCCGGCCTGATCCTCGAGACCGAAAACCCCAACCAGCTCAAGGGCGTCATCGCCCACGAGATCGGCCACCTGGCCGGCGCTCACCCGCTGCGCTCGGGCGACATGCAGAACGCCGGCCTGCGTCCGATGCTGCTGACCATGGGTCTGGGCGTGCTGGCCATGCTGGCCGGAGCGCCGGACGCCGGCGCCATGCTGATCGGCAACTCACAGTATTTCGGCGCCCTCGGCGCGCTGGGCTTCAGCCGCGAGCAGGAAGGCCGCGCTGACCAGGCCGCCGTCGGCTTCCTCGAGAAGACCGGCCAGTCCAGCCGCGGCCTCGTCGAGTTCTTCGACAAGTTCCGCTACCAGGAAGTCTTCCAGGAAGCCCGCCGCTTCCCCTATTTCCGCAGCCACCCGCTGTCGTCGGAGCGGATCGAGATGCTGCGCTCGCGCGTCGAGCAACAGTCGCACTACAACGTGGTCGACTCGCCCGCCGACATGGAACAGCACGAGATCATGAAGGCCAAGATCGTCGCCTTCACCCAGCCCCAGGTCGCGCTGATGCGGTACAGCGAGACCGACAAGAGCTATCCGGCCCGCTACGCCCGGGCCATCGCCTACTACCGGCTGAAGGACGTCAACCGCGCCATTGGCATGGTCGATGTCCTGCTGACCGAACAGCCCGAGAACGCCTACCTGTGGGAACTCAAGGGCCAGATGCTGTTCGAGTTCGCCCGCGCCAAGGAGGCGGAATACCCGCAGCGCCAGTCGGTGAAGTACAAGCCCGACGCCCCCCTGCTGCGCATCAACCTCGGCCAGACCCTGATCAACCTCGACGATCCGGTGAAGCGCGACGAGGGCATCGAAATGCTCAAGCGCTCGCTGCTGCACGAAGACATCCCGGACGCCTGGCGCCTGCTGGCCCAGGCCTACGACGCCAAGGGCGAGGAGGGCCTCGCGAGGCTGTCGACGGCCGAATACTACTACGCTCTCGGCGGCATGAACGAGGCGCGCGGCTTTGCCATGCGGGCCCGCGACCTGCTCGACAAGAACAGCGTCGGCTGGCGCCGGGCCACCGACATCGTCCTGACCGCCAATCCCAGCCGCGAGGACCTGCAGGACCTCGCCAAGGAAGGCGCCATCAGCCGCCCGTAAGGTCGGCTCCGCTCCCTGAAAGACCACGAGACCATCATGCGCCGCTCGACGATCCCGCTTGTCATCACCCTGGCCGCCACGGTCGGGCTGACCGCCTGCGAGAAGAAGGACAAGTCGATCACCGACGTCGATCCGGCCTCCATCGAGGCGGCCCAGGACGTCAAGGTCGACAAGGAATTCGGCGACAAGGTGCGGGCCTACATCCTGCAGCACCCGGAAATCCTGATCGAGGCCCAGCAGGCCCTGCAGATGAAGGCCATCGCCGAGGAAGAGGCCAAGGTCGAAAAGAACTTCGGCAGCCACAGGCTGCAGCTGCAGCGCGACAAGCGGGACTTCGTGATCAACCCGAACGGCAAGGTCACGGTGGTGCAGTTCTTCGACTACAACTGCACCTTCTGCAAAGTCATTGCGCCGGAGGTGGCCAAGCTGGCCCGCGAGAACCCCGACGTGCGGTTCGTCTTCAAGGACTACACCCTGGGCAATTTCGGCCCGACGTCGGAGTACGCCGCCGCCGCCGCCAGGAAGCTGAACGAGAAGGGCCTGTTCGCCGACGCCCACTTCGAGATGATGGAGCACCGGCCGCTGACCGACGAGCAGGTCGACGACCTGCTGACCCGCAACGGCGTCACCCCGGCCTCGGTCCGCGCGCTGGACCAGACCCCGGCCCAGCAACAGTATCTGGCTGACCAGCGCCAGCTGGCCAAGGACATGGGCTTCAACGGCACCCCCGCCTTCTTCGTCGAGGACGACTACATCAGCGGCGCCCAGACCGAAGTCCTGAAAGCCGCCATCGCCAAGGCCAAGCGCGGCAAATAGCCTAGATCTGCCCCGCCGCGACCGTATCGAGCCTCGGCCCCACCCACTCACGGCCCGCCTGCTTCATCCGTTCGCCGGCGGCGTCCGCCCTGCCCTTGCCGGCTTCGGCCCGGCTGGCGACCAGCAGGGTCAGCGGGTCGTGCGGCCAGCGCTCCAGCACCTTGCCGGTCTCCTTCAGCGCCTTGTCGGTCTGGCCCGAGGCCAGCAACGCCGCCGCATAGGACCGCCGCACCGGATACCACCAGGCCGGCGGATCGCGGGACTCGCCCAGTTCCCGCTCCTGCATCAGAGCGGCCTTGTAGTAGTGCCGCGCCGCCTCACGCGGATTGTTCTCCAGCATGGCGGCCCGGCCGAGCAGCACCTCATGGGCGATGTCGGCCATGACCACGAAATCCCTGGAATCCCCGGCCATGATCGACGGCCGCGCGGCCAGCAGCAGCGCCGCCTCGGCCCGCACCCCGGCCGCATCGCCCTTGCGGCTCAGCGCCTCGCCGCGCGCATAGCGCCACAGGGCCCGGTTCATCGGATCGGCCGGCCGGGCCGTCGCCATCAGTTCTCCGATGTCGCCGAACCGCCCATAGGCGAACCAGCCCCGCCCGGCGCTGTACTGCGCCCAGGCATCGTCCTTTTCCAGCGTCCGCGCCCGGAACACCCCACCGATCTTCAACGCCGCCCTGGCGTCGCCGGCCATCATCGCCCCGCCCATCGCAAAGCTGACGTTGTGCCCGTAGTACCAGAGCTTGAAGATGTCCTCGGGCCCCTCCGTGCGCTTCACCCAGGCCGCATCGACCTCCATGGCCTCGAGGTTGGCCCGCGCCGCGTCCTTGTATCGGCCGATCTGGTAGTAGGTGTGCGACGGCATGTGGATCAGGTGGCTGGCCCCCGGCGCCACCCCCTGCAGCCTGTCGGCATAGACCTCGGCCTTGCCGGGCGAACCGACCCATTCACTGGCGTGGATGTAGAAGTGAATGGCCCCGGCGCTGCTTGGGCTGCGGGCCAGCACCGTCTCCAGGATCGGCATCGACCGGGCCGGCTGCCCTGCGATCATCCAGGCGTCGCCGGCCCAGGTCCAGATCGTATCGTCGTTGGGATACTTGCTGGCCAGGGCGTCCATGGCCTTTGCGAAGGCCTTGTCGTCGCCCTTTCCGGCGTAGCGGGCGACCAGCGCCGCGGCCATCTCGCGGTCGCGCTCCGACCCGTTGGCCAGCAGGGTCTGGGCCTTCAACGCCGCTTCCCGCGCCTTGACCAGCTGATCGGGCTCCAGCGGGTAGTTGATCGTCGGCCCCAACGACCAGGCATAGCCCCAGGCGCACAGGCCGCACTGCGGATCCAGCCGCACGGCCTCGGCAAAGGCGGCCGTGCCTTCCTCATGGTTGAAGGCCCAGGCCAGCTGCAGGCCGTAGTCGAACCAGCGCTGGCCCTCGGCATTGCCGCCGGTCCTGAAGGAACCGTTCCCGAAGGCGTCGGACATCGGCGGCGGTTTGGGCGGCTTGGCCGCCGCCCCGCCGGTCGCCTCGGTCTCGGCCGTGATGCACATGGGCGAGACGGCCATCGGCCGATAGGCCTGGGCCGACACCGCCGCCTGGCTGGTCGGAATCAGGATGGCCAGGCTCACACCCAGCAGCCACGCGGTCTTCATGATGGTCCTCCCAGACTCCCTCACGCTAGACCATTACGGCGGTTTGGCGAGCCTAGATGAGCCCGGCAAGCGGCGACGAGGGATCGGCGTACATCCGGCGCGGCATGCGGCCGGCCAGATAGGCTTCGCGGCCGGCGATGACCGCATGTTTCATGGCGCTGGCCATCAGGATCGGATCCTTCGCCTCGGCGATGGCGGTGTTCATCAGGATGCCGTCGCAGCCCAGTTCCATGCCGATGGTCGCGTCGCTGGCCGTCCCCACGCCGGCGTCGACCAGCACCGGCACCTTTGCCTGCTCGACGATGAGCCGCAGGTTGACCTTGTTCTGGATGCCCAGCCCCGAACCGATCGGCGCGCCCAGCGGCATGATGGCGGCCGCCCCGGCCTCCTCCAGCTTGCGGCAATAGACGAGGTCGTCGGTGCAGTAGACCATGACGTCAAAGCCCTCGGCAACGAGCAGCTTCAGCGCCCGCAGGGTCTCTTCCATGTCCGGATAAAGGGTCTTCGGGTCCGACAGCACCTCCAGCTTGACCAGGCTCCAGTCGCCCGCCTCGCGGGCCAGGCGCAGGGTGCGCACCGCCTCTTCGCCGGTGAAACAGCCGGCTGTGTTGGGCAGGTAGGTGAACTCGTCCGGCTTGACGAAATCCATCAGCAGCGGCTGCGAGCGGTCCGTGAGGTTCACCCGGCGCACGGCCACGGTGACGATCTCGGCCCCCGCCGCGCGGGCGGCGTCGGCGTTGGTCTGGTAGTCCTTGTACTTGCCGGTGCCGACGATCAGGCGGGAGCTGAAGGTGCGGCCGGCGACGGTCCAGGTGTCTTGCGTGCTGGGGGGCGTGCTCATGGGGCGGGGATACACCAGGCGGGGCGGCGCGGGGAAGGCGCGGTTATCGAAGCGACCACCATTATAACAGAGGCGTCGGCGAGCGAGACGGCGCGATGAGGACAATCGATTGAATTCATGTGCCTTTCCTGTGGGTCGGGGGTTTGCGGATGTGGGCCGGAGCGTAGGTCGGCGCGTGGCCAGCGCGCGGGGGATGTAGGTCGGAAAGAGGGAGCGGCGGGCTACGCCCTGCGACAGGCCCCGCCAACCGCCAAACGGGCGCTTTGAATTTTACCCGGAGGAAATTCAGGCGGCATTGTCGGCAGGCAGGTAACCGGTATCATTTGGCAATGAAGACCGCTTTTCCCAGTCGTCGGTCCGTGCTGGCGGGCTCCGTAGCGCTCGGAGTCGCAGGGCCCGCGGTCGCCCGGCGGGGCGATCCGGTCGTGGCGACGCGGCCCGGGCCGGTGAGCGGTCTTCGCGAGAACGGCCTGCTGGTCTTCAAGGGTGTCCGCTACGGCGCCGACACCGCCCCGCGCCGCTTCCAGTCGCCCGTCGCCCCGACGCCCTGGAAGACGCCCCTGCCCTGCACGTCCTACGGCCACGCCTCGCCCCAGCGCGGCAAGGAGGAGGACCAGTCGGAAGACTGCCTGTTCCTCAATGTCTGGACCCCCGGCGCCGACGCGGCCCGCCGGCCGGTGATGCTCTACATCCACGGCGGCGCCTACATGACCGGTTCGGGCTCCAGCCCGTGGACCGACGGGACCCGCCTCGCAACCCGGGGCGACGTCGTGGTCGTGACCGTCAACCACCGCCTCGGCCCGTTCGGCTACGCCTACCTGAACCGCCTGGTCCCCGGCTTCGAGGACGGCGGCAACGCCGGCATGCTCGACCTAGTCCTGGCCCTGCAGTGGGTGCGGGACAACATCGCCGCCTTCGGAGGCGACCCGGGGAAGGTGATGCTGTTCGGCCAGTCCGGCGGCGGGGCCAAGATCGCCACCCTGATGGCCATGCCGGCGGCGAAGGGGCTGTTCCATCGCGCCGCCACCATGAGCGGCCAGCAGCTGACCGCATCGGGTCCCGGCAACGCCACCCGCCGGACCCAGGCCCTGCTCGACGCCCTGAAGGTCGGTCCCGAGGCGCTGGCGGCGGCGCCGTTCGCGCAGATCGTCGAGGCGCTCGGCGCCACCGACCCGGTGATCGGCTCCGGCGGCCTCTACTTCGGCCCGGTTCTCGACGAGCGCAGCCTGACCCGCCATCCCTTCTACCCGGACGCCCCGCCGCAGAGCGCCGGCATCCCGATGATGATCGGCAACACCCGCGACGAGACGCGCGGCTTTTTCAGCGACCCGGCCATGTACGCCCTGACCTGGGAGGAGCTGCCCGGGAAGCTGGTCCCCAACATGCGGGTCGACATCGATCCGGCCCTGGTCATCCGCCGCTACCGCGAGCTCTACCCGGCCTATTCGCCGAGCGATGTCTTCTTCGCCGCCACCACCGCCTCGCGCTCCTGGCGGGCGGCGATTATCGAAGCCGAGCTGCGGGCCAGACAGGGATCGCCGGTCTTCGCCTATCAGCTCGACTGGAGGTCGCCCAAGGACGGCGGCATGTGGGGCGCGCCCCACACCCTGGATATCCCCCTGGTGTTCGGCACGCTCGACGCGCCGGGGGTCATCACGGGCACAGGCGACGATGCCAAACAGGTCAGCAGACTGATGATGGACGCCTTCATCCGCTTCGCTCGTAGCGGCGATCCGAACGGTGGCGACCTGCCGAAATGGGAGCCCTACGCCCTGGAACGCCGCCAGACGATGGTCTGGAACGTCGAGCCGAAGCTGGCCGATGACCCGCGCGGCGAGGAGCGGAAGCTGTTCGAAAAGGTCCCCTTCATCCAGCAGGGAAGCTAGGGCGTCAGCCGGCCTTCAACCGGTCCTGAACCTGGCGGCGATAGCTGCGGCTCACCCGCAGGACCGCGCCGCCTTCGAGCTCGAGTTCGGCGTCGCCGCCATCGAGCAGGGTCAGGCTGCGCATACGGTCGGCCGCGACGATGGTCCGGCGGTGAATGCGGATGAAGCGGGCTGGCTCGAGCCGCGCCTCGAAGCTCCCGGAGGTCTCGCGGATCAGGTGGATTGCCGCGCCGACATGCAGGGCCAGGTAGTTGCCCTGTGTCTCAATCCAGTCGATCTCGCCGACGGCCAGCCGCGACTGGCGGCCACGCAGGGGGACGATCACGCTGGTCAGCCACGCCGTCTCCGCAAGCGGCCGTGACCTGCCGAGCAGCTGAACCACCTGGGCGATGGCGAGCATCAGGCCGATGGCGCAGGTCAGCAGCGCCCAGTCGGCGGCCAGGTCCTGGCGCAGGGCAACCGCGAGTGGCCTCGTCTCGGGCCCAAGCACCCAGGCTGCCAGCGGATTGGCGATCAGCACCAGGGCGGCGGCGGTCAGGAGGCTGACCCCGACCTGCAGCGCCAGACGCGGCCAGACCTTGCCGCTGGCCACCGGCAACGTCCGCACCAGCCACAACAAGCCCGGCGTCACAGAGGCGCCCAGCGCCGTGGCGCCGGCGATCCGCAAGACCTCGCGCTCCCAGGCCAGCGGCCTCCCGGCGTCGAGCGCCGGGATGACGTTGCCGGGCTCGAGCAGCAGCAGAAAGGCCAGCCAGAAGACGGCGCCCAGCCCAAGGTCCCGCAGCCAGACAGGCGCGGATCGCAGCGGTGGCGGGTCGGCGGCGAGAGACATGGCGCAAGTCTGAGCCCCGTCCGACGGGCTGTCCAGCCGCCGCCTGTGACGAGCCGTGGCGCCGGCGGGACGAAGCGTCTGGCCCCCGGCCCGGTGCGCCGCCAGCCTTCGACCCCGACACCATGGGAGGACGACTCTTGAGACGATGGATGGCCACGATAGCTCTGCTCGCCACAGCCTGGACCGCCCCCGCGCTGGCGGCTGGGGTGGAGACGACGGCGGGACGGGTCCAGGGAACGCGCGAGGGGGATCTGAGCATCTACCGCGGCCTACCCTTCGCGGCGCCGCCGATCGGCGACCTGCGTTGGCGCGCGCCTCAGGCCGCACGCCCCTGGAAAGGCGTGCGCAAGGCCGACGCCTTCAAGCCCGCCTGCATGCAGAACGGCGTCTCGATGCCCGGTGAGGCCCCGCCGACCGTCAGCGAGGACTGCCTCTATCTGAACATCTGGACCCCGGCGCGCTCGTCCACAGCGAAGCTGCCGGTGATGGTCTGGATCCACGGCGGCGGCTGGACCAACGGATCGACCGCGATGCCGCTCTACTCCGGCGATGCGCTGGCGCGGCGCGGAGTAGTGGTCGTGACCATCGCCTACCGCCTTGGTCCATTCGGCTTCCTGGCGCATCCGGAGCTGACGGCGGAGGCCGGCTCCTCCGGCAACTACGGCTTGCAGGATCAGATCGCCGCCCTGACCTGGGTGCGCGACAACATCGCCCGGTTCGGCGGCGATCCGGGCCGGGTAACGATCGCCGGCCAGTCGGCGGGGGGCATGTCGGTGAGCATCCTGATGGCCTCGCCCCAGGCCAGGGGCCTGTTCCACCGCGCCATCGGCCAGAGCGGCGGCTTCTTCGAGCCGGTTGCGCTGGCGCCCGGTTACCTGTTGGCCAACGCCGAAAAGGACGGCGTGGCCTATGCGACTTCAGTAGGCGCTGGCTCGCTCGCGGACCTTCGCCGGCTGCCGGCCGAGGCGCTTCTGGGCGGCAAGGCCGGCCGGATTTCCCACCCTGTGGTCGAACCGCAGCTGCTGCCCGCTCCGCCCTATGATGTCTTCGCGGCGGGCCGCCAGCACGATGTGCCGCTGCTGGTCGGCTACAACGCCGACGAGGCCCGCTCGCTGACCGATCTGTCAGGGGTGACCGCCGCCCGGTTCGAAGCCGACATCGCCGCCCGTTGGGGTCCCCTGCCCCCGCCCCTGCTCGCCGCCTACCCGCACGCCACCGACGCTGAGGCGCGGCAGGCGCGGGCCGACCTGGAGCGCGACCTGAGGTTCGGTTGGGACATGTGGACCTGGGCGCGCCTGCAGGCGAAAACCGGCAAGAACTCCGCCTGGCTTTATCATTTCAACCGGGCGCCGGCCTTCCCGGCCGGCTCAACCTTCGCCGACTGGCGCGCCGCCCACTTCGTCGAGCTCTGGTACATGTTCGGCCATGTCGGCCGCGAACCCTGGAGCACGGCCGCCGACAGCCGCCTGTCGGAAACCATGGTCGGCTACTGGACCAACTTCGCCCGCACCGGCGATCCGAACGGACAGGGCCTGCCCGCGTGGCCGGCCTTCGCGGGGAACCAGGTTCTGCACCTGGACGATCCGGTCACAACGGGCGGCGTTCCGGACGAAGGCGCTCTAGAGGTGTTCGACGCCGTCTACGGCCAGTTGCGCGGTCCTAGCTGAACAGGCCGGCGATCCAGTCGATGTTGCCGCTGAGCCCTTGCATGAAGGCGACCGCTCCGGCCACCATCGCCTTCCAGAGCAGGGCCAGGATGCCGATGCTGACCAGGCCGCTGGCCCAGCCGACCAGGGCGGCCAGCCCGTCTCGCTCCGCCAGCCCGAGGGCAAAGGCGGCGATGGCGAAGCTGGGCAGCATGTTGCCGAACGGGATCGGCAGGAAGACGATGGTCGCCAGCACGACGCAGAACAGACCGGTCAGGCGGTTGATGATCGGCCCGTAGAGAAACGTCAGCCGCCGGCGCAGCCGCCGCTCCAGCCAGGCCAGATAGGGCGTCAACTTGCCCATCAGCGCCACGTAATCGGTCCGGCTCATGGTCCGGTTGGCGATGACGCTGGGCAGCCAGAGATGGTCCCGCCCGATCATCCACTGGACGGTGATGAACAGCAGCGGCGCGCCCAGCACCGCCGAAACCCCCGGCGGCATCGGCAAGGCCAGCGGCGCCGCGAACACGAACATCAGCGCCCCGAAAGCCCTGTCCCCGAACGCCTTGGTGACGTCGCTGACCGACACGGTTTCGTGCTCCTCGGCGGCGATGCCGGCGAGGATCTCGGAGACGCGGGGCGGATGGACAGACTCGGTCATGGGTTGTTGGCGACTATATAGGGAGGCGGATTTCACGCGCCCGTGAAGAAATGGAAATCTTGTCGATTGTTGGTTGAGACGCGCCTCCCGTTTGGGGGGCACGGGCGGATTGGGTCTAGTGGCCGGCGCCCATCTACGACTCCTCTCCCGCGAGGGAGAGGAAGGGGCCCGCGCCGAAGGCGTGGGAAGGAGAGGGTTTACGGTCGGCGGGGGATTGTCCGCTCTTGGGTCGCGCGCTCCGGAGATGGCCCAGCAGGGTGAGCGCCACGCCATTCGTATTCTCCAGAACGTCACGGTTGGCGAACCGCACAACGAGGAACCCCATGCGCTCAAGAACCAGTGTCCGAGCCGCGTCCTTCTCCTCGCGCCCTTGGTGCGAGGCGCCATCGAGCTCGACGATCAGCCTCGCATCCATGCAGGCGAAATCGACGACGAAGCGGTCGAGGGGAACCTGGCGACGGAACTTGTATCCTTCGAGGCGGCAGGCCCGGACGACGGACCAGAGGCGCCGTTCGGCCTTCGAAGAGCCTTGCCGGAAGGCCCGGGCGAGTTGTGTGTTGCGCATGGCGATGATCCCGAAGATGAGAACATTATGCGAACATTTCGATTTGTGAAAGCCGTCCCGGGTCCGTAAACCCTCTCCCTCCCACGCCTGCGGCGCGGGCCCCTCCCTCTCCCTCGCGGGAGAGGTGCTGGATAGTCGGTCGGCTTCGGAACTCAGACGAACGAGTTGGCAATTTCGCCAATCCGCCCCACCTGATTCTCCCATGCGTTGACATTCCCCCATCGGGCGACGCACCTTCCGCGCCCTTGAGGGGGCCTGAACCGTCCCGTCCCTACCTATAGAGTCCAGCCACATTTCATGAACGTCGTCGTCGTCGAGAGCCCGGCCAAGGCCAAGACCATCAACAAGTACCTGGGGCCCGGCTACACCGTTCTGGCGTCCTATGGCCACGTCCGCGATCTGCCCTCGAAAGACGGCTCGGTGAAGCCGGACGAGGACTTCGCCATGTTCTGGGAGGTGGATTCGAAGTCCACCAAACGCATCAGCGACATCGCCGACGCCCTGAAAGGCGCCGACGGCATCATCCTGGCGACCGACCCCGATCGCGAGGGCGAGGCCATCAGCTGGCACGTCCTGGAGATCCTGCAGAAGAAGAAGGCGATCAAGGACAAGGCCGTCAGCCGCGTCACCTTCAACGCCATCACCAAGACCGCCGTGCTCGACGCCATGGCCAACCCGCGCCAGATCGACATGGAACTTGTCGACGCCTACCTGGCCCGCCGCGCCCTCGACTATCTGGTCGGCTTCACCCTATCGCCCGTCCTGTGGCGCAAGCTGCCGGGCTCACGCTCGGCCGGCCGCGTGCAGTCGGTCGCCCTGCGCCTGGTCGTCGACCGCGAGGTCGAGATCGAGAAGTTCCGCACCCAGGAATACTGGAGCGTCGATGCGGAGGTCACCGCCGGCGGCGATCCCTTCACCGCCCGCCTGGTCAAGCACGAGAACAAGAAGCTCACCAAGTTCGACCTCGGCGACGAGGCCACCGCCCACAAGGCCCGCGACGCCGTCTCGGCCGCCGCCTTCAGCGTCCACTCGGTCGAAAAGAAGCCGGCCCGGCGCTCGCCCCCGCCGCCCTTCACCACCTCGACCCTGCAGCAGGAAGCGGCCCGCAAGCTCGGCTTCAACGCCCAGCGCACCATGCAGGCGGCCCAGAAGCTGTACGAAGGCATCGACATCGGCGGCGAGACCACCGGTCTGATCACCTACATGCGGACCGACGGCGTCCAGGCCGCGCCCGAAGCGCTCGACGAGGCGCGCGGCGTCATCGCCGGCCTCTATGGCAAGGACTACGTTCCCGAGAGCGCCCGCATCTACAAGACCAAGGCCAAGAACGCCCAGGAAGCGCACGAAGCCATCCGGCCGACCTCGCTGAACCGCAACCCCGGCAAGCTGCGCCTGGAAGGTGATCTTGGCCGTCTCTACGAACTGATCTGGAAGCGGATGATCGCCAGCCAGATGGAAGCGGCCCGCATCGAGCGCACCACCATCGAACTGGAAAGCGGCGACGGCCAGACCGGCCTGCGCGCCACCGGGCAGGTCATCCAGTTTCCCGGCTACCTCGCCGTCTATGAAGAGGGCCGCGACGACGCCGAAGACGAGGACGGCGCCCGACTGCCGCCCGTCAACGAGGGCGCCGCCGCCCGGGTGCTGAACGTCAAGGCCGACCAGCACTTCACCGAACCGCCGCCGCGCTATTCGGAAGCCAGCCTGGTCAAGAAGATGGAAGAGCTCGGCATCGGCCGGCCCTCGACCTACGCCTCGATCCTGACGGTGCTGCGCGACCGCGCCTATGTGCGGATGGAGAAGAACCGCTTCATCCCCGAGGACAAGGGACGGCTGGTCACCGCCTTCCTCGAGCAGTTCTTCGCCCGCTATGTGGAGTATGATTTCACCGCCGGACTCGAGGAGAAGCTCGACCTGGTCAGCGACGGCAAGCTGAACTGGAAGGCCCTGCTGCGCGAGTTCTGGACCGACTTCCACGCCGCCGCCGACGGCATCGGCGAGCTGCGCGTCAGCCAGGTGCTGGACGCCCTCAACGAGAGCCTCGGCCCCCACATCTTCCCGCAAAAGGAAGACGGCTCCGATCCCCGCCTCTGCACCACCTGCGGCAGCGGCCAGCTGTCCCTGAAGACCGGCAAGTTCGGCGCCTTCATCGGCTGCTCCAACTATCCCGAATGCCGCTTCACCCGCCCGATCGCCCAGTCAGAAGGCGACGGCGAGGCCGAGACCGCCGACCGCGAACTGGGCGTGAACCCCAGGACCATGCAGGCGGTCTGGCTGAAGAACGGCCGCTTCGGCCCCTACGTCGAGGAAGCCGGCGAGAAGCCCAAACGCGCCAGCCTGCCCAAGGGCTGGGCCCCGGCGACGATGGACATCGACAAGGCCCTGCGCCTGCTCGAACTGCCGCGCGACGTCGGCGCCCACCCCGAGGACGGCAAGATGATCCAGGCCGGCATCGGCCGCTATGGACCCTACGTCCTGCACGACGGGACCTACGCCAACCTGGAAAGCGCCGACGAGGTGTTCGACGTGGGCCTGAACCGCGCCGTGGCGGTGCTGGCCGAAAAGCGGGCCGGCGGACGCGGCGCGCGCGGCCAGGCGGCGGCGCTCAAGGAGCTGGGCGCCCACCCCGAGGACGGCCAGCCGATCAAGATCCTGTCGGGTCGCTTCGGCCCCTACATCAAGCACGGCTCGACCAACGCCAACGTGCCGCGCGGCAAGGACCCGCTGGAGGTCACGCTGGAAGAGGCCGTCGGCCTGATCGCCGAACGCATCGCCAAGGGCGGCGGCAAGAAGCCGGTCAAGAAGGCCAAGGCGCCGGCGAAAGCCAAGACCCCCGCCAAGACCGCCCCAGCCAAGTCGGCAAAGGCCAAGGCCGATGCGCTGGGCGTGACCAAGGTGGTGGCCAAGAAGAAGGCCCCCGCCAAGAAGAAGCCGGCCGCCAAGGCCTGACGACAGCGGGTGGGGACGCGATGATCCACGTCCCCACCGCGCCCTTCGCCCACATCCTCTTCGACCTGTTCGCCTGGGGCGGCGGCCTGGCGCTCGGCTGGGCGGTGTCGCGCTGGCGGCTGAAGGAGGCGACCCGGTCCCTGGCCGTCCAGACCGGCCCCGGCTACTTCGTGGCCCTGGCCCTCGGCGCGGTCCCCGGCGCCTGGCTCGCCGGCTCCCTCAGCAGCCTGCAAGGCCCCAACCCCGCCCTGTCGCACAGTGTCGCCGGCGCCCTGGTCGGGGCCATAATCGGGGTCGAGATCTACAAGGCGGCGCGCGGCCTGAAGGGATCGACCGGCGGCGTCTTCACCGCCCCGTTCGCGCTGGGTGTCGTCATCGGCCGCTGGGGCTGCCTGTTCACCGGCCTCTCCGACGGCACTTATGGCAAGCCCACATCCCTGCCCTGGGCCGTCGAGCTGGGCGACGGCGTCGGCCGCCATCCGGTCCAGCTCTACGAGTCCCTGACCATGGCCCTCTTCCTGGCCATCTACCTGCACGCGCTCGGCAACCGCCGCCCCTGGGCGCTGCAACGCGGCTTCTACGCCCTCTGCATCGCCTACGGCGCCCAGCGCTTCGTCTGGGAGTTCCTCAAGCCCTATCCAGCGGTCCTGGGCCCGTTTAACCTCTTCCACATCCTGTCGGCGGGGTTGGTGGCGTATGGACTTGTCTATTGGCGAAACGACCTGCGACGCGCCGGAGGCTGACCCGGAGTCCGAATTCCTGGGACGCAAGGTCGCGCCCTACCTCTTCTTCGGCCAGACCACCAGCCTCTGCGAGGTCTGCCTGGGCCTCGTCCCGGCCAAGATCCTCGTCGAGGGTACCAGCGTCTTCTACCAGAAGCGCTGCCGCCAGCACGGCGTCCAGAAGACCCTGATCAGCGACGATCTCGACTACTGGAAGGCCCAGAAAGACTGGCTGAAACCCGGCGACCGGCCCCTCGCCCCCCACACCAGGACCGACTTCGGCTGTCCGTACGACTGCGGCCTCTGCCCCGACCACGAACAGCACAGCTGCCTGGCCATCATCGAGGTCAACGAGGCCTGCAACCTCTCCTGCCCGGTCTGTTTCGCCGACAGCTCGGTCAAGCGCACCGGCCACCGCCCTCTGGCCGAGATCGAGCGCATGCTCGACATCCTCGTGGCCAGCGAGGGCGAGCCCGACCTCGTCCAGATCTCCGGCGGCGAACCGACCCTGCACCCGCAATTCTTCGATATCCTCGACGCCGCCCGGCGCCGCCCGATCCGCCACCTGATGATCAACACCAACGGCCTGCGCATCGCCCGCGAGCCGGGCTTCGCGGAACGCCTCGCGGCCTACATGCCCCGCTTCGAGGTTTATCTGCAGTTCGACAGCCTGCGCCCCGAAGCCCTCAAGGACATCCGCGGCGCCGACCTCTCAAAGGTCCGCATCGAAGCCCTCACCGCGCTGGAGGCCGCGAACGTCTCCACCACCCTGGTCTCGACCATCAAGAAGGGCGTCAACGACCAGGACATCGCTGAGACCGTCCGCTTCGCCCTGCAGTGGCGCTGCGTGCGCGGCGTGACCTTCCAGCCGATCCAGGACGCCGGCCGCAACGACGGCTTCGACCCCAAGACCAACCGCATGCTGGCCAGCCAGATCCGTCGCGAGATCGCCAGGGCCGGCGTCTTCGGCCTCGAAGACCTCATCCCCCTGCCCTGCAACCCCGACCAGATCTGCATCGGCTACGGCCTGCGCGACGGCGCGACCGTCACCCCGGTCACCTCCCTGCTGCCGCGCGAGCTGTTCGTCGCCGCCGCCCCCAACACCGTCACCTTCGAAGGCTATCCGGAACTCCAGCAGCGGGTCTTCGAACTCCTCTCCCTCTCCACCGCCCAGGCCGATACCTCAGACAAGCTGGCCAGCCTGCTCTGCTGCCTGCCCCAGGCCGCCGTCCCCGAAGACCTGGCCTACGAACACACCTTCCGCGTGGTGATCAGCCAGTTCCTCGACCGCTACAATTTCGACCTCGGCACGGTGAAGCGCTCCTGCGTCCACTTCGTCGAGCCCGACGGCCGCATCATCCCCTTCGACACCTACAACACCTTCTACCGCCCGGGCGCCGAGGGCGCGGCGGCGTTGGCCAAGGGACGAGGTCAGCTATGACGCGCGGCAAACAGACCGAACCCGGCAAACGCCTGCTGGGCTACATCCTGGTCACGGTCGGCATCCTCTGGATGCTGCTCTGCGGGGCATGCACTGGCTTGGTCTTCGCCATAACCATCTCGATGAACCGCCCGGAGATAGCCGAGGTGGCCAGCGCCATGGTGCTGCCGTTGATCATCGGGCTCGTCGGCGCGGCGCCAGGCCTGCTGCTGTTCCTCGTCGGTCGGAGCCTACTGCGGCCGAAGCTGCCGTGATCAATCCGCCACCGCCCTTTCCGCCCTCGGGCGAAGGCTACGAGAAAAGTGTCGGGGCCCGCGTCCTGATCACCTTCTCCATCCTCTGGCTGGTCCTGACCGGCGGCTGCACCCTGGTGATGAGCGGGTCCTATGCCTGGGAAGGCTTTCCCACCTACGGGGTGGGCATGCTGATCCTGTTCTGGATCGTCGGGCTGATCTGCATGCTGCCGGGGATCATCGCCCTCGCTGTCGGCCTCTGGCTGGGTCGCCGGGCCCGCCGCAAAGGCCTGCGCGCCCGATAGGATGCCCCCCTTCCTACCGCTCATCCCGGCGAATGCCGGGATCCAGCCGCCTGAGCGCAGCTGTTCCGGACTCGTGCCCCTGGGCACGGCTCAAACCCATCACGGCCGTGCGCACGCGCACGCACACCCACCCTCCAAGCTCTACGAACTGGATCCCGGCATTCGCCGGGATGAGCGGAAACGCGGGGTATAGGCCGGAGTGATCAATCACTGCCGAAATACCCCGCAAATGGCTATCGACAGTCCGCCGGGGTCATGCAAACTTGCCTTTGTAAATTCAAGCGGGGTTCCTCGATGCGTACCTTCCTCCTCGCCGCCAGCGTGCTCGCGCTCGCCGCGACCGCGGCTTCGGCCCAGCAGCGCCAGCTCTCGGTGACCATCTACAACTCGGGCCAGAGCCTGGTTGAGGACACCCGCACCGAAAACCTGACCGCCGGCCGCCAGCGCATCGAGTTCAAGGACGTCTCGCCGCAGATCCGGTCCGAGACCGTCACCCTGTCGGCGACCGGCATCTCGATCATCGAGCAGAACTTCGACTACGACCTGCTCAGCCCCCAGACCCTGATGGAAAAAGCCGTCGGCGAGACGGTGACCATCGTCCGCACCAACCCCGGCAACGGCCAGCAGACCACCGAGCGGGCCAAGGTCCTGGCGGTCAACAACGGCGTGGTCCTGCAGATCGGCGACCGCATCGAAATCCTGCGCGACGACGGCGTCCCCGCCCGCGTCATCTTCGACAAGGCCCCGCCCAGCCTGCGCGCCCGCCCGACCCTGTCGGTCACCGTCGACGCCGCCCAGGCCGGCCCCCGCCCCGCCAAGCTGACCTACCTGACCAACGGCATGGGCTGGAACGCCGACTATGTGGCCCTGTTCGACGAGAAGAACGGCAAGATCGACGTCCAGGGCTGGATCACCTTGAGCAACACCACCGGCGTCGACTTCACCGACGCCGAGGTCCAGCTGGTGGCCGGCAACACCGGCGGCGGCATCCGCTATTCCCCCCCGGCGGTGACCTCGGCCGGCACGATGACCGGCACGGCCGTGCCGCTGGCCGACTACTACCTCTACCCGCTGAAAGAGCGCACCACGATCGCCCAGAACCAGACCAAACAGGTCAGCTTCCTGGACGTCATCGGCGCCCCGGCCCGCAAGGCCTACCGCATCGACCTGGGCGGCTTCGCCAGCCGCGAACAACCGATCTCGGCCGCCGTGAAACTCGAGTTCGCGGCCGGCGGCGGCGGCGAACCGATGCCGGCCGGCACCGTGCGCTTCTACGTCCGCGACCAGCAGGGCAATCCGAAGTTCATCGGCGAGAACGAGATCGGCCACACCCCGGCCGGCTCCGACCTCTCGATCCAGACCGGCCAGGCCTTCGACGTCACCCTGACCCCGACCGTTGTCACCACTGACAAGCGCAGCACGACCAAGACCCGCTACGGCATGAGCTACGTCGTCCGTAACGCCCGGCCCGAGCCGGTCGTGGTCCAGGTCCGCCAGGGCGGCCTCGGCCGTGACGGCAAGCTGATCGAGGAAAGCCTGCCCTCCAAGCGGCTCAACGCCCAGACCCTGCAGTGGGACGTCCCCGTCCCGGCCAACGGCGAGACCACCCTGACCTTCACGGTCGACAGCGGCTACTGATCCCATGCCCCGCTCGTGGCTGACAGCGCTGGGGATTGCGCTGGCCCTCTTCACGGGGGCCGCGCCGGCGCTCGCCCAGGTTTCGGACAGGCCCGACAGCGTCGCCCTGACCATCTACCAGGACCCTTACGGCGGCAGCTATTACGACGGGCGTTCCGGTCTGGCCCTGGTCACCGAATGGCGGACCATCACCGTCCCAGCCGGCCAGACCAAGGTCACCTTCCGGGGCGTCGCCGCAGGCATCGTCCCGACCACGGCCGCCCTCGACGGCCTCCCCGCCCAGATGGTCGAGCGCAATCAGGACTACAACCTGATGAGCCCCGGCTCGATCGTCGCCGCCGCCATCGGCGAGCCGGTCCGGCTGGTCCGCACCAATCCGGCCACCGGCGTCGAGACCACCCGCACCGCCATCCTGCGCTCCGGGCCCAACGGGGTCGTGCTCGAGGTTGACGGCGGCATCGAAGCGCTTGGCTGCAGCGGCGAGCCCGAGCGCATCGTCTTCGACAAGCTGCCCGACGGCCTGGCTTCAGAACCGACCCTGTCGATGACCGTGCGGGCCAAGGCCGCCGGGACCTATCGGGTGCGCCTGACCTACCTGGCCGTTGGTCTCAACTGGAAGGCCAACTACGTCGTCACCGTCCGTCCGGACGGCAAGACCCTCGACCTGACGGGCTGGATCACCCTCAGCAACTCCAGCGCCACCACCTTCGCCGACGCCCCGACCCAGGTGGTGGCCGGCGATGTGGCGCGCAGCTGGCGGACCCGCGCCACCGTGGTCTACGGCCGCCGCAAGGAAACCGCCTGCTGGCCGACCGGTCTCAACTTCGCATACAACGAGCGCGACATCGTCGTCACCGGCAACCGCATGGACCGCCCGATGATGGCCATGGCCCCGCCGCCCCCGCCTCCGCCGCCGCCCGCACCCCCACCTCCGCCTGCGGAAGCCAAGGCCGAACAGTCGGAACTGGGCGACTACAAGCTCTACACCCTGCCCTACCCGACCACCGTCGCGGCGCGGCAGACCAAGCAGCTGCTGATGCTCGATGCCGACGCCGTCGCCTTCGACCGCGTCTACCGCTTCACCAGCTACCCGGGCGCGACTTGGAACCCGGACGTCAAGGACCAGCCGGTCCAGCTGATGCTGCGCATGAAGAACCGCAAGGACGTGGGTCTCGGCCTGCCCCTGCCCGGCGGCAACGCCATGATCGGCCAGGAGACGACGGACGGACGCCTGATGGCCGGCGAGTTCAAGTTCGAGAACAGCGCCATCGGCGCCCCCTTCGACCTCATCCTTCAGAACTCGCGCCAGATCGAGGTGACGCCGAAACTGGTCAGCCAGACCTCCAAGGGCAAGCGCAAGACCCAATGGGTCTATTCCCTCGAGGCGGTGAACAACACCGCCGCCCCGGCCGCCTTCGAATGGCGGCTCCAGGACTACGGTCAAGTCTACAGGATCACCGCCTCCAGCGTGAAGCCGGTGGCCCGCGACGGCGGCCGGGTGATGCCTGTGGTGCTGGCGCCGGGCGAGAAGCGGACCCTGACCTGGACCCTGCTCGTCACGCAGTAGGTGCGCTTCGGCGGCTGGCGCGTTATGCCAGCACATGGCCAAGCCTCCCACATTCTCCCGCGCGCCCAAGGTTTCGAAGAAGGCGTCCGCAAAGGTCCCTCAAGGGCTGCCCGACAAGGACACCCTGATCGCCTTCCTGCGCGACGCCGGAGAGGCCGCAAAGGCCGACATCGCCCGCCACTTCGGCCTCAAGGGCGCCGACCGCAGGGCCCTGCGCGAAATGCTGCGCGAGCTGGAGGCCAAGGGCGACCTGGGCAAACGCGGCCGCCGCGGCTTCGCCGAGGCCGGCGCCCTGCCGCCGGTCGGGGTGGCCGAGGTGGTCGAGCGCGACGCCGACGGCGACCTCTACGTCCGCCTCAGCAAAGGCGGCGACGACGCGCCGATGGCCCGGCTGGCCCCCGACAGGGCCGAGAAGAACGCCGGCGCCCCCGGCCTCGGCGACAAGCTGCTCGTCCGCTACGAGCGGCTCGAGAACGGCGAGATCGAAGCCCGGGTCATCAAGCGCCTGGGTCAGAGCGCCCACAAGATCCTCGGCGTGGTCCGCAAGGTGCGCCGCGAAATCCGCGTCGAGCCGGTCGACCGCAAGAGCCGCGACGTGCTGCTGCTCTCCGAATACGATGGCCGAGATCTCAAGGACGGCGACCTGGTCGTCGCCCAGATCCAGCTGGGCGGCCCCCGCGAGCGCTACGGCCCCAAGAACGGCAAACTGCTGGAAGTCGTCGGCCGTGAGGACGAGCCGCGCGCCGCCTCCCTGATCGCCATCCATGCCCACGGCATCCCCACCGGCTTCAGCCCGCAGGCCGAAGCCGAGGCCGAAGAGGCCAAGGAACCCACCCTCAAGGGCCGCGAGGACCTGCGCGAGCTGCCCCTGATCACCATCGACCCCTCTGACGCCCGCGACCACGACGACGCCGTCTTCGCCCACCCCGACGATGACGCCCGCAACGAAGGCGGCTGGGTGGTCTGGGTCGCCATCGCCGATGTCGCCGCCTATGTCCGCCACGGCACGGCCCTGGACAACGAGGCCCGCGAGAAGGGCAACTCCACCTACTTCCCCGACCGGGTCGAACCGATGCTGCCCGAGCGGCTGTCGGCCGGCCTCTGTTCCCTTCGCGAGGGTGAGAACCGCGCCACCCTGGCCGTGCGCATGGTCTTCGGCGCCGACGGCAAGAAGCGCAGTCACCGCTTCGTGCGCGGCCTGATGCGCTCGGCTGCGAAGCTCAGCTACGAACAGGCCCAGGCGGCCATCGACGGCAAGCCCGACGACAAGACCGGCCCGCTGCTGGACAGTGTCCTCAAGCCCCTGTGGGCGGCCTACAACGTCATGCTGAAGGGCCGCCGCGCCCGCTCCCCCCTGGGGATAGAAAGCGACGAGCGCCGCATCCGCTTCAACCCCGAAGGCGAGATCGTCTCCATCGAACGCCGCCGCAGCCTCGAGGCCCACCAGCTGATCGAGGAGATGATGGTCCAGGCCAACGTCTGCGCCGCCGAGACCCTGGAGCAGAAGCGCACCCCGCTGATCTACCGCGTCCACGACACCCCCAGCATGGAGAAGATGCAGTCCCTGGGCGAGTTCCTGGAGACCCTCGGCATCCCCTGGAACAAGGGCGAGGCCCCCCGAACCGACCGCTTCAACAAGCTGCTGGCCGAGACCCGCGAGGGGCCCCACGCCCCCATCGTCAACGAGGTGGTCCTGCGCACCCAGATGCAGGCCCACTACAACAGCGACAACATCGGCCACTTCGGCCTCAACCTGGCCAAGTACGCCCACTTCACCAGCCCAATCCGCCGCTACGCCGACCTCATTGTCCACCGCGCCCTGATCCGCGCCCTGGGATTGGGCGACGACGGCCTGACCGACGCCGACATCAGCCAGATCAAGGACACGGCCGAAAAGATCACCTTCGCCGAACGCCGCAGCATGGCGGCCGAACGCGACGCCACCGACCGCTATGTCGCCAGCTTCCTGTCCGACCGCGTCGGCGCGACCTTCGAGGGCCGCATCACCGGCGTCACCCGCTTTGGCCTCTTCGTCCGCCTGGCCGAAACCGGCGCCGACGGCCTGGTCCCGGTCTCCACCCTCGGCGAAGAATACTTTGTCCACGACGAACGCCTCCACGCCCTGGTGGGCGAACGCACCGGCGCCCGCTGGCCACTGGGCATGGCCGTCGAGGTCAAGCTGCGCGAGGCGACCCCGGTCACCGGCGGCCTGCTGTTCGAAATGCTCAGCGAACCCGCCAAGGCCGACCCCAACGCCCCGAAACCCCGCCTGGGCGTCCGCCGCCAGTTCAGGGACGGCGGCAACACCCGCGGCGGCCCGCCCCGCAAGGGCGGCCCGGGCTTCTCCCGGTCAGCCGGCAAGCCGGGGGGCAAGAAGCGGCGCTAGCCCTTCTCCCCCACCCCCACTCCCGTTCGCCCCGGGAATCCGAAGAGCGGATGTTGGGGGAGGAGGCTTGCGAACCCCGCCGCTTCCCTGTCCCATGAGCCCACCACCAAGGGGGCCCCGACCATGAAGCGCCACATCCTGCTCGCCGCCACGCTCGCGGCCCTCATCGCCCTCCCGGCCCTGGCCAACGACTCCACCGCCGAGCTCGCCGCCGGCGGTCTCGTCCTCAAGACCACCGACAGCATCGAGATGCGGTCCGAGGACCTCTACATCAGCCAGAAGGAAGTGGTCGTGAAGTACCGCTTTCAGAACACATCCGCCGCCCCGGTCAGCACCATCGTCGCCTTCCCCATGCCCGACATTGGCGGCGAAGGCTTCTTCGAGAGCGACAACGGCCTGCCCAGCGACGACGCCACCAACCTGTTGCAGTTCCACACCCTGGTCGACGGCAAGCCGGTCAAGGCGCAGGTCGAGCAGAAGGCCCTGGTCAAAGGCGTCGACCGCACCGCCTGGCTGAAGGCCCACGGGATCCCCCTGGCCGCCCACCGTCCCGAGGCCGGCAAGGCCCTCGACGCCCTGAGCCCCGCCGACAAGGCCGAGGCCGTCAAACTGGGCCTGGCCTGGATCAACGAATATGACGCCGGCAAGGGTTGGGAGTCGCACGCCGAACCGGCCTGGGTGCTCAAGACCACCTTCTACTGGACCCAGACCTTTCCGCCCGGCCAGATCGTCAACGTGGAGCACCGCTACATCCCGGCGGTCGGCGGCAGCGTCGACACCATCGTCGGCATGTCCTCGCCGGATAACCCCGAGTTCCAGGCCTCGATCAACGCCGAGCGCAAGAAGTACTGCGTCGACCAGAGCTTCCTGGCGGCCATGAACCGCAAGGCCGCAAAGGCCGAGGGCACGATGAGCGGCTACACCGAAAAGCGGATCGCCTACGTCCTGAAAACCGGCGCCAACTGGGCCAAGCCGATCGGCGACTTCCGGCTCGTCGTCGACAAGGGCGCCGCCGACAACCTGGTCAGCTTCTGCGCCACCGGCGTGACCAGGATCGCCCCGACGCGGTTCGAAGTCCTCAAGAAGAACTACACCCCCACCAGCGACCTCGAGATCCTCATCCTCGAACCTCTGCGGACCGAATAGGGCCCGGAATTCTACCCGGGCAAAATTATCAGAGCTCTCGACGGTCTCCCCACCCGCCTCCCTGGGCCCAAACGCGACAGGGTGGTCTTTGGTGGGTCTGTTCGGTTCAAACATAGGTCGAATGCGGCGGCGAGAGAGGCCTGAAGCGCCCCTCATGTAGGTGAATTATTGGCAATTAGAACGCTGTTTTTGCTGAAGATATTATCACAGCATTCTGCTATACTGACGGCGTTTCCCGATAGCAGAGGCTTCCGCAACGGCATACTTCCGCCGCGCCGCCAGCCCCTTACACTGCCCCCATGACCAAGCCGATCCTCGACCCCAACTACGACCCGCGCAGCGATGGCGCCATGCGCGACGGCGGCAAGGCCATCCGGCCCCGCCACGCCGCGACGCTGATCGTGGTGCGGCGGGATGCAAAGAAGCCGCGCCTGCTGATGGGCCGCCGGGCCAAGGGCCATGCCTTCATGCCGTCCAAATGGGTCTTCCCCGGCGGCCGGGTCGATCGCGGCGACTTCACCGCCCCCTCGGCCAGCGAACTCGCCCCCGACGTGGAAGCCAGGCTCGCCCTGACCCTGCGCCACAAGTCCCCTGCCCTGCCCCGCGCCCTGGCCATGGCCGCGGTGCGCGAGACCTTCGAGGAGGTCGGCCTCCTGCTGGCCAGGCCCGCCCCCGTCCGCCCGGCCGCCGGCGCCTGGCGCGAGTTCCTGGCCCAGGGCGCCGCTCCTGACCTCAGCGCCCTGCAGTTTGTGGCCCGGGCCATCACCCCGCCCTACCGGCCGCGCCGCTTCGACGCCCGCTTCTTCATGGCCGACGCCGAGGCCCTGGTCAGCCTTGAGCGCCAGCCCGACTGCGGCGAGCTGGACGAGATCGCCTGGGTCGATCTGGACGAGGCCCTGGCCCTCGACCTGCCCAACATCACCCGCTTCGTGGTCGCCGAGGTCGCCGAGCGCCTGGGCGGCGCCGAGCGCCCCGCCCCCTTCATGCGCTTCCTGCAGGGCGCGCGGCGTCTGGACTACCTGTGACCACCCCTGTTCGCCCCAGGCACGCCGCCAGCCTGATCCTGCTGCGTGGAACCGGTCGCAACGCCGAGGTCCTGATGGGCCGCCGGCCGCGCAAGTCGCGCTTCGCCCCTGACGTCTTCGTCTTTCCCGGCGGCGCGGTCGATGCCGCCGACCGCGAGCGACCGCGCCACCTGACGCCCCTCTGCGCCCGCCTGACTCACGCGCCAGGCCGCCTGGCCGGGGCCCTGGCCCGGGCGGCGGTCCGCGAAACATTCGAGGAAACCGGCCTCACCCTGCCCGACAGCGCGCCCATAACCCTGGCCGCCCGCGCCATCACCCCCACCAACAGCCCGGTCCGCTTCCACGCCCGCTTCTTCAAGGCAGACGCCGCCGACGTGACGGGCCATCTCGCGGACAGCGACGAACTCTCCGAACTGGCCTGGCGCCCCCTGCCCGAGGCCCGTCGGCTCCCCCTGTTCGACATCACCGAGGCCATCCTCGACGCCCTGATGGCCGACGACCCGCCCTTCCTCTTCACCTACCGATACGGCAAGGCGAGGCTGAAGACCCTGATCTAGGGCAGCGGCCCTAAGGCAGAGGTTTGGTCAGATCGAACTCGACCCGGAAGTGGCGATTCGGCCGGCGGAGTTCGTAGACGAAGACCTCCCTGGAGATTTCGAGAGCCCAGACATTGTCGACCGACGCGGGGTTTCCCTTTTCCAGGAAGAGGGCCTTGGAAAAGGAATCCGCCGGGAACTCCTGGCGGCCGGGCCGCCCCATCACGACGGCGTCCCCGCCGTACTGCGAAAGGACATCCTCCTTGCCGTCCTCGTGGCGGTGGTCATGCTTCAGGCGCAGTACATCAGGGCGCTGGCGCGTGATCACCCACGTCCGCGAGCGATCCTCGCCCACGGCGAAAGGAATTCTCACCTCTTCGTCGGAGCAGGAGGCGACTCGCATGACCAGGCGCTTGCCGGCGAAATCCTTGTCGGCGGGATCGGTGGTCACGACACGGCCTTCGAACGCCTTGCCGCAGAGGGTCTTCAGCTGGCCGAAAAAGAGGTCGTGTGTCAGGTATTGGCGGGCTGCGGCGGGCGTTGCGAGGAGCAGGGCCGCAGCGGCGGCGATAAGGAAATGCTTCATCCGCAAACCCTATTCGCCACAGGCGTTGACTTCCAGCGATCCATGCGTATGTTCCGCGCCTCGCGAGAATTCGGCCCTGCGGCCATGAGGATATTGCTATGGCCAAACCGGCATCCATCAAGATCCGCCTGAACTCCACGGCGGACACCGGCTTCTTCTACGTCACCAAGAAGAACGCCCGCACCAAGACCGAGAAGATGGTCCTGAAGAAGTACGATCCCGTCGTGCGCAAGCACGTCGAGTTCAAGGAAGGCAAGATCAAGTAGGCTCCGCCGCCTGATCCAACGACGAACGCCCGGCTTCACAGCCGGGCGTTTTGCGTTGTGAGCCAAGGGGTTGGTCCTAGCCCTTGTCCTTCGGCGGACGGGTGCCGATGAACGGCTTCTTGGTCGTCGGCAGGCTCCAGAACAATCCCATCACCGCCAGGCCCAGCAGGCCCAGCATGGCGATGGTGATCACCGTCAGATGCGGCGCGTAGCCCTCACTGGGCAGGCCCTCGACGTGCCGGAAGGTCGACCCCCAGAGGACGATCGCCATGCCGCCCCAGGCGGCGCTGAGCATGCGGGCCCGGGTGCTGCTGCTTTCCCGCAGGACCAGCCAGCCGGCGACCGTCAGCAGGACGCCGACGATAAGATCGTCGACCCAGTAGGGCCACCAAAGTCCATTGATAAGCTGGCGCGCTATGGCCACGCCGAAAGCAATCGGGCCAAGGCATACCGCGATCCAGGCGGACCTCGTACGGGTTTCCATCAGGACTGCCCCTCGCAGCACACTGTTACGTTGAGTTGTCGACTTTCGCGACTCTCACTTACCCGTATCAGGTCTATGTCCGGAGAAATCCAGACTTTCCTATGCCTGAATTGGGTCTTGAACTGTCGGCGACCAGACCAATTCTGTGGACTGATATCGCCGGTACGTCGAAGAGCCTGAGCCCGGCGAACGTCACGCCGCGCGGGCGATGACCCGGTTGCGACCGGCGTGCTTGGCCTCATAGACCGCCCCGTCGGCCCTCTTGAGCAAGGTCTCGGGGGTGTCGAGGTCGGTGACCGTGCTGGCCACGCCGACCGAGATGGTCACCGTCAGCAGTTCCTTGCCGCCGGCCACACGGAACGGCGAGCCGGCCACATGCAGCCGGATGCGCTCGGCGATCCGCTCGGCGTCGGCCAGGCGGGTGCCGGGCATGATCACCGTGAACTCCTCACCGCCGTAGCGGCAGGGCAGATCGACGGCCCGCACATTGGTCGCCAGCCGCACCGCGAATTCGCGCAGCACCTCGTCGCCGGCGTCGTGGCCGAAGCTGTCGTTGATCTTCTTGAAGTGGTCGATATCGATCATCAGGGCGGCCACCGGCTCGCCCCCCATGCTGGCCCGCTTCACCAGGGCGGCCAGCTGGCTTTCCATGTAGCGGCGGTTATGCAGCCCGGTCAGCTGGTCGGTGACGGCCAGCTCCAGCGAATGGTCGAGGTTCTGACGCAGGAAGTCGGTGTAGCGCTTGCGCTTGATCTGGGTCCGCGCCCGGGCGGCCAGTTCCTGGGGATCGATGGGCCGGGTCAGGATGTCGTTGACCCCGATCTCCAGGGCCTTGACCAGCCGCGGCCGGTCGTCGGGATCGACGATGACCAGCACCGGCACATTGCGGCTCTGCTCGTCGGACCGCAGCGCCGCGCAGAAGCGCAGGCCGTCGAAGGCCTTGGCGGCGGCGTTGACGATGATGATGTCGACCGGCCCGCGGGCGGTCTGCAGGGCCTTGTCGTAGTCGCTCTCGACCACTGGCCGGTGCTCGACAGCCAGCTCCGTGGCCACCCGCTGGGACTGGCGGTCGTTGTCGTCGACGATCAGGATGCGGCCGCCCACCCCGCCCAGGCGGGCGGCAGCGCCGGCGATGACGCCCATGCGACGGCCCGATTCCTCGCGCTGGCGCAGTTCGTCGATCACCAGCTTCAGGCGGGTGAGACTGCGCACCCGGGCGAACAGCATGACGTCGTCGATCGGCTTGGTCAGGAACTCGTCGGCCCCGGCCTCGAGGCCCTCGATGCGGTCCGACCGGCCGTCGAGCGCCGTCACCAGCACGACGGGGATATGCCGCGTCTCGGGATCGTCCTTCAGCCGGCGGCAGACCTGGAAGCCGTCCATGCCAGGCATCATGACGTCGAGCAGCACGATGTCCGGCTTCTCGGCGGCGGCGATGGCCAGGGCCGTCGGCCCGTCACAGGCGGTCAGCACCTCGTAGTACTCGGCCGTCAGCTTGGCCTCCAGCAGGCGGACGTTGGCCTCGATGTCGTCGACTACGAGAATACGTGCACTCATCGCCCTACCCTAGAAAGCGGCGGATGGTGTCCAGGAAGTGGGACACCGAAATCGGTTTGGAGATGTAGGCCTCGCAGCCGCCTTCGCGGATACGCTCCTCATCGCCCTTCATGGCAAAGGCGGTAACGGCCACCACCGGGATATGGCTCAGGTCGTCGTCTTCCTTCAGCCATTTGGTCACTTCCAGGCCGCTGATCTCCGGCAGCTGGATGTCCATCAGGATGAGGTCGGGACGGTGTTCGCGGGCGAGCGAAAGCGCAGACAATCCCTCGCGCGTCTGAAGGGTTTCGTACCCTTGCGCGTCGAGCAGGTCGTGGAAGAGCTTCATGTTGAGCTCGTTATCCTCGACGATGAGGACCTTTTTCGCCATCTAGCGTTCGACCTTGAGACCGGAATGCATCGGAAAAGGACTCACCTGAGTCCGTTTCCATGAAGCCAGATCGCACGAATATCCTTAAGCCTGCGCTAATCGTGACCGCCCTCGAAACCCTGACCCCCGCTGAAGCCGCCCAGGCCGTCGCCGTCGATCCGGCGCGCCCGCTGCTGATCGTCGACGTCGACGAGGTGCTGGCCCGCTTTATGGAGGGCTTCGAGACCTTCGTGGCACGCCACGGCTACGAGATGCGGATCGACCGCTTCGCCCTGTTCCAGAACATCTACAAGATCGGCTCGACCGACTGCGTGGACATGCCGACCGGCAAGGTCCTGTTCGACGACTTCTTCCGCGACGGCGCCGACGACCTCATGCCCGTCAACGGCGCGGCCGAAGCGCTGGACCGGCTCAGCTCCAGGATGACCGTCATCATCCTGACCAACGCCCCCGACCACGGCCGCGCCGCCCGCATCGGCTGGCTGCAGACCCACGGCCTGCACTACCCGATGATCATCAACAGCGGCCTCAAGGGCCCGATCGTCCGCGACCTGGCGGCCCGGACCACCGGGCTGGTCGGCTTCATCGACGACTTGCTGCCGAATCTGGAATCGGTGGCGGCCGACGCGCCGGATGTCATCCGCTTCCAGATGATCGCCGACGAGCGCCTGCGCCCCTATGCGCCTACCGATCCGGCGCGGCATGTCTGGGCCGACGACTGGACGGGGATGGAGCCTGCGATCCGGGCGAAGCTGCTGACTTGAGCGCGCTGCCATTCAAAGTAGTAGATTCTTAAATTCCCTTGTTCGTTGACTCCCGTTCAGCCAGCGCGTCATAGTGCTCGCCACGCGCCGGACACGTCGCCCGCGCCTGTCATCACAGTCCCTGTTCAATCGTCGCTCTAGCGGGCGCGGCCGCTGTGTCGCGCCAAGGGTCCAGCCATGTCCACGCCACAGACCGCCCAGGTCTTCATCACCAACCAGACCGACGGCACGGCCAAGATCCAGCTGTGGCACAACAACAGCGACTATGGCACCGAGAGCGCCATCTGGACGGCCGCCCCGGGCCAGACGGTCGGGCCGCTGACCGTGCATTTCAACACCGGCTGGGGGTCGTTTACCGTCCTCGACTACTGGGCCTGCGAGATCGTCGTCACCGGCGGCTCGACGCCCGGCCGCTTCGAGAGCACCGGCATCCTGCAGTACTCAAGCTGGAAAGAGTACCAGCTGCAGGGCAAGGACGCCGGCCAGAACCTGATGTTCACGGTCAGCAGCACCAACTTCTACATCGACCTGAAGTCCGGCGGCGGGTCGACGCCGATGAACCCGGTGAGCCGCCAGTCGGCGCAGGCCTACCTGACCAACAACACCGGCGGCAACGCCACCCTGACCCTGTTCCACAACAACAGCACTGACGGGACCCAGAGCGCCACCTGGACGGCCGCGCCGGGCCAGACGGTGGGGCCGCTGACCGTCTATTTCCGGGTCGGGCTGAACGTCGGCTTCGTGCTCGACTACTGGGCGGTCAAGGCGGCGGTGAAGGACGGGCCCAATCCCGGTATCTACACCTCCAGCGGCTTCGCCAGCATGACCAACTGGAAGGAATGCCAGTTGCAGCAGGCCGACGTGAATCAGAACCTGCCGCTGACCGTCAACACCAGCAGCCTGGCCATCAACCTGCCATCCGGCGGCTGTTCGGCCGGGATGACGAAGACCGGGCCCTACACCCTGATCGACAATGTCTTCGTGCTGATGCTGGAGAACCACTCGTTCGAAAACGTCTTCGGCCAGTCGGACATTCAGGGCATCACCCGCGCCCCGCCCGGCACGACCAACAGCTACGACAGCCGCAACTACGCAAACAGCCCCAACCCGCCCATCGTCCAGAGCGATCCGGTCGGCGCCAATGCCCCCTTTGCCATGCCGACCGACCCTGGCCACGAGTGGTACGACACCCAGGAACAGCTTCTGGGTCCCGAGTGGGGCGTGCAGTATACGGGGCCGAACAAGCAGACCCGCGTCCCCTGGACCCCCTACAACGGTCCGACGGTGAACACCGGCTTCGTCAGCAACTATGCGACGACGGTGACCGAGATCACCTCCAACAATCCCAGCAAGCCGGTTTCGACCGAGTACGGCGACCCGATGCTGGGCTTCACCACCCAAACGGACCTGCCGATCATCTACGCCCTGGCGACGCAGTTCGCAGTCTGTGACGCTTGGCACGCCTCGGTGCCCGGACCGACCTGGCCCAACCGCTTCTTCGTCCACGGGGCCTCGTCGGGCGGCTGGGCCGACTCGCCCAGCAGCCTGCAGACCGTGGCCTGGGAAACGCCCGGCGGCGGCTTCGTCTATCCCAGCGGCGCCTCGATCTATGACCGGCTGAGCGCGGCCGGCCTGTCCTGGCGGGTCTACGTCGACGAGAACGGTCCGGTGTTCGGCGGCATCCCCCAGGTCGCGGCGCTGCAGGGCATCACCTACAAGGTCAACACCAACAATTTCGGCAGCTTCGCGCAGGATGTTCAGGGCCCCTATCCCTACGCCTACACCTTCATCGAGCCCAACTACGGCGACACCACCGGCGGCTCCTACGAGGGCGGCTCGTCGCAGCACCCGATGGACTCGATGGCCGGCGGCGAGGGCCTGATCAAGGCGACGTACGAGGCGATCCGCAACTCACCGCTGTGGGAACGCAGCCTGCTGATCATCACCTATGACGAGCACGGCGGCTTCTACGACAGCGTCCAGCCGACCAAGGCGCCGACTCCCAACGACGGCAGTCCCCAGGACCTTAAGATCAACGACGGCGGCTTCCTGTTCGACTGGTACGGTGTGCGCGTGCCGGCGGTGCTGGTCTCGCCGCTCATCCCCAAGGGCACGGTCGACAAGACCCTCTACGACCATGCCTCGGTGCCGGCGACCCTGGAGGCGCTGTTCGGGCTGCAGCCGATGACGGCCCGCGATGCCGCCGCCAACACCGTCCTGGACCAGCTGTCCCTGCCGACCCCGCGCACCGACTGCCCGACCACCCTGCCCGCCGTCGCCCCGGAACCGCCCCGCGCTGCCCCGCCGACGAACGCCAACGCGCCGCTGCCGCAGGACGGCAACACCATCGGCTTCCTCAAGGTGCTGGCCAAGACCGACGTCGAACTGGCGCGCGGCGATGCGGCCGAGGTGGCCGCAATCGAGGCACAGGTGGCCGCGATTACCACGGTCGGCGAGGCCGAAGCCTACGGCAAGGCGGTGATCGCCAAGGCCGCCGCAGCCCAGGCAGCGGTCAATCCGACAGCGAATGCGCCTCCGCCGAGGCCGGCGTCGGAGGACTAGCGGCCTCCTCTTCATCAGCCGCGCGCAGTGTGATCGGAACGCGGACCCACCGGCCGGCGACCGGCTCACCCGATTTCGTGAAGGGTTCGATGGCCATGTACCGGGCAAGGCGTGGAGCTTGCTCGGGGTAGTCAGCCATGCGTCCCTCGGACTGGAGAAGACAACGGAGGAAGCGGCCGTCCGGCAGGGCTTGGCAGAAGAGAATGAACTGGCCCACCGGGGGGTGCAGCTGGTTTCCGAGGATGCTGCTTGCCTCGGCCCCGGTCGGCAGACGTCGCCAGACCGCGCCGCTCAGCAATGGGGGCGCCTGACAACTGCCAAGCGCCAGGATGCCGGCAATTACAGCAGGTCCGATCATGAATTAACTTTGTAGTACAGACACGAGGAAGACAAGTCGTCGTCACCCGGACTTGCTGAGCCTCGCCACCAAGCTCGAGGTATCCCACCGGTTCCCGCCCAACGACTGGACCTCGGCGTAGTACCCATCGACCAGCCGGGTCATGTCGAGCCGCGCCCCCTTCGCCGCCGCCTCGTCGAGCACCAGGCCCAGATCCTTGCGCATCCAGTCGACGGCGAAGCCGAAGTCGAACTTGCCCTGCACCATCGTCGCCCAGCGATTGTCCATCTGCCAGGACTGGGCGGCGCCCTTGCTGATGGCGTCGAAGACGTTCGTGGGATCGACGCCGGCCTGGGCACAGAAGTGGACGGCCTCAGCCAGGCCCTGGACGACGCCGGCGATGCAGATCTGGTTGGCCATCTTGGCCAGCTGGCCGTGGCCGGGACCGCCGATGCGCTTGATGGCCTTGGCGTAGGCGCCGATGACCGGCTCCGCTCGCGCCAGCGCCGCCTCATCGCCGCCGACCATGATGGTCAGCTGGCCGTTCTCTGCACCCGCCTGACCACCGCTGACCGGGGCGTCGAGGAAGGTGCGGCCGGTCGAGTCGGCCAGATCGGCCATCTCCCGGGCGATCTTCGCCGAGGTCGTGGTGTGGTCGACGATGATGCCGCCCATGGCCATCGATTGAAGGACCTCCTCGACGACCCCGCGCACGTCGTCGTCGTTGCCGACGCAGAGGGCGACCAGCTCAGCCCCGTGTGTGGCGTGGTGCAGCGTGTCGCCCGCCCGACCGCCGTAGGTATCGACCCAGCGCAGCGCCTTTTGCGGCGAGCGGTTGAAGACGCTGACCTCATGCCCTGCCCTGGCCAGGTGCCCGGCCATCGGAAATCCCATGACGCCGAGGCCGACAAACGCGACTTTCATTCCACCACTCCGATCAAAGGAAACACCATCTTAACGCGCCCGCGCGAGGTTGCCGCCATCAAGGTTAAGCGGGGCGTGTAGCATGGCGATCGGGGGCGACCGGCCGATCCTCATCAAGAAGGTGAAGAAAGTCGTCGGCGGGGGTCACCACGGCGGCGCCTGGAAGGTCGCGTATGCCGACTTCGTCACCGCCATGATGGCCTTCTTCCTGCTGATGTGGCTGATCAACACCACCAGCCCCGAGCAGAAGCGCGGCATTGCCGACTATTTCGCCCCGGCCTCGGTTTCGGAAACCACCAGCGGCTCAGGGGGCATCCTGGGCGGCACGGCGCTGGGCGAAGACGGTTCCAAGGCCAGCGGCTCGATGGACATCATCGAGGAACAGAACCCCGAATCGAAACCCAACGAGCGCCCCAACGAAAAGACCGGCGGCGAACTGTCCGAAACCAGCACCGACACCCTGCGCAAGGAACTTGAAAAGCGCGACGCCGAGAATTTCGCCTCCGCCGCCCAGAGCCTGCGCCAGGCGCTGCAGTCGATGCCGGAACTGGCCGAACTCAGCAAACAGATCCAGATCGACATCACCCCGGAAGGCCTGCGCATCCAGCTGGTCGACCAGGAAGGCCGCTCGATGTTCAAGGAGGGCATGGCCGCCCCCAACGATCGGGCCCGCATCCTGCTGCGCGCGGTGGCCAAGATCGTCAACCAGTTGCCCAACCGCGTGACCATCAGCGGCCACACCAGCGCCAATGCCGACGGCAGCCGCTCGAGCGGCGACTGGTCGCTGTCGGCGGCCCGCGCCGACCAGTCGCGGCTGATCCTTCAGGGGGCGGGGGTCGACCCCGACCGCATCTATCAGGTGTCGGGCAAGGCCAACTCCGATCCGCTGTATCCGGACGATCCGACACTGGCGGGTAACCGGCGCATCGCCATCGTTCTGTTGCGCGAAGCCCCCGTCCTGCCGCCGGATCAGTAAGATGCGACGCTTGAACCCCTTGCGCGGCACGGGTTCATGCCCCCTAATCCCTTTCCAACGGGCGGGTTCGCAATGCGAGCCTGAAGGGTTGGGCAGCCGAAGAGGCGGGCGAGTAGCGTGACGCATCATTTTCCAGCTTCGGGGAGAATGCGGTTCTTTCTGACCGCCGCATCGCCCTGCCCCTACTTGCCGGGGCGTGAAGAGCGGAAAGTCTTCGCCCATCTGCCGCAAGCCGACGGCGCCGCCATCAACGACAGCCTGACCCAGAGCGGCTTCCGCCGCAGCCAGAACATCGCCTACCGCCCGGCCTGCGAGCTGTGCAACAGCTGCACCTCGGCCCGCATCCCGGTGAAGGACTACATCTTCAGCCGCTCGGAGCGGAAGATCCTGCGCCGCAACGAAGACCTGCGCCGCCACGTGGTCGAAGCCGAGGCGACGACCGAACAGTTCGATCTGCTGCGGCGCTACCTGCTGACCCGCCATGCCGACGGCGGCATGGCCGAGATGACCTGGCCCGACTATGTGGCCATGGTCGAAGACACCACGGTCCGCACCCACATCGTCGAATACCGGACGCCGTCGAAGGACCGGGGGCCCGGCGACCTGCTGGCCTGCGTGCTGATCGATGTGATGGGGGACGGTCTGTCGCTGGTCTACAGCTTCTACGACCCGGACCTGACCAAGCGCAGCCTCGGCAGCTTCATCGTCCTCGACAACCTGATCCAGGGGGCGATGAACGAGCTGCCGCATGTCTACCTGGGCTACTGGGTGCCGGGCAGCGAGAAGATGACCTACAAGGTTCGCTTCTCCCCCCTGGAAATCCTGCGTCCCAACGGTTGGGGCCTGATTTCGGCCCGTGAGATCGCAAGGGCTGAGGCGATTCTGGAGGCCAACAAGGCCGCGCGCGGACCGGACATGCCGAAGTTGGGGCGGAAAGAGCCGCAGCTTCCCCAATAAATTCCGGTGGGGTTAGCTCCAGGGTCCCGACACTGCTTCGGGTTCGGTCACCGGCAGGTCCTGACCGCCGGCGTATTTCACCAGGGCCTCGATCCGCTTTTCGATCGGCGGATGGGTAGCGAAGATGTCCATCACATCGGCCTTGCCGTCGTCCAGGAACATGGCCCTGATCGAGTCCGGCCCGTCGATGTGGGCATGGCCGCTGATCTTGCGCAGGGCGCCGATCATGGCGTCAGGGTTCTTGGTCAGCTCCACCGCCCCGGCGTCGGCGACATATTCGCGGGTGCGCGACAGCATCATGCGGATGACGATGGCCAGTATGTAGCCGATCGCCGCCGCCCCGAAGGCGATCAGCAACAGCAGGCCGGCGCCCTTGTTCTTGTCGGAGCTGGCGCCGATCCGGCCAAACCGCATGCCCCGGAGCATCACCTCGGCCAGCAGGGTGATGATGCCGGCGAACACCGCGGCGATGACCATGGTCCGCACATCCTTGTTGAGGATGTGGGTCAGTTCATGGGCCAGCACGGCCTCGAGTTCGGGCTTGGTCAGGGTCAGCATCAGCCCCCGGGTGACGGTGACGCTGTACTGTTTCTGGTTCAGGCCCGTGGCGAAGGCGTTGAGCGCATCGCTCTCGATGATGCGCAGAGTCGGCGTCGGAAGACCGCGCGAAATACAAAGGTTTTCCAACAGGTTGTAGAGCGCAGGTTCATCTTGCCTGCTAACCGGCCTGGCGCCCGTTGCGAGATCGATGATGGTCTGGTTGGCGAAGTAGGCGATGGCGAACCAGACGACCGAAACCACCACCGCCAGCGGCAGGGAGACGACCAGCAGCTGCGTCGCGCGGGCCAGGTCGCCGGCCACCGATCCGGTCGAGGGCAGCACCCCTGCTCCCATCAGCCCGGCCGTCAGAGCCCAGATCAGACCGGTCAGCAGGACGGGAAAGCCGGCCAGCAGGACGACCGACCGCGTGTTGTTGGCCTGGATGTGGGTGTAGAGGCCGACGGGCCCCATGGGATCAGAACTTCACGGAGGGCGCGGCGGCGTCCATGGCGGCGCGGCTCTCGGTCCCGACGTCGTAGAGCGTGCGGTCCTGGCCGAAGCCGAACATCCCCGCGAACACCACGGCCGGGAAGCCGCGCCGGGCGGCGTTGAACTCGGCCACGGCGTTGTTGAAGAAGCGGCGGGCGGCGGCCAGCTTGTTCTCCAGGTCGGCCAGCTGGTCCTGCAGGTTCAGGAAGTTGGTGTTGGCCTTGAGGTCCGGATAGGCCTCGGCCACCGCGAACAGTTGGCGCAGGGCCCCGCTGAGCACGCCCTCGGCCTGGACCTTCTGGTCGACCGTGGTGGCGCCGGCGGCGGCGTTGCGGGCGGCGATCACGGCCTCGAGGGTGCCCTTCTCGTGGGCGGCGTAGCCCTTCACGGTCTCGACCAGGTTGGGGATCAGGTCCTGGCGCTGCTTCAGCTGCACATCGATGTCGGCGAAGGCCTGGTCGGCGCGGGCATTGAGCGCCACCAGCCGATTGTAGACCCCGACCACGATCAGACCGATCACGGCGACGACGACGACAAGAATGATCAGGCCGGTCACGGACTTATCCTCGCAAGGTTGACGCCTGACGCTAGCTCATTGACCGCCGTTCGCAAGCCCGCGCGCGCTCCCCGTTGGGGGGGCTACTTCGATGGATCGACCAGGGCGGCGTAGATCAGTTGCTGGGTCACCTCATCGAGACGCAGGACCTGCCCGCCGCCCAGCACCTGGATCATGCCCAGCACGACCACGTCGTTCTCGGGATCAACCCAGAACCAGGTGCCGGCCGCGCCGCCCCAGCTGTAGGTCCCCTTCCCCGCCAGCGTGCCCGCGGCCGCCGGGTCCATGACCACCCCGAAATCGAGGCCGAAGCCGACGCCGGGTCCGAGCGGCTGCTTGGCCAGCTGGGCCTCGGTCAAGTGGTTGGCGGCCATCAGCTTGATGGTCGAGGGGCTGAGAATGCGCACCCCGTCCAGCTCGCCGCCGTTACCCAGCATCTGGGCGAAACGCGCGTAGTCACCCAGGGTCGAGACCAGCCCACCGCCGCCGTTGGCCGCCGTCGGTGGCCTGGAGACGTCCAGCACCATGAAGCCCTCGGCCGGCACGACGGCGCCCTTCTCGCGATCGTACATGTAGAGGCTGGCCTGCCGCGCTCGCTTGGCCTCGGGCACGTAGAAGGCGGTGTCTTTCATGCCCAGCGGCTTGAAGATGCGGCTTTCCATGAAGTCGGGCAGCGACTGGCCCGACAGCTTCTCGACGATGTAGCCTTGGATATCGACCGAGATGGAATAGCGCCACGCCTCGCCCGGCTGCGTGGCCAGCGGCAGCTTGCTGGCCTCGACCATCACCTCATGCAGGTCCTTCGACCCCAGCAGGCCGCTGTCCCGATAGGCCTTGTCGACGGGATTGTCGGTCGTCAGCCCATAGGCGAACCCGCCGGTGTGGCTCATGATCTCCCGCATGGTCGGCGGACGCTTGATCGGCTCCAGGATCGGTTGACCCTTGGCGTCGACGCCCTTGTAGACCTGCAGGTTCTTGAATTCCGGCACGTACTTGGTAACCGGCTCGTCCAGCCTCCAGCGGCCCTCTTCGTACAGGATCATCATTGCCACGCCGGTGACCGGCTTGGTCTGGCTGTACATCCGGTAGATCGTGTCTTCCTTCAGCGGCGCGCCGGTCGCCAGGTCCGCCTTGCCGTAGATCGACTGGTGCACGATTTTGCCGTGACGGGCGACATAGATGACCACGCCGGGCGCATAGCCCTTGTCGACCAGCAGCTTCATCCGCTCATCGAGCTTGGCAAGCCGTTCCGAGGAAAAGCCGAGCGACTCGGGCTTGGCGGGCTGGAGCGTGGACGCCTTCGCCTGGGCCAGAACCGGCGTCGCCGCTTGCGCCGACAGCAGCGCGCCAACCGCCAGCGCCGCCAGCATCGATTTCCTGAAGCTCATCCCGAATCCCCATCCCCATTGGCCTTTGCGGCCTTGAGCAGAAGAGTAACCACCGATCAGGAAGCGACAAGTGGTCACGGCATCGGCAGACAGGTTTACATTTCAAACTTGTCTGCTAGAAGGGCGGCCTACGACGCCGGAGGGGCGTCCATGGAGTTTCGCGATGACCCTGGCGCCGACCGAACGCCTGCACGCCCTGGACGCCGTCCGGGGATTTGCCCTGCTGCTGGGCGTGGCCTTCCACGCCACCATGTCCTTCCTGCCCGGCCCGCAAGCCTGGATCGTCATGGACGACCAGCGCAGCGAGGTGATGGCCGCGACCTTCTTCACCCTGCACATCTTCCGGATGACGGTCTTCTTCCTGATCGCCGGTTATTTTGGCCGCCTGCTGCTGGAACGGCGCGGCGTCGGGGGCTTCATCGTCGACCGGCTCAAGCGCATCGCCGCCCCGCTGGCCATCTTCTGGCCGATGGTGCTGATGGCCATCATCGCGGTGCTGGTCTGGAACACTGTCCAGACCCTGGGCGGCATCCCCAAGAACGCGCCGCCGCCGCCGGCCATCACGCCGACGGCCTTCCCCCTGACGCACCTGTGGTTCCTGTGGGTGCTCCTGCTCTTCTATCCGGCCATGCTGATCCTGCGCGGAATCGGCAAACTGGTGGACCGAGGCGACCACGTCGCCCGCCTCGTCGATAGCCTGACCGCGTTCCTGACCCGCAGCCTGGTCGGCCCGGTGATCCTGGCCGCTCCTGTTGCCCTGGCCCTGTGGCTCAAGCCGAACCTGATGGCCTGGGTCGGTATTCCGACGCCGGATCAGTCGCTGATCCCCGGAGCCATCGCCGCCACCGCCTACGGCATCGCCTATACCTTCGGCTGGCTGCTGCAACGACAGGAGGGCCTGATCCAGGCCTTCACCCGCCGCTGGGCGCTGAACCTGCTCGTCGCCATCGCGGCGACCACCGCCGGCTACCTGATGGTGCGGGGCACGCCGATCTTCGCGCCGATCGGGGACGAGAGCATGCGCGCCGGCTTCTGCGCCCTCTACGCCCTGGCCATCTGGACCTGGACCTTCGGCCTGATCGGCGCGGCGCTGACCTTCCTGTCGGGCCACAGCCCGGTGCGACGTTACATCGCCGACGCCAGCTACTGGGTCTACATCGTCCACATCCCGCTGGTCATGGCGCTGCATGTGCTGCTGCGCGACGCGCCGCTGACCTGGCCGGTCAAGTACGGCCTGGTCCTGGTCGGGACCCTAGTCCCGGCGTTGATTACCTACGAGCTGCTGGTCCGCCACACCCACCTGGGCTGGCTGCTGAATGGACGCCGCATCCCCTGGCGTGCGAAGCCTCAATCCCAACTTCAGGAAGGAATCGCCTGATGACCGACGCAGACTCCGCCCGCGAGGACCTCGCCTACATCAAGACCCTCGTCGGTCACGACAGCGGCGGCGATGTCTGGCGCTTCGCCGGCCGGCTGTTCGCCGTCGGGGGCGGCGTCTACGGCCTGCAAATGCTGTTCCATGGGGCCCAGATCCTGGGCTTCAACCCGCCCGGGCCGGTAACCCTGATGTTCATGTTCGGTCCGACGCTCGCGTTCCTGGTCTACATGACCTGGGCCATCATCAAGGGCGGCAAGCAGGCCAAGCCCCTGGGCACCACCGGGCGGGCGGTCAACGCCATCTTCAGCGCCACCGGCCTGTGCAATCTGGTGTTTCTGGTCATCTTCCTGCCCCCGTCCATCCAGTCGGGCGACTTCCGGATCTGGCTCTTCTACCCGGCCGTGGTCTTCGCCGTGTTGGGCGGGGCCTGGTACGCGGCCTGGCAGTTGCGCCGTCGGCTGTGGATGCTCGGCACGGCGATTGGCTGGATGGTCAGCGCGGCGGCCATGGGCCTGACCCGGGGCCATTGGGCCTATGTCGTGATCTGCGGCATGTGCCTGTTCCTGTTCATGATGCTGCCCGGCATCGCGATGGCGCGCGGCAAGGCGGACTGATGGCGAAGTTCGACATCGGCGGCATCGACGAGGTCATCCACGGGCGCCTGCGCCTGGGGATCATGGCCTATCTCGCCGACGCCGAGGTCGCCGACTTCACCGAGCTGAAGACGGTGCTGGAGGCGACGCAAGGCAACCTGTCGATCCACCTGCGCAAGCTGCAGGACGCCGGCTACGTGGCCATCGAGAAGAGCTTCGTGGGCCTCAAGCCCCTGACGCAGGCCCGGATCACGCCAGAGGGCCGGGCGGCGTTCGGGCGCTATCTCGAAGCGATGAGCAAGCTGGTCGGCGGCTAGCGCGGCCGGAACTTCTTGCTGGTCGGGAAGCCCTTGGGCGCCAGTTTACCCGCCCCGGCTCGCCGCCCGACCCAATCTTTCCAGTCGGGCCAGTCGCGATTACGGCCGCCGGCGTCGATCCAGAAGCCGCCCGTCTCGGCGTTGAACACCGTGGCGTCGCGCAGGCCGCCCTCGCGGTAGGACTGCAGTTTGACGCCCTTGCCGCGCGGCATTTCCGGAAGTTCTTCAAGCGGATAGATCAGGATTTTGCCGTTGTCGCCGATGACGCCCATCTGGTCGCCGGTCACTTCCAGCGAGACTACGGCGGTCCCGTTCAGCACCTGCTTGCCGGCCCGGCGGAAGGCCAGGGCCTCGTCCTCGGGCATGATGAACCCGTAGCCCTCCTTCGAGGCCAGGATACGTTTGCGGCCGGCCTTGTGCGGGAAGACGTCGATGATCTTCACCTTGTCGTCGAGGTCGACCATCAGCCGCAGCGGCTCGCCATGGCCGCGCGCGCTCGGCAGCTTGGAGCAGTCCAGCGTGAAGAAGCGGCCGTCGGAGGCGAAGATCAGCAGCTTGTCGGTGGTCTCGGCCGGGACCAGGAAGCCGAGCTTGTCGCCCTCCTTGAACTTCAGCTCCGAGGGGTCCTCGACCCGGCCCTTGGCGGCGCGGATCCAGCCCTTGTCCGACAGGATGACGGTGATCGGCTCGCGCGGGATGAAGGCCTCGGAGGCGGCTTCGACGTCGATGGTAGGGGCGTCGGCGAAATCGCTGCGGCGGCGGCCGACCTCGGTGCCGACCCCGACAACGTCGCGCATGGCGGCCAGACCGGCGCCGACCAGCTTCCACTGCTGGGCCTCGCTGGCCAGCATGCTGACGATGCCGTCGCGCTCTTCGGCCAGCTCGGCGTGCTCGCGGCGGATTTCCATCTCCTCCAGCCGGGCCAGTTGGCGCAGGCGGGTGTTGAGGATGGCGTCAGCCTGGATTTCGGAGAGGTCGAAGGCGGCGATCAGCTTTTGCTTCGGCTCGTCCTCATAGCGGACGATGCGGATCACCTCATCGAGGTTGAGGTAGGCGATCAGCAGGCCGTCCAGGACGTGCAGCCGGGCCTCGATCTTCTCCAGCCGGAAGCGGGCCCGGCGGATCAGCACTTCGCGGCGGTGATCGAGGAAGGCCTTCAGGATGGCCTTCAGTCCCATGACCTTCGGCGTGCCGCGATCCAGCACGTTCATGTTGACCGGGAAGCGAACCTCCAGGTCGGAGAGCTTGAACAGGCTCTCCATCAGCACTTCCGGCTCGACGTTGCGGGTCTTGGGTTCGAGCACGAGGCGCACGTCCTCGGCGCTCTCGTCACGCACGTCGCCGAGCAGCGGAGCCTTCTTGTTCTCGATCAGCTCGGCCAGGCCTTCGACCAGCTCGGCCTTCTTGACCTGGTAGGGCACCTCGGTGACGACGATCAGGTAGGTTCCCCGACCGGTGTCTTCCTTGTGCCAGCGAGCCCGCAGGCGGACTCCGCCGCGGCCAGTCTCGAAGGTTTCCAGCAGCGAATGCTGGGGTTCGACGATGATGCCGCCGGTCGGGAAGTCGGGACCTTTGACCCGCTCCATCAGGTCGGCGGTCGTCGCCTCGGGGCGTTGCAGCAGCAGCAGGCAGGCGTCGATCAGTTCGCCGGCGTTGTGCGGCGGAATGCTGGTGGCCATGCCGACGGCGATGCCGCTGGAACCGTTGGCCAGGAGGTTCGGAAAACCGGCGGGCAGGACGACCGGCTCTTCGTCCTGGCCGTCGTAGGTCGGCTTGAAATCGACCGCGTTCTCGTCGAGGCCATCAAGCAGCACCGAGGCCGCCTGCGTCATCCGGCATTCGGTGTAGCGCATGGCGGCGGCGTTATCACCGTCGATGTTGCCGAAGTTGCCTTGGCCGTCGACCAGCGGGTAGCGCTGGCTGAAATCCTGAGCGAGGCGGACGAGGGCGTCGTAGATCGCCTGGTCGCCGTGCGGGTGGAAGTTACCCATCACTTCCCCGACCACCTTGGCGCACTTGCGGGCGGCGGCGCCGGGGTTCAGGCGCATCTCGTGCAGGGCATAGAGGATGCGGCGGTGGACGGGCTTCAACCCGTCGCGCACGTCGGGCAGCGCCCGGCCGGTGATGGTCGACAGGGCATAGGCCAGGTAGCGCCGCGAGAGGGCCTCGGTCAGCGGTTCGTCGAGGATGCGGTCGCCGTCACCCGGCGGGGGAGTGTGGAGGGTCATATCGGTCCAGAATCAACTGTCCGCATTCTAGAGGGCCCGGTTCAAATTTGCGCAGACTTTGCGGGCGTCATGGCGACGCAACCGCCCGGGCGACGGCGCGCTACCCGTCCCGATCGGCCGCCTGTCCCTCGAAGTCGAGGATGAAGAGGGCGCCGCCGCCATCCGCGTCCTCGACCAGCACCCGTCCCCCGTGCGACTCCATGATCGCGCGCGCGATCCCAAGCCCGAGGCCAGACCCGTCCGGGCGGCCGCGATCGGCCCGCCAGAAGCGGTCGAACACCCGGGCGCGATGCTCGGCCGGCACGCCCGGTCCGTGGTCTCGCACCGAAATGCGGGCGCCAGGCCCGACCCGGACGTCGACGGCGGCGCCGGCCGGCGTGTGGCGGATCGCGTTCTCGATCAGGTTTCGCAGGGCCCGCTGAATGGCCTCGGCGTGCCCGGTCACGGGGCCCGCCTCGCCCTCCGAAAGTTGCAGCTCCCGGTCCGACGCCCAGGCCAGCGGCGCCAGCTGGGCCACGACCTCGCCGGCAAGGTCGTTCAGGTCGAGCGGCCCGGCGCCGTCGGGCAGCGGGGCCTCGGCCTGGGCCATTTCCAGCATCTGCTCGATGGTTCGCGTCAGGCCGCTGAGCTGCGCGTCGAGCTTCGCGGTGTCCTTGCCGGCGGGCAGCTTGCTGACCGACAGCCGCAGCACGGCGAGCGGCGTTCGCAGTTCGTGGGCCATGTTGGCGTTGAAATCCCGCACCAGCCGGGTCGACTTTTCGATCCGGGCCAAGGCCCCGTTGATCGCCAGGACCAGGACCCGAAGCTCGAAGGGAGAGGTCGGGATTCGCAGTCGGTCGGACAAGGCCTGGGGATTCAGCGCCTCGACATCGCGCACGGCCTGTCTGAGCGGCGCGGTCAGCCGGCGGACCTGCCAGAGACTGAAGCCCAGCAGCAGCAGAGACAGCGGTACGAGCGGCACGAAGACGTGCTCCCCTAGCTCCAGCAGGATCGGGCCGACGTAGGCGTCACGGGCCGGCGTGACCAGCGCCACCCCGACCCAGAGGGTCTCTCCCTGTCGCCGGATCGGTGTAACGCCCGCCACCCGGAGTTCGTCGCCAAGGGTGCGATTTCGTGTCCATTCCTCCGTCCCGAAAGCCGCCACCGGGGACAGGGCTGGTCCGCCGGAGGCCAGAAGCGTTCCGGCGGCGTCCCTCGCCACCCACTGGCGCTGTGTGCCCGGCTTCGTGGCCGCCAGGCTGTGCTCGGAGCCCAGGGACCTTGCCACGGCTCGCGCATGACTCTGGACCAGGCTCCGCGCCAGCTGTCCTGGATCGTTGGCGTAGAGGGCGACCACCAGCCCCGCGTTGAAGACGCCAAAGATCACCACCAGCAGGATCAGAACGATGCTGAGCTGCTGGAAAAGGCTGGAGCCGAAGGGAGCTTTGCGATCAGGCATCCAGGGTCACGCCGGGGCCGACGGTCAGGGCGTAGCCGACGCCATGAACCGTCCGTAGCTGGGTCGTGCTTCCGGCCGCCGCCAGGTGACGGCGCAGCCGGGAGACCACGGCGTCCAGGGCGTTGGGAGAGACCGCTTCGTCCATCGAATAGAGGGCGGTCTCAAGTCGCGACCGGCGCAGAACAGTCCCCTGGAGGCGCGCCAGCAGTTCCAGCAGCGCGAACTCCCGGGGCGGCAGGTCCAGAGCACGGCCGGCGACCTCGACTGTACGGCCAGCGGTGTCCACAGCCAGATCACCGACAGTCAGCCTCACCCCCAGCGGCGCACCCGGCCGACGAAGCAGAGCCCGGCAGCGGGCGGCCAGTTCGCTGATCTCGAAGGGCTTGGTCAGGTAGTCATCGGCCCCGGCGTCGAGCCCGGCCACCTTGTCGTTGAGGCCGCTGCGCGCGGTCAGCAACAGCACCGGCGCCGTCAGGCCCTCGCGGCGGGCCTCGGCCAGGAAAACGGTTCCATCGCCGTCCGGAAGCCCAAGATCGAGAATCACCAAGGCGTAGGTCCGGGCGCGCAAGGCGTCCCTGGCCTCCGCCAGGATCGGGCAATGGTCGGCGAGCAGACCGGCCCGGGACAGGCCGTCGACGACCATGCCCGCCAGCTCATGATTATCCTCGACCAGCAGCAGGCGCAAAAGGCTCTCTCCCTGATCGGTCAGCCTAAGCCTCCCGGCCGGTACCTTCCATCGCCGTCTGAAGCGCCTCCTCAAAGTGAGGTGTGACATTTTGGTCGCTGTCAGGACTTCGTCAGATCGCGCCGCCAGAACGGACGTGTCGCTCCGGCAGTCTCGGCGGGAACCAGCCCTCTCCCCCATTCAAGGCGGGACCTGTCAGGCCGGAGCGGCGCAACCCTTGGCCACGAGGCTTTCGCCATGACCACGATCGTCGATCCGCCCTCCCCCCTCCCCGCGCCGAGCGGCCCGGCGGTTCAACCGCCTCCGGTCGCCGCGCCGCCGGCGCCGGCGCCCTTCGTCGTCGCCCCGGCCGATGCGGGCATGAGCCTGGTGAACGCCTTCTTCGCCACCTCGCCCGGGCTGGTGGTCGACCCGGCGTCGGTGGTCGTGATCCGCGGCGGAACCTCGGTGGCTTTTTACGATGGCTCGCTGGCCCTGGGCATCGGCCCCGGCATCCTGCTGACCTCGGGCACGCTTCCAGGCACGAGCAACACGGTCGGCTGGTTCGGGGTCAGCAACGGCATGAACGGTGATCCGGATCTCGACGCGGTGGTCAACAAGGCCTTCCAGACGACGTCCTACGACGCCACCAGCATCAGCTTCGACTTCACCGTCACCGACCCCTCCATCACCGGCATCAGCTTCAACGTGGTGTTCGGGACCGATGAGTACCCCGAGTGGGTCGACGCCTTCGTCGACATCGCCGTGGTCATGGTCAACGGCGTCAACGTCGCCTACTTCGGCAACGATCCCAACGCCCCGCTCAGCGTCATCAGCCAGAACCTCGCGGCCGGCTACTTCATCGACAATTCCGGCAGCGGCCTGCCCATCGAGTACGACGGCGTCAGCAAGGTGCTGACGGTCTTCTCGCCCGTCCACCAGGGCCTCAACACGATCAAGATCGCCGTCGCCGACACCGGCGACCACATCTATGACAGCGGCCTGTTCATCTCCAACTTCCAGTCCACCAACCTCCCGGTCACCGGGGTGGTGGTCAACGAGCCCTGCACCGAAGGCGCCGACGACATCGTCGGCACTGGCGGCGGCGAGATCATTGACGGGCTGGGCGGCGACGACTCCCTGGACGGCGCGGCCGGCGACGACATCCTCAGCGGCGGCGGCGGCAATGACCAGCTGCTCGGCGGGCTGGGGGCGGACTTCATCGATGGCGGCAGCGGCGTCGACGTGATCGACGGCGGGGCCGGCGACGACTCCCTGCAGTTCTCAGGCGAAGACTCGATCGACGGCGGAACCGGAACGGACAAGCTGCTGATCGACCTGTCGGCCTCGGCGGGTGGCGTGGTGCTCGACCTGTCCAACCCGGCCGCGATCAGCACCCTGGCGGACGGTTCCAGCTTCACCAACATCGAGGAGCTGTCGTTCGTCGGCGGATCGGGCGACGACCAGGTGACCGGCGGCGCCTTCGCCGACCAGATCGCCGGCGGGGCCGGCGCCGACCTGCTGAGTGGCGGCGACGGCGTCGACGTGGCTGTGTTCAGCGGCGCCTCCAGCGACTACCTGGTCAACGCCGTGAGCGGCGGCGTCAGCGTCCAGGACCTGCGGCCTGGCGCGCCTTCGGGCATCGACACCCTGTTCGGCATCGAGACGCTCCGTTTCTCCGACGGTGATTTCTCGCCGTCCGCCCTGGTCCAGCATGGCGAGGCGATCATCGGGACCTTCGACGACGATGTCGTGTCGGACCTGGTCACCGTTCCGGGCCAGGGCTTCGCGACAGACTACGCCGACACGATCAGCACCGGCGCCGGCGACGACATCGTCTCGGGCCTGGGCGGCAACGACCTGATCGACCTGGGCGCCGACAGGGACATGGCCTACGGCGGCTTGGGCGACGATCGGATCACCGGCGGCGGCGAGGACGACGAGATCTGGGGCGACGCCGGGACTGACACCGCCGTCTACTCCGGCCTGCAGGCGGACTACCTGGTGCAGGAACTGGGCGATGGCTTCACCATCACCGATCTGCGGCCCGGCTCGCCGGACGGCATCGACAGCCTGGTCGGCATCGAATACCTCGCCTTCGCCGACGTCACGGTCAAACTGATCGTCGGCCAGGCCCCGGAAATCGTCGGCGGCGACCTGAGCGCCAGCTTCAGCGAGCCGGCCGCGCCGTCGGGCGTCGCCGCCCTCAGCGGCTCGGTCCAGTTCTACGAAGCCAACCACGACGACACCCACACCGTGACCCTGGCCGGCATGACCGGGGACCAGACGGGCGTCACCTTCCAGACCAGCCTCGCCGCCGACTCCGACGGCGAGAACCCGGGCTCGGCGGCCTGGTCCCTGGACGTCGACACCGCCCAGATCGAAGCCCTGGCCGAGGGTCAGACCCGCAGCCTCAGCTACACGATCCGGATCACCGACAGCGCCGGCAACGCAACCGACCAGGTCGTCACCATCGATCTGGTCGGGACCAACGACGCGCCGGTGGTTTCCGGCCCCGTGACGGTGGCGATCAGCGGCAATGAAGGGCCGGTGACGGTCTCGGCCATGGCCAACGTCAGCGACGTCGATGGCGGCGCCAAACCGCACATGGCCGGCCCGCCCGCCGTCCTGCCCGCCGGGGTCAGCTTCGATCCCATCGGCCAGACCTTCACCTTCGATCCGCACGATCCGGCGCTGCTGGCCCAGACCGGCGGGGCGAACGCCACCATCCATGTCGACTACCTGGTGACCGACGGCCTGGCCGAGGTCCCGGCCCGCGTCACCTTCCAGTTCACCGGCGGCAACACCCCGCCCCTTCCGGCCGGCCAGGTCGATGGCGGCGTGCTGAGCGAAGACGGCGCCATCGCCAGCCTCGACCTGCTCGCCGCGGCGACTGACCCCGGCGACACCCTGTCGGTCGTCGGCGGGCTGTCGGTGGTCGTGACCAACGGGGTCTGGGATGCGCCGCTGGCGGTCAACGTCCAGGGCGGCGTGGCCACGGTCGATCCAGGCCAGTTCGATGGCCTGGCCCTCGGCGAAACCGTCGGCTTCCAGCTGGACTACGCCGTCGCCGACAGCGCCGGCAGCCAGGTCGCCGGCCAGGCGGTCTTCACCGTCCAGGGCGCCAACGACGCCCCCGACGCGCTGTCGATCTCCGCGACCCACGTCAACGAAGGCGCCGCGCCGGGCCTGCTTGTCGCTAACCTGCTGGGCTCGGACGTGGATCGCGGCGACGTCCTGACCTTCTCGATCGTCGCCGATCCTTCCGGCCTGTTCGCCGTTGACGGCGCCAAGCTGATCGTCGCGCCTGGAGCGGTGATCAGCGCGGCGGCTGCCAGCCACACCCTGGACCTGCGCGTCACCGACGCCGCCGGCGCCAGCTTCGTGCAGTCGATGACCGTCTTCGTCGACAGCCTGAGCGGGGTGACGATCCTGGGCGGGAAGCTGGCCGACCTCATCGATGCGACCCATGCGCCGGTCGGCCAGCCCACCGTCACCAACGCCGCCGACACCCTCTCCGGCGGCCTGGGCAATGACGTGATCCATGGGCTCGGCGGCGCCGACACGCTGCGCGGCGACGCCGGCAATGACAGCCTGGTCGGCGACGTGGGGAGCGATACCCTGGACGGCGGCGCGGGCATCGACGTGATCGACGGCGGCCTGGGCGACGATGTGATCGTCGTTCGAGGCGTCGAGGCCATCAAGGACAGCTTCCAGGGCGGCCAGGGCGAAGAGGCGCTCGGTGACGCGGTCCAGGCCGTCGGCCTGACCTCGGTCAGCCTCACCGGCTTCGACGCCGGGGCCCAGGGCATCGAGCGCTGGATCGGCAACGGTCTTGGCATCGTAGGCGGCGCGACCGCTGAACTGTTCGACCTGTCGGCGCTGACCGCCATCTCCGGCCTGGCTTTCGTGGAGGCCGGAGCCGGCAATGACAGCCTGGTCGGCTCAAGCTTCGCCGACGACCTGCGCGGCGGTTCGGGCAACGATAGCCTGGACGGCGGCGCCGGCGACGACATCCTGACCGGCGGGAGCGGCAACGACCTTTACCGCGTCGACAGCGCCGACGATCAGGTCGTCGAGCTGGTGTCGGGTGGAACGGACACCGTCCTGACGACGGCGGACTTCAGCCTGGCGGGCCGGTTTGTCGAGAACCTGACCATCCTTGGAGCCGTCGGGAGGACCGGCGTCGGCAACGCCTTCAACAACATCCTGAACGGCGGCGATGGCACAGACAGCCTGTTCGGCGACGCCGGCAAGGACGTTCTTGACGGCGGCCTCGGGGCCGACCTTCTGGACGGCGGCCCCGGCGATGACACCTACTGGGTGGACGACGCCGGCGACGTGATCGTCGAACTGGCCGGCGGCGGAACGGACAAGGTGTACGCCACCGGCGCCAGCTACCTGCTGAGCGGCAACCTCGAAACCCTGGTCTACGCCGGAGCCGGCGCCTTCGCCGGGACCGGCAACACGGGCGCCAACAGCATCACCGGGGGCGATCTGGGCGACAGCCTCGATGGCGCCGGGGGCGACGACAAGCTGTTCGGCGGCCTTGGCCAGGACACCCTGACCGGCGGCGAGGGCAAGGACATCCTCGACGGCGGCGGCGACGCCGACCTGCTGATCGGCGGCGCCGGCAACGACACCTATCTGGTGGACGACGCCCTCGACGTCATCGTCGAGACGACCGGCGGGGGCCTGGACATCGTCCGGGCCACGGCCTCGGCCTACACCCTGTCCGAAGAGATCGAGACCCTGGTCTTTGCCGGGACCGGCGACTTCAACGGCGTCGGCAACGCGCTCGGCAACAGCATCACCGGCGGCGCGGGTCAGGACACCCTCTCGGGGCTCGGTGGCGCGGACAGGCTGGTTGGCGGCGCCGGCGACGACGTCCTGATCGGCGGGGCCGGCGCCGACACCCTCACCGGCGGGCTGGGCGAGGATGTCTTCGCCTATGGCGTCCTGGGCGACAGCCTGATGTCCGGCCAGGATCGCATCGCCGACTTCAACCAGACCCAGGGCGACCTGATCGATCTGTCGGCGCTGGACGCCAACAGTCTGCTGGACGGCGACCAGGCCTTCGACTTCATCGGCTCGGCGGCCTTCAGCCATACCGCCGGCGAAATGCGGTTCGTGACGGCTGGCGCGATGACCACGCTGAGCGTCGATGTGAACGGCGATGGCGTCAGCGACTTCGCGGTGCGGCTTACCGGCGCGATCAACCTGACCGCCGGCGACTTCCTGCTCTGACGGACGGGCGACGCGGGCCTACAGGCGGCCTGCGTCGCTCAGTCGTTCCAGCAGCCAGACCCGGGCTGGCGGCAGCGGCTTGTTGAGCGGGCCGAAGACGTACTGCTCCAGGAAGTGGCCGGTCAGGTCGAAGCCGGCGCGGATGTCGCCCTCGCCGAGGCCGTTGCGCGGCGACAGCATGAAGGGCGGCAGCGGCAGCAGTCGGTCGGCGTAGGGCTCGCCGGCCTCGCGTGAGACGGCGCGGCCGGTACGCGGGCTGACCCAGACCAGATCCTCGGTAACGCCCGTCGAGGCGCATTTGCTGAGGTCCAGGGCAAAGCCCATTTCGCTCAACAAACCAGCTTCGAACTGTACGAACACGGCCGGCCAGACATCGGGGATGGCCAGGGCCCCGATCAGGGCGTCCAAGGCGTGGAAGGCTCCCGGATGCGGCTCGCGCTCCGGAAGAGCGCCGGCGGCCACGGCGGCGGCGGCGGCGAGACCAGAAAGGGCCAGGCGGTCATCGAACAGTTCGGACGGGCCCTCCCCGATCGGCTCGATCCGGGCCGACCCTAGCTGGCCCTCGACCCGGGCGTGATAGGCGGCCAGGACCTTGGCGCCAGGCTGCAGGATCGACTTGAGGCGGCGGGACGAGCCACCCGCGACATGGGCCGCCTGGCGGCCGTGGCGCTCGGTCAGGAGGTCGACGATGGCCCCGGTCTCGCCGTGCGGCCGCGCCGACAGGATATAGCCTTCATCTTCCCATTCCATGGGGAGGGGATACCTTGTGACGTGAGTGGAGGCGAGGCCTTGAAGCGAGCTGCGATCCTGATGGCGGCCATGGTCTGCGTGGCGGCGGCGCCGAACGACCACGCCATCATCGAGCGCGCCTTCGCTGGCGGACGGGAGGTCCAGTTCGAGCATGATCTCTATGGCGGCAAGGCGGCCGTCTATCGGCCGGTCAAGCTGGACGCCCGGGTCGTTGGCGTTGCCGGCGAGCGCTGCGAGAGCCGGTTCAGCGCCGGTTGGATGACCCGAGTGATCGACTGGGGCCAGGTTCGCCGCATCGAACTGGGCGAGGCGGGCGGCAAGGCTCTGGTCTGGGTCACCAGCGGCGAACGGACCAGCACAGCAAAGATGATCGTGCGGTTCGCGTCCCGCGAGGAGGCGACGCCGGTCGTCCTGGCCATGGAACGGTTGCAGGTCGCCTGTCGGCCGAAGGATTCGCCCCTATGGCCCTGACCGCGCAGGCCTTCATGGCCGAGCTGCGGACCCATCAGTCCGACGAGGAGTTGCGCAAGATCCAGCGCTACTTCAAGGCGGGCGAAGGCGACTACGGCGAGGGCGACATCTTCATCGGCGTGAAGATGGGGACGCTGTTCAAGGTCTCCGAAAGCTATCTGGCCATGCCGGTCCCGGAACTGGAAAAGCTGCTGGAGAGCGATGTCCATGAGGATCGGGCGGGCGCGCTGAGCATCATGGGCAAGGCGGGGTCCGCCAAGGGCTGCACGCCGGAGCGACTGAAGGACCTGTACGAGCTCTATCTGCGGCGGCATGACCGGATCAACAACTGGGACCTCGTCGATCTGGCCGCCTGGCGGATCGTCGGGCGGTACCTGCGCGACAAGCCCCGGGATGTGCTCTTCCGGCTGGCCCGGTCGGAGACCCTCTGGGAGCGGCGCACGGCGATCCTGGCCACCCTGCACTTCGCCCTGAAAGGGGACCACGACGACAGCTACGCCATCGCCGAGATCCTGCTGGAGGACCCGCACGACCTGACCCACAAGGCGGTCGGCTGGGCGCTACGGACCTGCGACAAGGACCGATCGAGGCTGGAGGCGTTCCTGGAGAAGCACGGCGCGACGATGGCGCGGACCACTCTGCGGGCGGCGCTGGAGCATTTCGAGCCCGAACGGCGGGCCTACTTCATGGGGTTGAGAGCAGCGGCTACTTAGCCTTCGCCCTGGCCTCGAACGCCTTGATCTGGTCGGTGAAGCCGTGGGCCAGGTCGTTGGGGATCGGGAAGGTCAGGGCGTATTGGGCGACCTTCCATTGGCCGTCTTCCAGCACCATAACGCCGGTGCCGCGGCTGGTGCCGTAGCTTTCGCTGTCGAGCAGTTCGTCGAACCAGGCGATGCAGCGGCAGGGGTGGCTCGTCACCGTGATGTGGCGTTCGCGAGGTCTGTAGGTCCAGCCCTTGCCCTTGGCGAAATAGGGCTCGACGAAGGCGCGGAACTCGGCGAGGCTCCAGCGTTCGGCGGCGTCGGTGCCGATGTAGATGGCGTCATTGGCGTAGAGGGCGAAATAGCGGGGACCATCAGCCTTGGAAGCGGCGTCGTGGACGGCGTCGAGGGTGGCGCTTATCGACGCTTCGGGTTGGGGCGGGACGGGCTGCAGCGCCAGGGCGGGCGTCGCCAGCAGGGCAAAGATCAGAACCAGCAGGCGCATCGCAGTCCCCCTAGACGTCGAAATCCAGTCCCAGGCCCGAGTAGGTCTCGCGTTCCTCGGCCCAGTTCTCGCGGACCCGGACGTGCAGGAACAGGTGGACCTTGCGTTCGAACAGCTCGGTCAGTTCCTCGCGGCTCTTCTGGCCAATCCACTTGAGGGTCTGGCCATTGGCGCCGATGACGATGGCCCGCTGGCCCTCCCGCTCGACATAGATGGTCTGTTCGATCCGCACCGAGCCGTCCTTCTTCTCCTCGAAGGAGACGGTATCGACGCTTGCGGCGTAGGGCAGTTCCTCGTGGACGCGCAGGTAGAGCTTCTCGCGGGTGATCTCGGCGGCCAGCAGGCGGGCCGGGATGTCGGCGGTCTGGTCTTCCGGGTAGAGCCAGGGGCCCTCCGGCATCAGCTCGGCCATGCGGGCGCGCAGGTCCTCGACGCCGTTGCCGTCGGCCGCGCTGATCATGAAGACCTCGCTGTAGACCCCGGTCTCGAACAGGGCCTGGGATACGGCCAGCAGCCGCTCGCGCTTGACGCCGTCAATCTTGTTGAGGGCGAGGATGACCTGCTTTTTCGAACCCTGCAGGTTCTCGATGATGGTCTGGACGTCGATGACACCGCGCTTGTCGGCCGGCTTGGCGCTGCCGTCCTGGACGGCCAGTTCGGCCTGGACGTCGACCAGGTGCACCACGGCGTCGGCATCGTCGGCCCCGGCCCACGCGCTGCGGACCATGGCGCGGTCCAGCTTGCGGCGAGGGGTAAAGATGCCGGGGGTGTCGAGCAGAATGATCTGCGCCTCGCCGGCCATGGCCACACCACGCACCGGGAAGCGGGTGGTCTGAACCTTCTGGGTGACGATGGACACCTTCGCCCCAACCAGCCGGTTGGTGAGGGTGGACTTGCCAGCGTTGGGCGCGCCGATGATGGCGACGAAACCTGCCCGGGTCATGCTTTGCCTTCCTGTTTCAGCAGCATGATCAACGCCGCAGCCTTTTCCGCTTCTCGCCTGGACCCACCCTCCCCGCGCTCGCTCTCATAGCCCCGTACCGCCACCTCGACAATGAAGCGCGGCGCATGGGCCGGTCCCGACTGGTCGACCACCGTATAGGTCGGGATCGGCAGGCGCAGGCCCATGGCCCATTCCTGCAGCCGGGTCTTGGCGTCCTTGGAGCGCGGCGCTTCCAGATGGTCGAACTCGTCGGCCCAGGCGGCGAGGAAGAAGGACCGGGCCGTCTCCAGCCCGCCGTCGATGTAGATGGCGGCCATCAGGGCCTCCACGGCGTCGCCGAGTGCGCCGTCGTTCTCGCGCACGCCCATCTTGGTGGCCGAGCCGCTCATGCGCAGAGCTATGCCCAGTTCCAGGCGCCGGCCGACCCGGGCGCAGGCCTTGCCGTTGACCAGGTTGGCCAGGCGGGGCGACAGCTCGCCTTCCTTGGCCTCCGGATAGAGCGCCAGCAGCCGTTCGGAGGCCAGCAGGCCGAGCACCCGGTCGCCGAGGAACTCCAGGCGCTCGTTATGGCGCACCTTGATGGCCCCGTCGCCGACGCTGGAATGGGTCAGCGCCCGCTCCAGCAAGTCGCGGTCGGCGAAGGTGTGGCCGATGCGGCGTTCGAGCGCCTCTACGGCCAGGACCCGGGCGTTCATTTCAGCCAAGTCTTCACTTGAGAATGCGGAAGAACCGGCTCGGGCGGGCTTCGGTAAACCAGGTCCACGGCTTGAACAGCGAGGCGCCTTCATGGCGCTTGCCGGTGTCGTAGGGCTCCGACGGCGGGTACCAGCTGAGCAGGATGATCTGGGCCTTGCCGACCAGGTTCTCGGCCGGGACGAAGCCGACGCCGCCCTGACGGGGCGCGGCGTAGTTGGGCTCGACGCGGCTATCCAGGCTGTTGTCGCGGTTGTCGCCCATCATGAAGTAGTGGCCCTGGGGCACCAGGAAGACGCCGGTGTTGTTGACGTAGCCGTATTCGGCGCCGGCGTAGGTGACGTAGGTCTTGTTGTTGTAGCTGGTTTCCTGGCGACGGACGCGGTCCATGTCGGCCTTGTCGTCGCGGGTCATCAGGACATTGGGCAGCGGCTTTTCGTTGACGTACAGCACCCCGCCCCGGACCTGGATGCGGTCGCCCGGCAGGCCGATGACGCGCTTGATGTAGTCGGTCTTGTTGTCGGCCGGCAGCTTGAACACCACGATGTCGCCGCGCTTGGCCTGGGAGCCGAAGATACGGCCCTTGAACAGCGGCGGGCTGAGCGGGATCGAGTGCTTGGAGTAGCCGTACGAGAACTTGTTGACGATGATGTAGTCGCCGTGGAGCAGGTTGGGCTCCATGGAATCCGACGGGATGGTGAAGGGCTGGAACAGGAAGATCCGCAGCACCAGCGCGATCAGCAGCGCATAGGCCACCGTCTTGGCGATCTCGATGACCTCCTGGATAAAGGTCGGCGGCGGGGTGTCACCCGGCTCCATCGGGCCGTCGGTCACGGTGGCGTCGGTCATCGGCGCGTGATTCTCTTCAAGACTTGGGGCGAAAAGCCCAGCGGGACTGGTTAGACGGGCTTTACTACGCAAGCAAGCGGAGCGCCCGTTAGTTCGCGTTCATGGCGTAACGGCGGCGGCCTCCGCCGGGGTCAGGGCTTCGATGATGACGAAGGCCTGCGCGTAGGGATGATCGTCCGTCAGAGTGACGTGGATGCGCGGGATCAGCCCCGCCGGAATGATCTGGGCCAGACGGTCGGCGGCGCCGCCGGTCAGGGCCATGGTCGGGGCGCCGGAGCGCAGATTGACGACACCCATGTCCTTCCAGTGGACGCCTCGGCGGGGCACGCCGGTGCCGAGCGCCTTGGCGCAGGCTTCCTTGGCGGCGAAGCGTTTGGCGTAGGAGGCGGCGCGGTCCTTGCGGCGGTCCGACTTGGCCTGCTCGATGTCGGTGTAGAGCCGCTGGACGAAGCGGTCGCCGAAGCGGGCCATGGTCTTGTCGATGCGGCGGATGTCGCAGAGGTCGCTGCCGAGGCCGATGATCACGCGGCCTGCTCCGCCTGCGCGCGGGCGGCGTCCATCAGCCGGCGCATGCGCTGGATGGCCTCGGCCAGGCCGACGAAGATGGCCTCGCCGATCAGGAAGTGGCCGATGTTGAGCTCGGCCAGCTGGGGGATGGCGGCGACGGGGCCGACGGTGGCGTAGTCGATGCCGTGGCCGGCGTGGACCTCGAGGCCCAGCTGGGCCGCCTGGGCGGCGCCGGCGGTCAGGCGCGCGAGGATGGCGGCGGCGCGCTCGCCCTCGCCGGCCCGGGCGGCGTCGCAGAAGGCGCCGGTGTGCAGTTCGATGACCTGGGCGCCGGCCTCGGCGCTGGCGTCGATCTGGGCGGGGTCGGCCTCGATGAACAGGGAGACGCGGCTGCCGGCGGCTTTCAGGGTCTGGACGGCGTCGCGGACCCGGTTGGCGCCGCGCACGACATCGAGGCCGCCCTCGGTGGTGACCTCCTCGCGGCGTTCGGGGACCAGGCAGGCGGCGTGCGGCCGGTGCGCCAGGGCGATGGCGACCATGTCATCGGTGACGGCCATCTCGAAGTTCAGCGGCTTGCCGCGCTTGCGGCAGAGGTCGGCCAGGGCGTCGATGTCGGCGTCGGAGATGTGGCGGCGGTCCTCGCGCAGATGGGCGGTGATGCCGTCGGCCCCGGCCAGCAGGGCGATCTCGGCCGCCCGGGTCGGCTCGGGATAGCTGGCGCCCCGCGCGTTGCGGATGGTGGCGACGTGGTCGATGTTGACGCCCAATCTCAGGGGCGTGGGGCGCAGAGTCATGGGCGGAAGGTCCCGAAGTGTCCGGATTACTTAGGGCGCGGGGCGCTCGGGCGGAAGCCTTGGCGGCGCGGCAGGCGAAACGAAGCGGCGGCCATTATAGCAACATTGCAAGCCGTCGAGCGGGCTCCGGATGGAAGTTCTGTCCGGAAGCGATTGATTTCATGTGAGACGGCCGTTGGCGCCAGGCTCGTGAATGTAGGCATCCGCGTTGACATGACGTTGGCCCCGAGGCGGGGAATGTTGGCCGGCTTTGTGAGGCCGGCGCCAACGTTTCGGCGGGACCGGATCTTGCGGTCAGGCGGGCCCGAATCCTTATGTCTAGACATATTCATCTACCGATGTCGGCGCCGGGAAGATGATGAGGTGACGCTGGACATCGGGCCGCTGGAGGACGCGGAGAAGGGGTGAAGACCCTCCGCCCGCCCTACTCCTTCGGCTTCAAATACCTGTCGAACCACGCCACCGTCCGCTTCAGCGAGTCCAGCTGGTTCTCGCGCTTCTCGAACCCGTGCCCCTCGGCGGGATAGAAGACCGTTTCCACCACATTGCCCTGGGCCTTCAGGATGTCATGCACCTCCTGGGCCTGGCCGCGCGGGACGCGGATGTCGTTCTCGCCCTGGATGGTCAGCAGCGGGGCCTTGGCGTTGCGGATGTAGGTCAGGGGCGAGGCGGCGTCGTAGGCGGCCGGATCGCTCTCCGGCGTGCCCATCAGGGTGCGCAGGTAGGCTTTCAGGGACTCGTCCATGTCGCTGTACATGGTCCGCCAGTTGATGATGCCGAACCACTGGACCCCGGCCGCGAATTCGTCGGGCGCCTTGCCGATGGCCATCAGGGTCATGAACCCCCCGTAGGAGCCGCCGAAGATGCCGACCCGCCTGGCGTCGACGTAGCCGGTGGCGACGAGGAAGTGCTTGGCGGCGATGGTGTCCTTCAGGTCGCCGCCGCCGAGGTCCTTGAAGTTGGCGGTCTGGAAGGCTTCGCCGTAACCCGTCGAGCCCCGGAAGTTGGGCTGGATGACGATGTAGCCGCGGCTGGCGAAGGCAGCGGCGTACTGGCTGAAGCCGTCCAGAGACTGACCGGCCGGGCCGCCGTGCGGCATGACGATAGCCGGGTTCTTGCCGTCCCGCTTCAGGTTGGGCGGCAGGGTGACGACGGCGCTGATCAAGGTGCCATCGAAGCTCTTGTAGGCGATCACGGTCGAGGTCGGCAGGGCCTCGGGCGCCAGGGTGGCCATGGCCAGCTGGGTGAGCGGCCGCGAGGTTCCGCCGGCCAGATCGTAGGCATAGAGGTTGGTCGGGGTGTTGGCCGCCTGGTGAGTGACCAGCAGGGTCCCGCCGTCCGGCGAGAAGGGCCGGTCCGTGCCGATGCGGTTGACGCCGGGCGGCAGGGTCAGGGCCGTCTCGGCCATGGTCGCCAGGTCGACGCGGTAGATGGTCGAGCGGCCATCGCCGTTGATGCGGAACAGCAGGGCCTTGCCGTCCGGGGTGAAGGGCCCGGCCAGTTGCTCCCAGGGCGTGGGCTTGAGCCAGCGCCAGGCCTTTGCCGTGCTGTCGTAGACGCCGGCCTTCATCTGGCCGTTGTCGTCGGTGGTCACCGAGATCATCCGACCGTCGGCCGTGGCGCCCGAGGCGCCGTAGAAGGTCTTGGCCTTGCCGAGCAGCAGGGTGGCCTTGCCGTCGGCGACGTCCACCCGCCAGACCTCGCCGGTGCTGTCGTCGATGGTGGCGCGGTTGGCGATCAGGGCCTTGCCATCGGCCGTCCAGGCGACGGCGGCCCAATTGTACTGCGGGTCGGCCTCCCTGGTCAGATTGCGCACCTGGCCGTCCGCCGTCATGACGGCGAGGTTGGTCTGGCCCTCGGACTTGAGCTTGGTCGACAGGGCGATCAGGTCGCCGGCCGGCGAGACCTTCATGTTGGTCTCGCCGCGATCAGGGGTTTTGGTCAGGTTCTCCACCGCGCCGCCGGCCGTTGGGACGCGGTAGATGTCGGCGTACTCGTTGCCGCCGGTGTCCTGTTCGAACAGGAGCCATTTGCCATCGCGGCTGACGACCTGGCCGTACTGGGCGTCGTCGGACTGGGTCAGCTGGACCGGGAAACTGCCGGCGGCTTCGATGCGCCAGAGGTTGAAGCGGCCCGTCAGGTTGGTGGACAGGAACAGCTGCTTGCCGTCCGCGCTCCAGACGCTGCGGTAGAGGCCGCGCGTCGTGCCGATGTCCTCGATGGGCAGCGGGCTGACGGGCGGGCGGGTCGGCGAGGTGACGGTTTTGGGGTCAGTGACCGGACGGTCGGGCGACGGGACCTGGGCGGCCAGCGGGCCGGCGGCTAGGAGCGTGACGGCGACGGCGCTTAACAGGCTGCGCATGAGTATCCCCCGGTTGTCAGGCGGTCAGACTGCCCGATGTGGGGAACGAATGCTACCGGGAGAACGGCGTTTACCCATCCTTCCCCGTTTACGGGGAAGGGGGACCGCGACCGCAGGTCGTGGTGGAAGGGGCGAGTGACGGAGTGCTGACGTATGGCGTTGGACGGAGCGCGAAGGGACACACTCGCGCACGGCCCTCGCCCCCTCCACCACCCGCTGCGCGGGCGGTCCCCCTCCCCCGCTTCGCGTGGGAGGATGGTGCTACTTCGACAGCCGTCGGCTGCCCGGGTCCTCGATGGGGATGGCGGCCAGTTCGGGCGGCAGGGCGTCGGCCGGCCAGGCCGGCACGTCGAGGGTGGCCAGCGCGATGAGCGGCACGCCAACATCGGCCCGGCCGCCGGAACGGTCGACGATGCAGGCGGCGGCGATGACGGTGGCGCCGGCAGCCTCGATGGCGGCGATGCATTCGCGGCTGGACAGGCCGGTGGTGACGATGTCCTCGACCATGACCACGCGGTCGCCGGGCTCGACGGAGAAGCCGCGGCGGAGCTTGAACTGGCCGCCTTCGCGCTCGACGTAGAGGGAGGTGACGCCCAGCTGGCGGGCGGTTTCGTAGCCCGGGATGATGCCGCCGACGGCCGGGGAGATGCAGAGATCGGGCTTGCCGACATTGGCGACGATCTTGTCAGCCAGGGCCTTGCACAGGCGGGCGCAGCGGTCGGGCTGGGCGAAGACCAGGTTCTTCTGCAGGAACACCGGGCTGTGCAGCCCGCTGGACAGCACGAAATGGCCTTCCCGCAGGGCGCCGGCGCCGCGGAATTCCTCAAGGACGTCTTCGTTGGTCATGAGGGGGTCGTGTAGCGGAGTCTCCGCACGGCTGCCATCCCCCTGCCCGTCATCCCGGCCGGAGCGCAGCGGAGAGCCGGGACCCAGGTAACTGGGCTCGGCATCCGCGGCGGTGATCGTCGGTGCGGGCGGCTCCTGGGTCCCGGGTCGCCCTCTGGGCGCCCGGGATGACGGGGGGCTTAGAGGTTGAGTTTGTAGATTTGGTTGGCCGTGCCGCTGAACAGCGCCGTCTTCTCGTCGGCCGAGTAGCTCTTGGCGAAGACCTTGAAGGCGTTCCACAGCGTGGCGTAGCTGCAGCTGAGGATGTCGACCGGGAAGTTGCTCTCGAACATGCCGCGCGTCGGTCCGAAGGCCTCGATGCAGGTTTCGAGGTAGGGGCCCCATTCCTTCGCCAGCTGCTCCGACGAGGCCGGCGGGTCGGCCAGGCACGACGGGAAGCCGGGGAAGACCATGGCCAGGCCGCCGAGTTTCACCGCGACATTCGGGAGTTCGGCCAGCTTGCGGATGTTGGTGCGCCAGACATCGAAACGCTCCTCGCGGCGGCCTTCATAGCTGGCGATGCCGAGCGGGGTGCCGACGTGGTCGAGGACGATCTGGGTCTCGGGGAAGGCCTTGGCCAGATCGATGAGGTCGGGGAGCTGGGGCTCCAGCATCCAGGCGTCGAAGGAGAGGCCCAGGGGGGCGAGTTGGGCGAAGCCTTCGCGGAAGGTCTTGTCGAGGTAAAGGCCGGCGGGCTGGCGGACCAGGGGGCCGAGGACCTTGCTGTCCGGATCGTGGCTGGCGCTGTGGCGGATGCCGCGGAAGCGGTGGCTGGCGGCGATCTGGGCTTCGAGGGTTTCGCGGGCGGCTGCGCCCCGGGTCAGGTCGGCGTGGCCGACGATGCCGGCGTTGGGCTTGGCCGGGCCATAGACGCCGCTGTCGGCGATGGCGGCCAGGCCGTTGACGGCTTCGATCTCGCCGACGGGCTTGAGGTGAGCCGGGCCGTCCGGGCGATAGAAGGCGCCGCACTCCATGTAGACGGTGGCGATGATGTTGTGGCCGGCTCCCATGTCAGCGAGGAGCTCGTCGAGCAGGTAGCGGGGGACCCGGCGAATGATCTGCTCGAAGGGGTGGGTCGGCGGGGGGAGCTGGCCGAGCAGCAGGGTGCGGTCCCACAGGTGGTGGTGGGGATCGATGATCGGCAGGTCGGGGTCGAGGATGGGTTCCATGATCGCTCCTCCAAAGCCCTCCCCCTCGAGGGGGGAGGGTTGGGTGGGGGTGTGGGCAGCCTGTGTCCTGGGCTGGCGCGGAAGGCGTCGGCGCCCAATCGGGATCAACCCGACGGCCTCGGCGCGAACACCCCAACCCCGCCCTTCCCCCTCGAGGGGAAGGGTTCAGCGCTGGGCTACAGAATATCCCCGCCGGCCGCCGCCGCCGTGGTGCCGTCGCGTTCGAACGCCTTGATGACGTTGCGGCCGACCGTCCAGCGGTGGACCTCGTCCGGCCCGTCGACCAGGCGCTGGCTGCGGATGTGGGTGTACCAGCGGGCCAGCGGGGTGTCGGTGGAGTAACCGAGCGCCCCGTGCAGCTGGATCGCGGTGTCGACGACCTTGTGCACCATGTGGGCCAGGAAGACCTTGGCGATGGAGTTTTCCTGCCGCAGGTCCATGCCCTTCTCGGCCTTGTAGGCGATGTGGATCAGCATCAGCCGCGCCATGTAGAGCTCGCTGGCGCAGTCGGCCAACATCCACTGGACGCCCTGGCGGTCCTTCAGCTTGCGACCGAAGGTTTCGCGGGTTGTGACGTGCTCTGTGGCCATGTCCAGCGCCCGCTGAGCCATGGCGACGTTGTGCATGCCGTGGCGCAGGCGGCCGTAGGCCAGGCGGTGCTGGCCCATGTTGAAGCCCTGCCCCTCCCCGCCCAGCAGGTTCTCGGCCGGGACCACCAGGTCCTTGATCTCGATCTCGCTGTGGCCGCCGCCCATGATGTGGCTGAGCGGGCCTTCGGCGGCCATGGTGCCGATGTCGCGGATGATCCGGTAGCCGGGGTTGGGCAGTTCGACGATGAAGGTCGAGAACTGCTGGTGGCGCGGCGCGTCCGGGTCGGTGCGGGCCATGACGACGGCGATGTCGGCGGCGCTGGCGGCGCTGGAGAACCACTTCTCGCCGTTGAGGATGTAGTTCTCGTTGCCGTCCTTGACCGCCCGGGTGCGCATGCCGGTGGCGTCGGCGCCAGCGGCCTTCTCGGTCATCGAGTAGCAGACGCGCTTGTCGCCATTCAGCAGCGGCTTGAGGAACTTCTCCTTCTGGTACTCGGTGCCGTGGGCCAGCAGGGTCAGCATGGTGGCGTCATCGGGCCCCTGGCTGTTCATGCTGAGGGCGCCCAGGTGGCTCTTGCCAAGTTCCATCTGCACCAGGGCGTTGGCCAGGGGGCCGAGGCCCATGCCGCCGTATTCGGTGGGGATGAAGGGGAGCCACAGGCCCTGGGCGCGGGCCTTCTGGCGCAGGTCGGCGAGGACGGATTTGTAGCTGTCCTTGTCGTGGATCAGCTTCTCGGCCGGGATGCATTCATCGGCGACCCACTGACGGACCTTCTCGCGGACCGCCTTGGCTTCGGCGGGGATTTCGAAATCGATGGCCATTGGGGTGCGTCTCCTCGAGCGATTGTTCTGTTCTTGGTTCAAACAATCGTTCGAAACCGTGGAGTGACGCAAGCGGAAAGCGCGAGCCGGAGCGGCCGCCCCTGAATTTGGGCATGCGGCCAGCTCGGCCCCGCCGCAGGGTCTCGTCGAGAAATGGAGATGTCCCAGATGCGTATCCGAGTTTTGACCGCCGCCGTTCTGTCGGCCTTGTCCCTCGCGGGCGGGGCCGTCGGCCAGGGCGGTCCGATGTCTGTCGGGCTGTCCAGTGACCCGGCCAGTCGTTCGCTGCACTGCGCCGCCGCCATCTACATGGAGAAGTACCTGATCCAGGAGGAGAAATTCGCCAGCCCCTTTGACCGTGACGCCCTGGAAGCCGGCGGGATCGCCTGGGTCGAGGACGCCGCTCGCCGGGCCGGCGAACACCCGGGCGCCTTCATCCAGGGCAAGGTGTTCGCCACGGTCTCCGAGTCCAAGCTCAATGCCGACGGTCCGCGCCAGGCCCAGGTCAAATGGTGCCTGGCCAAGACTCCACCCGGCTAGCGCAGGTGGGCGAGGACGAGGTCGCGCCGTTCGGCCGGCGGGGCGGACGGAATGTCGATGAAGTCAAAGCCAAGCTCGGCATAGACCTGCCGGTGAAAATGGCCGAACCGGCGGGCGTCCTCCAGGCTGATGCGGCGGGCTGAGGTGTTGACGATGGTCGGCAGGCTTTCCACGAAGAACACCTCCCGGACATAGCGGTCGCGGCACGCCGTCGCGGCGAGCAGCAGGGCGGCCGAGGGTTCGCGGCCCAGGAAGCGTGACAGCGCCAGGGTGCAGACCGGCGAGCGGTCGAAAATCACGGTCCCGGGCGGGGCGTTGGCTTCGCGCTGCTGCTGCAGATCCAGGATGGCGTCGCAGAAGCCGGGGTCTTCCCAGTGTCGCTCGACACCGGTGGCGTCGGCCCAGGCGATGACGTCGGTCGCCGCCTCCTCGACCACCGCGAGGCCGGCGCGTTCGAGGCCGCGCAGGATGACGGTTTTGCCGGCGCCGGGAGCGCCTGTGAGGATGTGGCGATTCAGGAGGGCACCTATGAAAGTGGATACGGATCAGGCGCGGACACGCCAAAGCGCAGGCGCGTATGCGTCGGCTCCGGTGCGTAGCTAGAGAATCCAGCCGCCATTGGCCGGCGGGTCGGTCGCGACGACGACGCTCCCCGAGGTTCCGGAGACATCTCCGGAGATTCTCAGCTGATAGTCGGTGACGCCGTCGCCGGTCACATCCAGTCGCAGATAGGTCACGTCCTGGCTGGACACATAAATCAGCGTCGCCTGCCCTGCCACGTGCGTGAAGGCCGACACAAACGCAAATTGCTGATCTCCGCCAAGGCCGGCGTTGGCATCGATGGCCGAAAGGTCGACCCGGTCCCCCGAAGAGACATCGAAGTCATAGAGGCGGTCGGATTCCAGCGTCCCCCCGATGTGGATGGAGTCCTGGCCGACCAAGACCGTGTCCGCGCCCGCGCCTCCCGTCAGCAAGTCGTTCCCGACGCCGCCGACGATAATGTCGTTGCCGTCGCCGCCGTTGATCGTGTCGACGCCAGCGGCCCCGGCGAGCCTGTTGCTTCCATCATTGCCGAGAAGGTTGTTGGCGAGCGCGTTCCCAGTGCCGTCGATGTCACCGACGCCTTGGAGCTGTAACGCTTCCACGTCCGGCGACGCGGCGAGGGAGAAGCTGATCGCTGATCGGACGATATCGTAACCCTCGTCCGCATTTTCAGAGACGTTGTCACCTAAGGAGTCCACGTAGAAGACGTCATTTCCCGTCCCACCGATCAGCGTGTCGTCTCCTGACCCACCGTTGAGATTGTCGTTGCCGTCGCCTCCCGCGAGGACGTCGGAGTCCAAGCCGCCATCAACCAGATCGCTGCCCGCACCACCTTGTAAGAAGTCCGCTCCAGCGTCACCGTAGAGCTTGTCGGAACCCTCGCCGCCGGACAGATCATCCGCCCCATCGCCGCCAAACACCGAGTCGTTTCCGTTCCCCCCGTCAGCGATATCAGCTCCGATCTCTCCGTAGAGCAGATCGTTTGCGTCTCCTCCGAACAGCGTGTCTGCCCCATCATCGCCCCGGAGAACATCCTTTCCGCTTTCCCCGAAAATAAAGTCGTTGCCGACCGTACCGACAATCGCATCAGGACCGACAGAGCCGACCAAGGTCAATCCGATCCCGTCTGAACTAAACCCAGGCAAGAAGTTTGGCGAAATGAGACCAGATGCCAGTACATTCAGGAGACGCACTACCGTTGCGAAGTTCTCACCACCGCCCGCGCCGTTCGAATCCAGCTGAACCAAGGTGTCAGATCCGTCTTGAACGACCCTCACATGCCCGGATCC